>DATHMQ010000160.1:0-3764 GCA_035486935.1 Solirubrobacteraceae bacterium
GCGCTGCTCGGGCGCATGCCCTCGCAGGTCGGCTATCAGCCTACACTCGAGACCGAGATGGGCCAGCTGCAGGAGCGGATCACCTCGACGAAGAGCGGCTCGGTGACTTCGATCCAGGCGATCTACGTGCCCGCCGACGACTACACCGACCCGGCTCCCGCGTCGGTGTTCGCGCACCTCAACGCGACGACGGCGCTGTCGCGGTCGATCTCCGAAAAAGGCATCTACCCGGCCGTCGACCCGCTCGACTCGACCTCGACGATCCTCAAGGCAGACATCCTTGGTGATGACCACTTCCGTGTCGCCAACCGCGTCAAGGAGGTCCTGCAGCGCTACAAGGAGCTCCAGGACATCATCGCGATCCTGGGAATCGACGAGCTCTCCGACGAGGACAAGCTCACCGTGCAGCGGGCGCGGCGCATCGAGCGCTTCCTCTCGCAGCCCTTCAGCGTGGCCGAGCAGTTCACGGGCACGCCCGGCGCCTACGTGCCGATCGCCGAGACGATCAGGGGCTTCGAGGAGATCATCGACGGCAAGCACGACGAGGTGCCGGAGTCAGCCTTCTTCCTGAAGGGCACGATCGACGAGGTTGTGGAGGCGGCCAAGAAATAATGGCGCACTCAAAGTTCCCAGCGGAAGTGCTCACGCCCGAGGGTGAGGTGTTCTCGGAGGAGATCGAGATGCTATCCACCTTCACCACGGTCGGATCGATCGCGATCCTCGCCAACCACGAGCCGATACTTGCGCGGCTCGAGCCAACGGAGCTACGGCTCTACCGCTCCGAGGGAGAGATAGTGCGCTTCGCGCAGGCCGAGGGCTACCTGCAGTTCGCCGAGAACAGGGCGCTAGTGCTGGTCGAGGAGGCGATTGCGCCCGATCAGATCGACCACGCGACGCTCGAGGCGAAACTAGCCGAAGCGCGCCAGGCGGCGGCGCAGGCCCCAGAGGACAGCGAGGAGCATGCGCGCGGCCTGCGCGATGCCAAGCGCTACGAAGCTTTCCTTGCCGTAGAGCGCTAGGGCACCATCACACCAGCCGCCCTGCCCTCGGCGCAACAGCTAGCCTTCCCCGCTTCATGAGTGTCAACCCAGAGCCAATCGGAGTGATCGGCACCGGCTATGTCGGGCTGGTGACGGCCGCCGGCTTTGCCGAGCTGGGTAGCGACGTGTGGTGCGTGGACATCGATACCGCGAAGATCGAGCGTCTGCGGCGTGGCGAGGTCCCGATCTACGAGCCTGGGTTGGAGGAGCTCCTAGCGCGCAATGCCGCGCGCATGCACTTCTCCACAGATATCGCCGATGCGCTCGAGCACTCACGTCTGCTGTTCGTCGCCGTTGGCACCCCGCCCACATATTCCGGAGATGCCGACCTGTCGGCGGTGCACGCTGTTGTCGATGCCATTCCCGCCTCCAAAGACCACGCGCTGGTGATGAAGTCAACCGTGCCGTGCGGCACCGGCGCCTCGCTGATGCGGGTATTCGGCGAGGAGGGCAAGGAGGGGCTCGGTTACGTCTCCTGCCCCGAGTTCCTCAAGGAGGGCTCCGCCGTCGAGGACTTCCTGCACCCCGATCGTGTTGTCGTCGGGTGTGACGGCGGCTGGGCCGGCGATGCGGTGGTCGAGCTGTACGCGCCTTTGAACGCCCCGCTCGTGCGCACTGACATAGCCAGTGCGGAGATGGTCAAGCTGGCATCCAACGCCTTCCTCGCGACCAAGATCTCGTTCATCAACGAGATCGCCAATGTCTGCGAGGAGACCGGCGCCGATGTCGTCGAGGTCGCGCGCGGCATGGGCCTCGACGATCGCATTGGCCCAAAGTTCCTCCAGGCTGGCATTGGCTTCGGCGGTTCCTGTTTTCCGAAGGACGTGGATGCTTTGAAGCAGTTGGCCGGCAACTCCGGCTACCACTTCCAGCTGCTGACGGCGGTGATCGAGGTCAACGAGCTGCAAAAGCGCCGCGTGATCGGCAAGTTGCACAAGCATCTTGGTGGGCTTGCAGGCAAGCGCGTAGCCCTGCTCGGCCTGGCGTTCAAGCCGAACACCGACGACATGCGGGAGGCCTCCTCGCTGGTGCTCTCAGCGCGCTTGCACGCCGATGGTGCGCGCGTCGTGGCGTATGACCCCGTCGCGGAGGAGCAGGCGCAGCTGCTGGTTTCCGGAATCGAGTTCAGCGAGTCGCCGCTGGCCGCAATCGAGGGAGCCGACGCGGTCGTGCTGGTGACCGAGTGGCGCGAGTTCCTCGAGCTCGACTGGAGTGAGGTCGCCGAGGGCATGAGCGGCGATGTGGTCGTCGACGGACGCAACGCGCTCGATCCGGATGCTGTCCGCGCTGCGGGCCTGATCTACGAGGGAATCGGACGGCGGTGAGCCCATCCAAGCCGTGATCCTCGTGGGAGGGCAGGGCACCCGCCTGCGTCCGCTCACCTCGACAGTTCCCAAGCCCGTCGTACGGCTCGTGGACAGGCCGTTCATCGCGTTCATGCTCGAGTGGCTGCGGGGCCACGGCATCGACGATGTGATCATGTCGTGCGGCTTTCTCGCCGACAGCGTACGCGAGGTGCTCGGCGACGGCTCGCAGCTCGGCATCCGCCTGCGCTTCGTCGAGGAGCCCGAGCCAAGAGGGACAGCGGGCGCGCTGAAGCTCGCGGAGCCGATGCTCGAAGAGGGCTTCCTAATGCTCAACGGCGACGTGCTCACCGACATCGACCTCACCGCTCAGATCGCGCAGCACGAGGCCAGTGGTGCACGCGCTACGCTCGCGCTCGTGCCGGTCCCCGATCCGAGCCCCTACGGTGTGGTGATCCTGCACGAGGACAGCTCGGTCAGCGAGTTCGTCGAGAAGCCCAGCCCGGACAGCGTCAAGAGCAACCTGATCAGCGCGGGCGCATATGTCCTGCAGCGCGAGATCCTCGATCTGATCCCACCCGATCGCAATGTCTCGATCGAGCGCGAGGTCTGGCCCCGCCTGGTCGGTGGCGGCCTCTATGGGTTCGCCTCCGACGGATACTGGCTGGACATCGGCACGCCTGAGCGCTACCTGCAGGGCACGTTCGACATTCTCGATGGCAACGTCCAGAGCGCCGTGCGTGAGCGTCTCGGAAGCGACTGGCTGTTTGTCGACGAGGGCGCCGACGTGCACGGACGCGCGATCCCGCCGGCGGTGCTCGAGCGTGGCGTGAGCGTGGCGCAGGGCGCGCACGTGGGCAGTCTGGTGGTTCTCGCACAGGATGTCTCTGTCGGTGCCGGCGCGAGCGTGGAGCGTGCGGTTGTCCTCGAGGGGACGCAAATAGGGGAGGGCTGCGAGCTACGCGACTGCATAGTTGGCGCTCGTTGCCACATCGGCCCGGGCACCAAGATCAGCGGTGGAGCGGTGCTCGGCGATGGGGTCAACGTAGGGGCGCACAACGTGATCGCCTGCGGGGCGCGTATCTTCCCTGGTGTCGAATTGCCCGATGGTGCAATCCAGTTCTAGGTGAGGCTGGCTCGTAACGTCCGGCAGAGACGCAGAGCACGACGGTCGATCCCCACAATCCCCCCAGTCCCACAGGAGGCGAACAGCAGATGAGCGACGGCGGCGCGACCGCGGCACCCACGGCAGAGGAGCTCTCGCGAGCGGCTATCGCCCAGGTCGATCCGTCCAATCAACTGGGCGACGTGCTGGCGCTGCCCGAGCACTTGCGCGACGCGCTGTGGCGCGTGGAGTCAGCGATCATGCAGGACTGGGACACGGCCGCTGGGCTCGTCGTGGCGGGCATGGGCGGTTCGG
>DATHMQ010000161.1:0-47071 GCA_035486935.1 Solirubrobacteraceae bacterium
AGCGTGGCGAGGGTCGCCTCGATGTCGGACACCTGGTAGGCGACGTGGTGCAGGCCGGGCCCCTTCTTGGCGAGGAACTTGCCCACAGGCGTGTCCGGCCCGAGCGGAGCGACCAGCTCGATGTGGTTCTCGCCGACGTCCAGCAAGACCGCCTCGACCCCCTGCTCCTCGACGATCTCGCGGTGGGCCACCTCCATCTTGAAGGCGTCCCTGTAGAGGGCAAGCGAGCCATCGATCTCCTCGACGGCGATGCCGATGTGGTCGATCCGGTTGAACACGCCCCGCAGTCTAGCCTTTGGGGGCGAGACGAAATTGCGACCGACCGCGAAAGCGCCTTCAGGCGTCCTCGAGGCGCAGCTGAGGGGACGGAGCGGGCTCCGGCACAGCTGCCGGCACGGCGGCCGCGACGCGCAACCCCACGCCAGGTCGGCGTTCCAAACGCGGCACGCCCACCATCACGCGGTCGATCGCGTCACGGTCGAGCACCTCGCTCGAGAGCAGCTCCGCCGCGAGCGCGTCCAACTGGGCGCGATGACTGACGATCAACCTGCGTGCGGCGCGGCGCGCCTCATCGACCAACTCGCGACGCTCCTCGTCACGCAGACGCAGCGTGGTCTCCGACAGACGCACATCGCCGTCCGGGGTGCGGCCAACGCCGGCGCTGCCCATCGCATAGTCGTGCACCATCGAGTGCGCGATGTCCGCCACGCGCTTCAAGTCGTCGGAAGCGCCCGTGGTGATCGAGCCGAACACGATCTGCTCGGCCACGCGCCCGCCTAGCAGGACGGTCATGTAGTCGAGCAGCTCCTCGCGCGTCTTCAGATAGCGGTCCTCCGCTGGCAGGTTGAGCGTGTAGCCGAGCGCGCGCCCGCGCGGCACGATCGAGATGCGGTGTACGCGATCGACCGACGGCAAGAGCTCGCCGCAGAGCGCGTGCCCGGCCTCGTGAAAGGCGACGACGCGCTTCTCGTGGGCGTTGAGGACACGGTGGGACTGCACTCCGGCGATCACCCGCTCCAACGCCTGGTCGAAATCTCCGCCAGTGATGCTCTTGCCGCCACGCCGTGCGGCGAAGATCGCCGCCTCGTTACAGATGTTGGCCAGGTCGGCGCCGGTCAGCCCGCTCGTCTGCTGCGCCACGAGACCAAGGTCCACATCCCCCAGCGGCTTATCGCGCGTGTGCACCCCAAGCACACCCTTGCGGCCCTTCACGTCGGGGGGTGTGACAAAGATCTGGCGGTCGAAGCGGCCGGGGCGCAATAGCGCCGGATCGAGCTTGTCGAGCAGGTTGGAGGCGGCGATCACCACGAGACGTCCGCTCGTGGCAAAGCCGTCCATCTCGACCAGCAGCTGGTTGAGCGTCTGGTCCTTCTCGCCTGAGAAGTCCGCCCCGCGCCGCCCGCCGACGGCGTCGAGCTCGTCGATGAAGATGATCGCCGGCTCCTGCTTGCGCGCGATCGCGAACAGCCGCCTGATGCGCGCCGCGCCGAGGCCCGCGAACATCTCCACGAACGCCGCCGCCGATTGTGCGAAGAACTGCGCGCCGGACTCGTGTGCGACCGCCTTGGCCAGCAATGTCTTGCCGGTCCCAGGCGGGCCGTGCAGGAGGATGCCCTTCGGCACCTTCGCGCCAAGCTTCTCGAACTGCTTGGGGTCGCGCAGGAACTCGACGATCTCCTGCAGCTCGGCCTTGGCCTCGTCGGCGCCGGCGATGTCCTTCCATGCGACCGACTGGTTGGAGGACGGCTTGATCTGCTGCGGCTTGACGCGCGGCATCACTTTCAAGGTGCGCCACATCAGGTAGATCAGCGCCATGAAAAACACGATCATCACGACGCTGGACCACTGGTAGGACCAGTTCTGGATGTCCGTGACGAGCGAGGTTGCAAGCACCATCGCTCAATCAACGCATCTAGCCGAGCAGTCCTAGCGCGAGGTCTCGGTAAAATTCCGTGGCCCATCGCAGATCGCGCACGTCGATGCGCTCGTCCGCGGCGTGCATCAGCGCCTGGGTCTCAAGCAGCGATTGGTGGCGCTGCGGGAAGAAGCCGTAGGCAACACACTCGGGGAAGGCGGCGCGGAAGCGGTGCGAGTCGGTGAAGCCCGGCATAACCGTCGGCACCGTCTTTGCGCCCGAATCGTGCGCTGCCACCCACTCCTCGATCGCGTCCATCAGGGGCGAGTCGATCAAAGATCGATTGCCGCTCACGCGCTCGGTGAAATCGACGTGCAGCGCACCGCTCGTTGCCGCGCCGCCCGACCCATCGAACTTAACCGCCAGACCGTCGATCCCACCGAGCACCTGCTCGATCGCCCTCCTGGCGTCCTGCTCGCCTAGGCCCGGGGGCACACGGCAATCCACGCGCAGCTCGGCGCTTGAGGGAATCACGTTGATCTTCTCCGAAGCCGAGATCCTGGTGGGCGCGAACGTCACGCCGAACATCGGCTCGAACATCCTCAGCAGCCGCTGGTCCTGCTCGCCCATGCGCACCAGCGCACCCGCCAGATCGCGCTCGTCCTCGCCCACCCCGCGCAGGAACGCGAGCGGCTCGGCGGTCGGCGTAAGATCCGCCTGACGCGAGGCGAAGCGCTCCAGCACGGGCGCCATCTTCAAGAGCGCGTTCTCGCCCAGCTTCGGCATCGACGCGTGCGCGGCCGCGCCGGCGGTTGTGACCGTGAAGCGAAACACGCCCTTCTCGGCGCAGCACACCCCGTAGTAGCGCCGGCCGCCGAGCTCGAAATGAGGTCCTCCGCCCTCGTTGAGCAGCATGTCGCAGCGCACCTTCTCCGGGTGCGTCTCGCAGAGCCACTTGGCGCCCAACTCGCCGCCGGTCTCCTCATCCACGACGGCGACCATCAGCAGCTCGCCGCGCGCTGGACGCCAGCCTTCACGCGCAAGGGCGGCAGCAGCGGCCACCTCGGCGGCCACCTGCGACTTCATGTCGAGCGAGCCGCGCCCCCACAGGCAGCCGTCGGCGATCTCGCCCGACCAGGGGTCGCGTGCCCACTCGCCGGCATTGGCAAGCACCGTGTCGACGTGACCCAGGTAGCAGAGGGTGGGACCGTCGCTCCTGCCTTTCAAGCGCGCCACGAGGTTCGGGCGCTCCGGCACGGCCCCAAGCAGCTCGCACTGGAAGCCGACGTCGGTGAGGATCCGCTCCAGGTACTCAATCGCGGCACGCTCGTCGCCGGGCGGGTTGACCGTGTCGAATCGGATCAGGCGCTGAAGGAGCTGCGTGGCATCGTCCACGCGCTCGATGCTACGCCACCGGGCAAGCGCGGGCAGGCGGCGATCAGCTCCTGTGTGTACGGATGCTTTGGTTCCAAGAGAACCTGCTTGGCCGCCCCGAACTCGACGATCTTGCCTACGTGCATCACGGCAACCCGGTCGGCCAGCGCTTCAACGGTCGCGAAGTCGTGCGAGACGAGCACGTAGGCGCACCCGAGCTGTTGCTGTAGCTCGCCGAGCAGTTCGATCACGCCGTGGCGAATCGAGGCGTCCAGCGAGGACACTGGCTCGTCGAGCAGCACCAGCCGCGGCTCGCCCGCCAGCGCGCGCGCGATCCCGACACGCTGGCGCTCGCCGCCGGATAGCTCGTGCGGATAGCGAGTCGCGTAGCCCTGCTTCAGGCCGACCCGCTCGAGCAGCCCTCCCACCTGGCTTTGCGCCGCCACCTTGCCAAGCCCGCGGGCACGCAACGCCCGCTCCAGCGTGGCGCCGACGCGCCGGCGGGGATTCAGCGACGCCTGCGGGTCCTGGAAGACCACGCCAAGCTCCCTGCGCAGCGAGGCCAGCTTGCGCCGCGGCGCGCGGGCCAGGTCCTGGCCCTGCAGAAGGATCGTGCCGTCGGTCGGTTCGATCAGGCGCGCGATGCAGCGCAGCAGCGTCGTCTTGCCAGAGCCGGACTCGCCGACGACAGCCAACGTCTCGCCGGCTTCAAGCTCGAGCGACACGCCGTCGAGCGCGTCGATCGTCGCATCGCGGCGGCTGCGCCCGGCGTAGCTGACGTGCAGGTTGTCGATGTCCAGAAGCAAAGCCCCCCCGCGCGCGCGGGGGGCATCGGCCTTTTTGGAAGGCCGCAACGCCTCCAGCAATCCCCGCGTGTAGGGATGCTTCGGCTCGCGCAGGATCTCCTCGGCCGTTCCCTGCTCGACGATCTTGCCCGTCTGCATCACCGCGATGCGATCGGCGATGTCGGCCACGACACCGAAGTCGTGCGTGACGAGCACGATGCTCAAGTCCTCCTGCTCGCGCAGCCGCTTGAGCTGCTCGAGGATCTGCGCCTGCACGGTCACGTCGAGCGCGGTCGTCGGCTCGTCGGCGATCAACACCTTCGCGCCCAGCGAAAGGCCCATCGCGATCATCACGCGCTGGCGCATGCCGCCGGAGAGCTCGTGGGGATAGGCGCGCACGCGCTCGGCTGCAAGCGGAATGCCGACCCGCTCCATCAGCGCGACGGCACGCGCCAAAGCCTGGGCGTGCGAGACGAACGGTTCGTGCGCCCTGATCTGCTCGGCGATCTGGTCGCCGACGCGATACACCGGGTTCAGCGAGGACTGCGGGTCCTGGAAGATCATCGCCAGCTGCGCCCCCCTGATGCGTCGCAGCTCGGCCTCGCTCGCACCGATCAGGTCGCGCCCCGCGAACATCGCGCTGCCGGAGATCGTCGCGTTCGGCCCACGCGTCAGCCCCATCAGGCTCATCGCACACACCGACTTGCCCGAGCCGGACTCGCCGACGATCGCCAGCACCTCGCCGCCGCCGAGCTGCAAGGACACGCCGTCTACGGCCTGGACGCTCCCATCGCGGGTAGCGAAGGACACGCTCAGGTCATGAACGTCGAGCAGGGGACGGCCGTCGCTGATCGCCACGGCTCCGCCACGAACGGCCGGCTCGTGCACCAGTCGATGCGCGTCTGGACGCCCAAGGTCGCCGCCGCTGACGGTCACAATCTCACCCGCGGGTCGAGCACCGCGTAGAAGATGTCCACGATCGCACTGAGCACGACCACGGCACAGGCAACCAGCATCGTGATGACCATCACCGGCGGCACATCCAAACGACCGATCGACTGCGCCGCGTACTGGCCGACGCCGCCGAGGTTGAAGACCGACTCGACGAGGATCGCGCCGCCGCCGATCACCCAGGCAAAGTCGAGGCCCCACAACGTGACGATCCCCATCAGCGAGTTGCGCAGCACGTGGCGGACCAGCACGCGCCGCTCGGAGAGGCCCTTGGCGCGCGCCGTGCGCACATAGTCCTCGCGCATCACGTCGAGCACGTTCGCCCGCAGGACGCGCGAGTAGACGCCGACGGAGACGACCGACAATGCCACCCAGGGCATCAGCATGTGCGTGAACCAGCCCCAGGGATCGACAGTCAGCGGCACATAGCCGCCGAGCGGCAACAGACCCCACTTGTAGCCGAGCCAGTAGAGCATGATCGCACCGAGGAAGAACACCGGCATCGAGATCCCGGTGAGGGCGACGACGCTGAGCAGACGGTCCAGCCAGCGTCCGGCGTAGACCGCGCTGAGCAGACCGAACAGCACGCCGAAGACCAGCCAGATGACGCCCGCGCCGAGCGCCAACGAGATCGTCGGCGGTAGGTCGCGAACGATTTCCTGCTCGACGTTGACCTGCTGTGAGTAGGAGATGACGCTGCCGTCGAGCACCTTTTCCATCGTCTTCGCGTACTGCACGTAGATCGGCTTGTCGAAGCCCCACTGCACGCGTACGGCCTGCACCTGCTGCGGGCTGGCCAGGCGCCCAGCCATACGCAGCGCCGGGTCGCCGTCGGGGATCGCCTGGAAGATCAGAAAGGTGAGGACCGTGATCGCGAACAGCACGGCGACGAGCGAGCCCATGCGGCGCGCGACGAAGGCGACCATCACAACCGTCCCCGCACGGTCGCCTTCGGGTCGAGCGCGTCGCGCACGCCGTCGGCGAAGACGTTCACCGAGAGCACAGTCAAAACGAGCATGATCCCTGGCACCAGCACCAAATGGATCGCGCCCGGGATCAGGCGGATGCCGTCGGCGAGCATCGTGCCCCATGAAGGGTTGGGGTCCTGCACGCCGGCGCCGAGATAGGAGAGACCCGCCTCCAGCAGGATCGCGTTGGCGATTATCAGCGGCACGAATACGACGATGCTCGACGTCAGGTTGGGAAGGATCTCGTCGAGCATGATGCGCAACGGCCCAACGCCTTGCACACGCGCTGCATCGACGAACTCGCGCTCGCGCAACGACAGCGCCTGCGCGCGCAAGGGCTTTGCCACGTAGGGAAAGAAAACGATGCCGATCACAAACGCCGGCAGCAACAACGAGCCGCTGTGCAAGGTGAACAGGCCGAGGTCGATGCCGCCGACGGCCAGCGCCACGCCCAGGGCTACGCCGAGCAGCACGGCCGGATAGGCCCAGACGAGGTCGAACAGACGCGAGAGGACGCCGTCGAAGATGCCGCGCATGTAGCCGGCAAGCGTGCCCAGCAAGATTGCCAGCAACATCGTGATCAGCGTCGCGATGCCGGCGATCTCGAGCGAGTTGCGCCCGCCGTAGAGCAGCCGCACGGCCACGTCGCGGCCGTTGGAGTCCGCGCCGAGGAAGAAACGGCCTTTCCAGGTCGGGCCGATCGGCACGCCGGTGGGCGAGACGACATCGACCTGTTTGCCGCCTACGTTGACCGTCTCAGTTATGTGGTTGTCGTTGGGGCCGGTATGCGCGACGTCTTTCGCGTACACGGGAGCGAGCAGACAGGCAAAGACGATCGCGACGAACAGCGCCCCGAACGCAAGCGCCACGCGATTGCGCAGGAGGGTCCTCATACCTACTCATCGCCATCGCGGGCCGCGGGACTTTAGCCGCGGCGTACGTACTTACTTCAGTTCGAGCGAAGACCAGTCGTTCCCGTACACCGGATGGAAGATCGCCGCGCCGAAGTTGATCCGGTCGGAGAAGAACTTTGGTACCTCTTCATAGCCGGACACAGCCAGGTATGCCTGCTTGGCGGTGTACTCGTCGAGCGCTTGCCAACGCGGCACGACCGAGCTCAGCTGCGAGGAGGGGATCGGCCCCAACGACGCCAGTTCGCTTTGGATGTGCGGGTCGTTGACCTGGCTGAGGTTGTGGTTTTCGGTCGGCAGGATCGATTGGGCGTCGAGCAGCTGGTAGAAGTCGAGCGGGTTGGGGAAGTCCTGGCTGTAGGAGAGGAAGCCCGTCTGCGCTTTGTTCGAGAGGTTGCCGACGGTCGCGTAGTACTGCGCGTCGGCGACGATCTTCTCGGTAGCTTTGAAGCCGATTTCGTTGAGCATGCTCGTGTAGTAGTCGATGAATTCCTTGTGCGGAGCGCGCGAGCCGCCCCACACGGTCACCGGCGCGCCCTCGAGGCCGGCCTGACGCACCAGTTCCTTGGCCTTGGCCAGATCAGGTTGTGCGTTCGGTTCGCCATATGGGCAGGGGGCGTTCGTGGGGTGGCCGGGCATGCCGACCGGCAGGAAGAAGCAAGCGGGCTGGAGCATGCCGCTGTCCAGGCGTTGCAACGCCTGGCGGTTGAGCCCGTAGTTGACCGCCTGGCGCGCGCGGGCATTGTTGAAGGGAGCTTCTTTGGTATTTAGGAAGAAGTACAGCCCCGAGACGGTCGGCTCCTTGGCGAAGCGATCGGATGCCTGGCTTTCGATCTGTGAGATCAGCGTCGGCGGGATCGTGTCGTTGTAGTCGAACACGTCCGCGCTGTTGTTCAGCACCTGCTCGGCCTGGCTCTGGTTGTTGGAGACGATGCTCACGTCGATGTTCTCGTGCCCGGCGGGAATGCCTGGGATCGCGTCCTTGGACCAGTTGGGGTTGAGCACCATCGCAAACGACTTGTTCGGCACGACGCTCTCGATCTCATAGGGCCCCACGCCTGGCGGCGGATCGTTGCCCAAGCTTTTCATCGGCGTGCCGCTCGGCACCAGGCCGGCCGCGGGGAAGGCGAGCACGTTCAAGAACGGGCCATAGGGCGCCACCAGCTGAATCGTGATCCTGCCCGTGGCGTCGTCGGTCTGGATGCCGGAGATCGAGGCGGCCTTGCCCTTCTGGAATTCTTCGGCGCCGGCGATGTTTTCCGTGAGAAAGCTCTCACTGCCCCAGCCGAGCTTGATCGCGCGCTCGATCGCGTAGGCGAAGTCCGAGGCTTTGACCGGCGCGCCGTTTGAATAGACGAGGCCTTTGCGCAGCATGAAGGTGTAGGTCTTGCCGCCATTGGTGACGGTCGGCAGGCTCTGAGCGACGCCCGGGATCAGCTTGGTGCCCGCTTCGCCCGAGGCGTGCGCGTACGTGACAAGCCCCGTGTAGGTGATCCAGGTGGCCTCATAGGACTGTGTGGTTGCGCCCAACCCGGGATCGAGCGAGTCGGGAGCGGTACCCATCAGCACGCTGATCGGGCCTTTGCCCGAGGAAGTGGATGAGCTGCCACAGGCACTCACGCCCACAACCAGCATGAATGTCAACAGCGTTCCGATCGATGCCTGAATTGTCCTATGCACCTGCCTGTGCCCCATCATGGGTGCGCCCCCTCCTCGCGAACCGCCGAGTCTCGTAATGTGTGTCACGAAGTACATGGTTCGACAACCCTCCTCGGCACCCTCTTATGAAACTTGAAGTATCCAAATGAGCCTGGACACCACAGAACCAGACGTTTCCGAGGTGGTCGCCCAAGTCGCCAAGGTTCAGCCGCTGTGGGCGCTCTTGCGCCTGGAGGACCGGGCGCGCTACATGCGTCGCATGGCCCAGGCGATCGTGGACGAGCTCGACGAGCTGCGCGAGACCATCGCCGCCGAGCAGGCGCGCCCGCGCACGGAGGTGGCGACGCTCGAGCTGCTGGTCGCGATCGACGCGCTCAAGTGGGTGGCGCATGACGGAGCGCGCGTGCTCGGTGGGCGCCGCGTCGGCGTGCACCGCTCGCTGTCGCTGACCAAGCGAGCCCGTATCGCCTATGAGCCCTACGGCGTGGTGGGCATAATCGGCGCCGGCAGCGCCCCCTTCGCACAACCGCTCGGCCAGATCGCCGGTGCGCTGCTGGCCGGCAACGGCGTCGTCTTCAAGCCGGCGCCGCGCGCCGCGATAGCGGCCGAGCGAATCGCACGGGTGCTCGCGCGCGCGGGCCTGCCCGAGGGCCTGGTGCGGGTCGTGCACGGCGGCGCCGACGTCGGATTGGAGCTGGCGCAGGCGCCCGTGGACAAGCTGTTGTTCACCGGCTCGCCGACGACGGGCCGCGCGGTGGCGCGCGAGTGCGTCTCCCAGGAGAAGGAGGTGACGGTCGAGCTGGGCGGCAAGGACGCGATGCTGGTGCTCGCCGACGCCCACGTCGCGCGCGCGTCGGCAGGCGCTCTGTGGTCCGGATGCGCCGGCGCGGGCCAGGCGCGCGGCGCGGTCGAGCGCATCTACGCGGCGCCGGAGGTCGCCGAGCGGCTCGTCGCGCGGCTCGTCGCCGGAGCGCGTGCGATGACCGTCGGCGATCCAAGCGACCCACGCGTACAGATCGGGCCGCTTGCCTCAGAGCGGCGCTTGGCGCATGTGCGCGAGTTGGTGGACGAGGCGGTCGCAAAGGGCGCGACGCTGCATTGCGGCGGGCCGCTGGAGGGCGCCTTCTACGCACCGACGGTGCTGACCGGCGTGACGCACGATATGCGCCTGATGCGCGAGCCGATCGGCGGACCGGTGCTGGCCGTGATGACCGTCGGCTCGGTCTCCGAGGCGATCGCGCTGGCCAACGACAGTCCCTACGGCCTCGGCGCGTCCGTTTGGACCGCCGACCGCTACCGCGGCATGCGCATCGCGCGCGAGCTCGATGCGGGCATGGTGTGGCTCAACGACCACCTGCCCAGTCCGTCGATCTCGCGCGGCCCGTGGGGCGCGGCCGCGGGCAGCGGCCTGGGGCGCACGCTGGGCGAGGCGGGCCTGCGCGCGTGCGCACAGGAAAAGCTGATCACGTGGGACCCCTCGGGCGTGCGCGGCCTGTGGTGGGGCCCCTACGACGAGCTGTCGGCGAGCGCCGCCCGCACCGCCGCCAAGCTGCGCTCCACACGCGAGTCCGACCGCGAGGAGGTCTGGCGCCAGGGGGGCCTGGCGCTTGCGCGCATCGGCATCCGGGCGCTGGCGCGACCCTCATCGCGCCGGCCGAGAATCGCGAACGACAAACGACTCCCCTGAACGCCGCCGAGCAGAACTGAAGCAAGACGGCGTCCAGGGGTGGGCTCAGCCGGCACAAAGGCTTCTATGCCTTGGCTGAGTGTGGCTTGTTTCGGTTCGCCTACCCGTGCTTGGTGGTGACTATTCGGCTGTCACCGCCCACGTGCCAATTGCCTGGGGGGTCTCGACAAAGCCTTTGACCGGTTCGACGTGTAGCGCGGCAAAGCCTATCGTGTCACCGGTCAGTCCTGTCGCTGTCGTGGATGTCGTGCCGCCGTCCTGGAGAAATTTGAATTCGACTGCTTGCATGACCTTTGCGAAGACGCAGAGGTTTCCTTTGTCTGCTTCGGGTTTCGCCGAGGTTCCTTTGCACCCGGCCGGCAGTTTTTCTTTGGGTTCCCCTTCGCCTTCTCCTTCGCCGATGAAGTTGGGTACCACGGTGGCAGCGAGCGGGATCGCGAAGGAGATCGCGACGCGCTCGACCGCGCCTTCGGCCGCGCCTTCGTCGGCGAACGCGAACTGCCCTGTCTCGGTCTTGCCCGGGGGTAGCGTTTCGGTGAAGCCCGTTGTTCCGTTTGCTCCCGGCGTGCCGGGTTCCCCTTTTGTTCCTTCTTTGCCTTCTTTACCTGTAAGCCCTTCTTTTCCTGTGGGTCCTTCTTTGCCAGCTGGTCCTTCTTTGCCGGCTGGACCGGCTGGACCTGCGGCTCCCTGCGCGCCCGGTGCTCCGTTTGCGCCCTTGAGTGTTTTGAGCACCTTGGGGCTGATTTGTTTTGTGGATGTGATCAGAACTTTGCTCGCGGCGTAAGCGCCGCCGGTCATCGCGAATACGAGCGCGAGGGTCATGACGATGTTGGTGTAGGTGAAGCGCTTTCGTATGCGTGAGAACATCGGGTTTCCTCTCCTTTAGCGCTTGTGCGCTTTCTCGGTCTGCCTAGCTTTCTTTGCTTTCTTGGTCTTCTTGGTGTTTTTGGCCTTGGGGCAGCCGGTCGCGGCGATCGCGGTGGACTGGTGTATGACCGCCCCGTTCTGTGCGGTAAACGCGGTCGGCATCTTCAGTTTTGTCTTGCAGAGGTTTCCGTTGGCCGCCAGCGCCGAGTAGGGACCCTCGGGCAGCGTCAGTTGGAAGCTGCCGATCGGATCGTCGGGGATCGTGCGGAACGTGCTGCTTGTGATCCCCGCTTTGCTGATGAACGTTTCGCCGTGCAGATCGAGCGTCACGCCGTCGCCCTGGAGGACGATCACCAGTTCGGGGAACTTCGCGCCACCGTGACTGACGAAGTAAGCCGGTCCGCTCAACGGGACTGGGAGGATCGGTGTGGTGGCGATCGCGTGCCCGATGATCGACGCCGCGGGACAGCCCGCTGGATCGCTCGCGAATACCTGTTCGGTGCACGCCTTCTGCAGCGTCGTCAGTCGCGAGGGTAGTTGTTTCGGTAGATCGACCTTGACCTGCGCGATGTTCGCCTGAGTCCCCTGCGGCGCGTTGGGATAGGTCAGTTTCACGCTCAGGCTCGCACCATGGCTCCTCGACGTTTTCCCTGAGGTCGAAACGCTGAAGACCGGCTTGAACGCCAGGCGTGAGCAGTTGGCCTCCTGGAAAGGATCGGTCACACCAACCGGCTGATCGTCATCTGGGTTCGTGAAGCTCGCGCCAGACCCGATGACCGTCGCTGAGAACCGCATCGGATCGCAATTCGTCGGGTTGATCGTGAAATTGGGCCTGTCGATATACACCCGAATGTCGCGCACGTGAATGATGATCCCGTCAATGATGTGCGGGATCTGATCGGACGCGCCCGCGGGAACACTGACAGCCGCTGTGATCGGATCGATCTGCAGCGGCAGGTGCACGACAACGGTGCCCAGATCGAACGGGCCGACCTTCGCGCTCGTTATCGCGACGATCGAGAACGGCGCCCCTTCGAACGGACCGGCCATATACATCTTCCCTGGCGCATAAGCCAACACCGAACCCACACCGGCGCCCACCAGCGTATGCCCGATCTGACTCGCCACAGGACACGACGGTTCTGCTTCCTCCTGCGCACCGGTCTTACTCCTGGCGAGCGCTATATCGGCTTCCGAGCAGAACGGGACGCCGGTCAGGCTCGCGGTCAATCCCGGCGGGAGATGCGAGGCGAACCCCGTGATCTCCTGTTCCCCATCATTACGCGTGATGCGAATATCGAACGCGCTATAGGACCCTGCATCGTTGTCCTGTGTTCCCGCGATCACACTCGGGTTGAACGGAGAGACGCCGCCCGCTGGGCATGCTCCGCCGTTGAACCCTTGCAGGATTTCAAACGGAGGGCTTTCAACATCCAACACTTGCGTCGTGTCGGACCATGGCGTCAGTTCAGCCTTCGCTGTGTAACTCCCGCACGCCGGCGGGCTCACAAGCGGCGAAGTCTCGCCCTGGCGGAAACTCAACGTGAACGTGTTGAACGGCAGTTGCGGGAGATCGCTGAACGTCGTCGTCAAACGGCCCGTCAACGGGTCCGCCTTTACTTCTCCCGCGGCTCTCACGATCACGCCCCTGTTCGGGATCCGAGCGACCATATAGAACGCCAACAGCGAATGGAACGGGTTGTCATACGGTGTCGCGATGTACACCGATCCGAACGCTTCTTCCTTGATCGCAGGCGCCTGGATACGCACAGAACCCAACTTCGCGTCATTGGGACAACCACGCCCCGGAACCACTTCAACCGTTTCTTCCGCGTACTGTTCAGGCGTACACGACCCCAGACCCGCGCCCGCCGAGGGGTTCACCGTCATCCCTTCAGGCAACGTGACCACAGCCTTGTTCAGGTGCGCACTCGCCAAACCTTCGGCATTATCGTAAGTCTGGTGCACCCCCACTTCAGCGTTCAACCCCGTCGGTGCATAGGCGAGCGATGTGGTGGGCTGCGCCACGAACGTGGAGGGCATCGTCAAACGATCGCAATCGGCCAACGGACCGAACGACGCCTGTTCACCCACCGAGGTTTCCGGTTCGGCCCAAGACCGTGCACTGATAGAGGCTTGCAACGGCACACCAGAACACGATGTCGGATTACTCAAATACGGTACATGCGCATCGGGCGAAGACACCCCGTAGACTTTCACGCCCGGGATGAACCGCCACGGGTCGTGTATCGGGTCCGTCGGTACGCCCCACACCGTCAGCGTGGCGCCACCCAGTTCCCCACCCGACTCATGGATGTCTTCAAACCTGGTCTGTAGTCCGTAATCGTTGGGACGCACCGTCACGTCGCCCTGAATGTTGAAGATCACGGCGGGGAAGCCGAGCTTCGCGACATCGCCAGGCTCAGGCGCCAGGTTGTACACGGGCTCCGTGTAGGGTTCCGCTTCTTCGTGGATGCGTAGCATCAATGTGACGAGGCCTACCTGCGTGCCTATCGGGCACTCCCCGATCGAATAGAGCGCTATAGCGCACGTCGGCATGTCCACCAGATCACCCGCGAAACCGGGCGGCAACTCATCCAGCGTTTCCTTCACCGGATCAGCGACCATCCCGTTGTTCGCGATCGTGTTGAACAAAAGCGACGTCGTCAGATCCGCGTGCGCTCCCGCCTGCGTGCTGGACAACGCGGTAGTCACAGAACCAGGCGCCAAGCCAAACCCGGCAGGACTATCGGAGATCCGCGTCGGTGTGCTCACAATCCCATCGGGAGCGCCACCGCCAGACACCGTCACGACATTGGTGACAGAGCTACCCGCACCCGCTTCGACATCCACCGGCACAGTCATCGTCAACGTCTGCTCCGGAATGAGGACACCCGCATACGTGCACACCGTGCCTTCACAACTCAACGGGGTGCCCACATTTCTACTTTCTCCCACCGTATGATCGAGACCGCTCACCCCGGCATGGTCGAGTCTCAAGCCTTCCGGCAGGGTGTCCGCGATCGTCACCGCGCCATTACTCGCGGCGCCACCGGTGTTGATCACCGTGATCTTGTACTCATCCTCACCAGTTTCATCACCGGGCTTGAAGTTCGTCGGCGTGGACACCGCCATAATGGTCCACTGCGGGCCACCATCCGACGCGCTGGCCATACCAGGACCCACCAAACACACACCGCTCATCACGACCAGACATGCGAACGCGGCACACACAAACCGCGTTATCCGGGCGCCGAGTAGCACTCTTCTCGAGACCGACGCTGACCTCGCCCGATCGAACAACGTGTTCGCTTGTTTGAGCGCGATCATTTCCCGGCCCTCCCGTTGATGTGAGCATCTCGAGCGCCACGAGCCCGCGAGTGCTTCGCCACCGCTCTCTTCGCTTTCTTTGCTTTCTTATGCTTCGGCTTATGCTTCGGCTTTGTTTTCTTCTTGGCTTTCGGTTTCGTCGTGACAGCCGAGGATGGTGCGCTCGAAGGGTTGCCAAGGCCCGAGAAGGTCAACGACGCGGGCGTCTGGTCGATCGGAGGTAGCGGCGGGTTATCGCACGCGTCGCCTTCACACGCACCCGCTCCAGTGAACGATCCGAACCCGCCATCGATACGCGCGTCATAGAGATCCCCAGAACCATCGGTGTCCTGCGGCACCAGTTTCGCGTGAGTACCGAAGAACACGTTCGAGCCATCCGCGCTGGAATCCAAGAAGACAGAATCCTGCGCGTCCGTGCCGGAACTGATCAACGAGATCACGCCTTCATGCCACTCGTAAACGTCGCGCTGACCATTGGTGTCCCGCGGCACAAGACCATCCGCGGTATCGAAGAACACATAACTCCCATTTTCAGACACCGGACGAGGCGGCATCCCTGCAGGCTTGTTAGCCCGATCCGCGGAGAAAGCGAACTCAGCATTCGACACCGGCGCCACACCGCTCGGGTTGCACGACACGCAGGTAATCGTCCTACTCGGAAATGCGTAGCGGTAAACCTCCGTGCAGGCTACATTGAAGTCTCCGCCACCGGTGATTTCAGGACAGGTGGCGCCGGTACCCGGACTCGTGCTATACGACGTGAGACTGGCCGTCGAGGCGAACACGAGATAATTCCCGTCGCTGGTCGTATACCAGTTCGCGCTGTCGTCGGAGCCAACCTCGCCACCGCCCGGACCGCTATACCACCGACTGATCGCGCTGAACGGGTAGTCGGCTTTGTTTACTGTAGCGACGTACGTCGTCGTTTCCGTGTCGGTGTCGTAATGGTAAAGATTGAGAGCGCCGCTCACTGCTCCCGGTGCGAGCTGACTCCCCGAAGCGAAATACACAGTCGACCCATCACCCGAGATAGCGGGCACGAATTCCACATCGCCCGCGGCGTTACCCGAGACGCCACTCGAGACACGTGTCAACGTCGAGGTCACCGTGTCGTACTCATACAACTCGGAGTCGTGGATGCCTTCATCGTTCTTCGTCAACTCCGAGGTAGTCACAAAGAACACCCTCGATCCATCGTTGGACGCGCCGATGAACATAGCCGGCTGTATCCCACTCGGATCTTTCACCCCGGACTGTGGCGCGGAAATCTCGACCGTGCGTTCGCCGTTCTCACGCATATACAACTGCGGCGCGTAACCTTCAGCTCGACAGTGAAAACCCGAACCGTAGGGGTCGGGCGAGGTGAAGAAGATCTTCGAGCCGTCGCTTGAGACGGCATTATGAGATCCACCTCCGGGGCCGCGGCCTCCGGCGCCGCCCAACACAGCACCGCAACGGCTCGTCAACGTTCCATCCGTGTTCACGTTGACCAAGCTCAACCCGCCATTGGACGCATCATACAGCGCGCTGCTTTCAGGATCCTGCGAGGCATCGCCCGAAGTCAAAGCGTGATCGCTCGTTTCCAACACGACGTGGCTCATGTCAGACGAATGCCCCTCGATGCTGGCGTCGGACGGCGTGTTAGCTTGACCGGTCTCGACAGTGGTATAGGGACCGCCCGGCGGACCCACGAGCTCCGCGGTCGTTTCACCATGCGAACCCGTAAAGTCATGAATGCCAACCTGTGAGAAGTCCGTCTGATCAAAGGCTTCCGTGGCGAGGCTTTGCACCCCTAGGTTTGGTGCAGCAAGCGACTTGTATGTCCATCCAGTGGCGCCGCGTGAGAACACGTACGTGTTCTCACCGGAGGCGGGAAACGGGCCAAAAGAAGAGGTCGTGTCCAGAAGGAACTGATCGCCGCTTTCGGAGGAGACACCCACATCGAAGTTTTTTTCGCCGCTCACGCCGAACATGTCTTCGCCATCGCCCTTGTTCGCCGGGGTGACCAGCTCGTAGGTGCGGCCGTCCGGCAAGCCGACCAGTCCCGCCGGGAGCGTGATAAACGTCTCATCCACTCCAGGCACGCTGCCTAGCCCGTTCTTGGCCAGTACCCTGAAGTGATACTCCGTTTCAGGGATCAGACCACCGACCTGTTGCACCACGCTCGCGTCGGTACCGCCCGGGCCGATATCGGCTGGTGTGATAGGGATGACCCCGCCGGCGCTGTAGGGGTTTGCGGCGTGTTCGGCTACCGCAGCTTCATAACCTGTGGCCGTAATGTATTCGAACTGGTATGTGGTGTCCGCGCCGTGTGGGTCGATTTCGGCGTGAAGGTCGGCGAACGAGGACGCGACGTTCGACGCCGAGGTCGAATCGACCGTGGGCTCGCCCGGCGTCACAAAGCTCGCGGGAGCGCTATCGGCGGTCCCACCCAAGCTCGAGGGATCGCTCGCCGCGACCAGCCTGAAATGGTAGGTGACGCCCGAGGCGAGTCCTGTGAGCGCCGCTTGAACGAGATGGAAGTTCGAGTCGACCGGGATCGATGCTGGGTCGGGCACGCACGGTGCTTCTCCGCCCGAACTGAGATCGGAGAACCCGGTGGCTTCGAACGCGGCGTCGGTCACGTACTCGAAATGACAGTCCGTGAGAGCCAGGTCTTCTGGGTTGACTTCGCCCTTCACAGTCGCGCTTGCGGGAGTCCGTTCGCTCGCGCCGCTCACCGCCACGTCGGGTAGAAACGCGCCCGGGCCGAACTCGTCGACCATGTTTTCTTCGACACCACCGGATTCGCGGTGCCCACCGACGTACAGGTCGCCCAACGAATCGACCGCCACACCAGACGACTGGGTGCCCGAGGGTAGGCTCACCCCGCCCAAGCTATTGCCGGAAGAGTCGAACTCGCCCCCGTCCACGATGATGTGGCCGTTGGTCGGATCGACCGCGACGCTGTGCCCTCCGCCGCCCGCTATTTCTCGAACAAAAGCGCCGGTAGAATCGAACTCGTCAAGAGCGTCGCTGCTGGGATTGGTCACATATATATCGCCGTGCTCATCCGTAGCGACAGCCCAAGGCGCCTGATACCCGAACTTACCACCAGGGGTTCCGGTTATCTCATTGCCATTTATATAGCTTGCTGAGTGGATGAAGTTGACCGGTGTCCCGGAGGGGCTGAACAAAAGTATCCCCCCTCTTTCTTCGGTGACGAGCAGGTCACCGGCAATGTGGTCGCCGGCTTCGCTCGAGTTATCGACCGCGACACCGAAAATGTTTTCCTCAAAGCCTCCGAGTTCGCTCAGAAATGTCCCGTTCGGTTCGAACACGTCGACCGAACCACCGGCCGAGCCCTGTACCGGTTTGCCCCCTACGTAGAGGTCTCCGCTAGCGTTTGCGATCGCCAACGTCGACGACCTTTCTATGGATTCGGGTTGGAGATGCCCTTCGCCGGTGAGCACGGCGAGAGGGTTCCCCGCACTGTCGAACTTGTCGATTACAGCGCTGCCCGGATACTGGTTCAACACGTACACATTGTTGGCCGAGTCAACCGCGACGCCCCTGGGACGGTTGGGGACGCTCAGTTGGCGTATGAATGGTCTGGTGAATTTGGCGGACGCTGGCGCGGGCGTGAGCAGGATTGCCGTCAGCGCCGAGAGCGCTAGACATAGAGCGATGGTGCGGGCGTGCCTGGACGCTTTCGTGTCGATCGCGCGTTGTGTGCACGTGTGGCTTGTGGGTGTGCGTTGTGGACGCGCGTTCATGTTCGGCTCCCTGTTCGTGTGTCTGCGGTCGCGCTTTGCCTTGTCGTGGCGATCTGTTTTGTGTTTATGGTTGAGGGCGCGCTCGGTCTGCGCGAGGAGCGCGATCGGACGCGGCGCGCGGCGATCACGGGACGCCTGTTCACGCCTCAACACGCCTCTCTCGCCAGCTGGGCACAGCTCTTCCCTGTTCCGCCCCGATGCTTCTCCCAAGGTCCCCCTCCAAAACCGATTGAAGTCGACCACGAAGACCGACCCATGTGCCCACCCTGCCTCCGACAGCCATCTGGATGCCGAGACAGTCATACTTTATACACGCGAACTATCTATTTGTCAACAGGGGTCAAGACGTAACCGCCAGATCGCCCGACAGTCAAGACCCATTTGCGCGACGGGCGCGCGACGGCTCGCGGCCTCGCGCGCGGCTCTACTAACCTGTAGCCATGCCCGCCCAGGCCTATGCAGGCAAGCAGTGCGTCTGCCAACTGCGCAAGGGGGTCTGCGACCAGAGCTGTGTCGCGGACATGCTTTCCACGCCCTTCTACATCGCCTGCCTGAAGCTGAAGGGCAGGCGCAGCTTGGTCGTCGGCGGCGGGGAGATCGGCCTCGAGAAGGTCGAGGGGCTGCTGGCCTGTGACGCTGAAGTCACGTTGATCGCCCCGGAGGCAGAGCCGGCGCTGGCCCGCTACGCGGCCGAGGGCTCGATCCGCTGGGAGCAGCGCGCCTACGCCGGAGCGCAGGACCTGGAGGGCGTGTTCATGGCGATCGCCGCGACGAACGACACCGACGTGAACATCGCCGTGTACGACGACGCGGAGCGGCGCGCGATGCTCGTCAACGTCGTGGACGTGCCGCCGCTGTGCAACTTCATCCTGCCGGCGATCGTGCGCACGGGCCCACTGGCGATCGCGATCTCAACGGCCGGGGCCTCGCCTGCGCTGGCCAAGCGCATCAAGCGCGAGATCTCGGAGCAGTTCGGCGAGCCTTACGCGCAGCTGGCTGTCCTGCTCAACGAGGTACGCGGCTGGGCCAAGGGCACGCTTCCCACCTACCAGGACCGCAAGCAGTTCTTCGAGGGGATCGTAAACGGCGATCCCGACCCGGTGGAGCTGCTGCGCGAGGGGCATGAACAGGACGTGCGCGAGCTGATCGCGCGGGCCCAGAGCGAGCACGAGCAGCGCTTCACAACAGTCTGAGCCTGCGCGTGAGGGACATCGAAGTCCAGACGGCAAACGGGAGAACCGTCGAGGACATTGTGGCAGCCGTCGAGCTCGACGGACTGACCCGCAACTACGGCGAACGCGCGGCGCTCGACGATGTCACGCTCAAGCTCGACGCGGCACAGACGCTTGTCGTGTTCGGTCCCAACGGCGCAGGCAAGACGACCCTGCTGAGGGTGCTCGCAACTCTGCTGCGCCCGCATGCGGGCAAGGTCACTGTACTCGGAGCCGAGTTCCCGGACGACGCATGGCAGGTGCGCGGGCGCATCGGCCTGCTCGGCCACGATCCGCTCCTGTATCGCGAGTTGACCGCGCGTGAGAACCTGCGCTACCACGCGCGCCTGCACGACATCGATGACGAACTCGTCGAGCGGCAGCTTGCCGCGGTCTCGATGACGAGCAGAGCTGAGGAGCCCGTCAGGACGCTCTCGCGCGGGATGGTCCAGCGCGTGGCTGTGGCACGGGCGACGCTGCACGATCCCGAGCTGCTCTTGCTCGACGAGCCCTACGCCAATCTCGACCCGGCGGCGATCGAGCTGGTCGAGCCGCTGATCGGACCGTCGAGCGGATGCACGCGCGTGCTCAGCAGCCACGATCCCGGCAGAGGACTGGCCGAATCCGACCTCGTGCTGGGCCTGCGCGCAGGCCGCGTCGCTTTGCTGGCGGACGCCACAGGCGTGAGCACCAACGCCGTGGCGGAGTTGTATCGATGAGCGCACCGGGGAAGACATCGCCGCATGCGGCGATGTCCCAGGACGTGCATGCACGTCCTGGCCGGTCGGCGCATGCGCCGACCGGAACAGCAAAAGTGGTCCGTGCCCTCCTACGCAAGGAGCTCCTGGTCGAGCTGCGCACGCTGGAGTCGATCCCGGGTATGTCGCTCTTTGCGGTCACCACCTTCGTCGTCTTCCATTTCGCCCTGAACCAGGACACTGTCAGCGGCCAGGAGGCTGCCGGCATCCTCTGGGTGACCCTGCTGTTCGCCGCGATGCTGGGCGTCAATCGCCTGTTCGTCGCCGACGCCGACCAGGGCGGCTTCGACGGCTTCCTGCTGGCGCCGGTTGACCGCACCGCGCTGCTGATTGCAAAGGCGATCGCGCTGCTCGCCTACCTGCTCGTGCTCGAGCTGATCGCGGTGCCGGCGTTCGGGCTGCTCCTACTCGGCCCGCCCTTGGGCCAGGCGCTGCCCGGCCTGCTCGCGCCGCTTGCGCTCGGCGACATCGGCGTCGCCGCGATCGGCACGCTCGTGGCGGCACTGGCGGTGCGCACGCGTGCGCGCGACCTGCTCGGACCGCTGCTCGCGCTGCCATTGCTCGTGCCGATCGTGATCGGCTGCGCACGCGCCAGCGCACCGCTGTTCTACGCCACACGGGTGGGTGGGGACGGAAATCCGCCATTGCGTTGGCTTGGCACGCTTGCACTCTATGATCTTGTGTTCGGCCTCATCGCCTACGCCGTGTTCGACTTCCTCTTGGAGGACTAAGCACGCTCACCATGCGCCGCCCTTCACTCCGCGTCCTTTCAATTGCCACGATCGCCGCGTTTTGCGTGTCGCTCAGCTTGGTCTTCTTCTACGCGCCGATCGAAGCCGAAGAAGGCTTCCTGCAGAAGATCTTCTACCTGCACGTGCCGCTTGCGATCGTGACGTTGTGCGGCTTCGTGATCGGCGGCCTGTGCGCGATCGCGCATCTGCGCACTCGCGATCAGCGCTGGGACCTGCGCTCCTATGTCGCCATCCACATGAGCCTGATCTTCGGCGTGGCGGTACTGATCACCGGCTCAATCTGGGCGCGCGGCTCCTGGGGCCACTGGTGGGTGTGGAGCGAGCCCACGCTCGTATCGTTCCTGATCATCATGCTGCTGTACGCCACCTACCAGCCACTGCGCTTCGCGATCGAGGACCCGGAGCGCCAGGCACGCTACGCCTCGGTGTTCGCGATCACCGCGGGCGCGTTCGTGCCGATGAACTTCCTCGCCGTGCGCCTGTCGGCCTCCTACCTGCACCCGCGCGTGCTCGGCAGCTCCTCCAACCTGCCCGCGCCGATGGCGCTCACGTTCCTCGTCTCGCTCGCGGCAGTCGCGCTGCTGTTTGCCACGCTGTGCACTTACGAGCTGGCCGCCAAGCGCACCCGCATCCTGCTCAAAGCCCGCTCGCGAATCCTCGGCTACCAATCGTGACCTTCCTCGCCACAACCTTGCCCGAACACTCCAACGACGGCTACGTGGCCGCCGCCTACATCGTGTTCTTCGCGATCGTCTTGATCTACGTGGCGATCATGGCGGTACGCTTGGGCCGCGTCGAGCGCAAGGTGCGCGACCTGAGCGCTCAAGAGCGTGAAAAGGAGCGTGAGACGGTATGAGTGAGCTGCTGGCGCTCGGCATCTCCCACAAGACTGCGCCCGTCGCGCTGCGTGAGCGCTTGGCCTTCACGGAGGGACAGGCCGTCGAGTTCGCTCAGCAGATCGCCGAGAGCCCCGAGGTGTACGAGGTCGTCGTCATCTCGACCTGCAACCGCACCGAGATCTACCTGGTCGTCGGCGGGGCGGGTGGGACTCTTGTAAAAGCCGAGACCGACGTGCTCGGCCTGCTGGCGCGCCGCGCCTCGATACGCCCCACGGAGCTAGCGCAGGAGATCTACTCGCCGCGCAACTGCGAGGCGGCCCGCCAGCTCTATCGCGTGACCGCGGGCCTCGAGTCGATGATCCTCGGCGAGGCCGAGATCCAAGGTCAGGTCAAGCGCGCCTATGAGGCGGCGATGGCGGCCGGCACGACCGGCCCCCTGTCCAACCGCCTGTTCGCGGCGGCCCTGACGACGGGCAAGCGCGTGCGCTCGGAGACCGGCATCGGCTCCTCGCGCGTGTCCGTGCCCTCAGTGGCCGTGGACCTCGCCCAGGACGTGCTCGGCGACCTCGGCGAGCGGCGCGTGATGCTGCTCGGCGCGGGTGAGACGAGCGAGCTGACCGCGCAAGCGCTCGCACACCAAGGCGTCGGCACGATCTTCGTCGCCAACCGTCACGCCGACCGCGCGCTCAGCCTCGCGCAGCGCTTCGGTGGCTCGGTCGTCGGCCTGGACAAACTCCCGGAGCAACTGCTGGAGGCCGACATCGTCGTCTCCTCGACATCGTCGCCGCACCCGATCGTGGGCAGCGAGGAGCTGGCGCTGGTGATGGCCCAGCGCCGCGGTCGGCCGCTGCTCTTGATCGACATCGCCGTGCCACGTGACATCGACTCGCGCTGCGGCGACATCGACGGGGTCACGTTGTACGACATCGACGACCTGCAGGCGGTCGTGCAGCGCAATCTCGGCGCGCGCCGCGAGATCGTCCCACAAGCCGAGCAGATCGTCGAGGAGGAGATCCACCGCTTTGCGCGCTGGCTCGGCCAGGCCGAGACGTTGCCGACCGTGAGCGCGCTGCGCGAACACGGCAACCGCATCGTCGAGCAGATCCTCTCCGAGAACGAAGGCCGCTGGGAGTCGGCCTCAGAGCGCGACCTGATGCGCGTCGAGGCGGTTGCACGCGCGGTTCTCGGGCGCCTGCTGCACGAGCCGACGATCCGCCTGCGCAGCCTTTCTCAGGAGCGCGCCCTGCAGGACACCCCCCATGGCTCCGGGCAGGCTGGGGGCCACGCCACCTTGCAGCTCGTGCGCGAGCTGTTCGGGCTCGATACCCCACAAGGGGGCATACCCTCTGGGGCACAGGCCCCCCATGGCGGGGAATACCCTGAAGGGCATACCCAGGGGGCACACGGCAGGCAGGCAGGCGAGGAGCCCGCCCGCGAGGCCAAGCGGGCCGAGACCCAGGCCGAGCAGGACAACGAGACTCTTGCCGAGGTGCGCTCGATTCAGAGTGCCCGCAAGAGCGGCTCCTAGGAGGCGCGGTCGTTCCGATGCGCATCGGAACACGCGGCAGCGCACTCGCGCTCGCCCAGGCGCGACTTGTCGCAGGGTGGCTGGGTGGAGCCGAGATCGTCGTGGTGCGCACGCGCGGCGACATCATGTACGAACCGCCGAATGGCGAGCTCGAGCCGCGCGAGCGCACTCCTCGCGACGACAAGTCGCGCTGGGTGGCCGAGCTCGAGCAGGCGCTGCTGGCGGAGGAAATCGATCTGGCGGTGCACTCCGCCAAGGACATACCGGTCGAGCTGCACGGTGGCCTCGAGCTGCTGGGCTCCCCGAATCGAGCCGCCGCCGAGGACGCGCTGATCGGCGCTCACTCGCTCGAGCAACTGCCAGAGGGGGCGTGCGTCGGCACCAGCAGCGTGCGCAGAGCCGCCCAGCTGCGTGCGGCCCGAGGAGACCTCGAAGTGGTGAGCCTGCGCGGCAACGTCGACACGCGTCTGCGCAAGCTAGCGAGCGCCGTCACCGCGAGCGGCGACGGCAGCGGAGGCAGCGACGCCTCGCTGCACGCGATCGTGCTTGCGAAGGCCGGCCTGCAAAGGCTGGGCCGCGAGCGCGACATCGGCTGCACGCTCGACGCTGCGCACTTCGTGCCGGCGCCCGGTCAGGGAGCGCTCGGGCTGCAGGCGCGCACCGGAGACGCGGCTGTGAACGATGCTGTAGCGCCGATACTCGACAAGGATGCCTCGGCCTGCCTGCTGGCTGAGCGAGCGCTCGCCCACGCGCTTGGGGCAAGCTGCAACACCCCCCTCGGCGCACACGCTGCAGCAGCGGGCTGCGGCTGCCTGCACATGCACGCGTGGGTCGGGTTGCCCGATGGCTCGGAGTGGATCGCCGACGAGCTGCTCGGCGGTTTCTACGACCCCGAGGAGCTGGGCGTCCGCATGGCCGAGCGGTTGGAGGCGGTTGGCGCACGCGAGCTGCTGGCACGTGCCGAGGAGCTGGCCGTTGAGCGCGGCTGAGGGCGCCTCATCGCATGCGGCCGAGGACCGGCCAGTCAGCGCTGTCGAAGGCGGACCAGACGCAGCGCCCGAGCAACTACCGCCGGGTCGTGTGCATCTCGTTGGAGCGGGGCCCGGCGATCCGGGCCTGCTGACCGCGCGAGCGCTGGAGCTGATCGCGTGCGCCGACACGATCCTCTACGACCGTTTGATCCCAGCGCAGGCGCTGGAGGGAGCGCGGCACGACGCCGAGCTGTTGTTCGTGGGCAAGGAGGGCGGCGGCGAGTCGATACCCCAGGAGCAGACGCAGGCGCTGATGATCGAGCGAGCGCTTGCCGGGGGAGAGGTCGTGCGACTGAAGGGCGGCGATCCCTTTGTATTCGGACGCGGCGGCGAGGAGGCACTTGCGCTGCGTAAGGCGGGGGTCGAGTTCAGCGTCGTGCCGGGGGTCACGGCAGGCGTCGCTGCAGCCGCGTACGCAGGCATCCCAGTGACGCATCGCGGCCTATCGACAGGCGTGGCACTCGTCACGGGGCATACCCGCGAAGACGCACCAGAGAACGCAGCGCACACGTCTGACAGCACGGCAAGCGGTCCCGCACAAGCCGAACACACGAGCGCACCTGTCCAAGCAATACATGCAGACGGGCAGACCCGCGAGAACGATCCTGGCGAGCACAGCGCGGAGCTCGACTGGGCGGCCCTGGCTGCCTTCCCCGGCACGCTCGTCTTCTACATGGGCGTGCGCCAGTTGCCACACATTGCCGAGCGGCTGATGGCCGCCGGGCGGTCACCCTCCCAGGACGTGGCGCTCGTGGAACGCGGCACGCTGCCCGACCAGCGCACCATCGGCGGCACGCTCGCCACAATCGTCGAGGTCGCCGAGCGCGAACAGGTGAAAGCTCCGGCAATCGCGATTGTCGGAGCCGTCGCCGGACTTGCTGAGGATTTGCAGTGGCTGCCGGCGCGACCGCTGGCCGGTCGCACTGTGGCCGTGACCCGGGCGCGTGCCCAGTCCAGCGGACTGGCCCAGCGCCTGACCGCACTCGGCGCAAGCGTGATCGAGGCGCCGACGATCCGTACACGCACGCTCGACGGGCCGCCGCTCGACCCCACGCCTTACGACCTGATCTGCCTGACGAGCGCAGGTGGAGTCGAGCGTCTGTTCGAGCGCCTGGCGGCCGGCGGGCGCGACGCTCGCTCGCTCGCCGGCACGCACGTCGCGGCGATCGGACCTGGCACAGCGCGCGCGCTCGCCGAGCACGGGATCGCTGCCGACGTGGTGCCCGAGCGCTTCGTCGCCGAGTCGCTCGTCGAAGCTCTGAGCGATTTCGATGTGAAGCACGCGCTCCTGGCCACCGCCAGCGGAGCACGCGAGGTGTTGCCCGACGCGCTGCGCGCGCGCGGAGCCCGGGTCGACGTGCTGGCACTGTACGAGACCATCGCCGAGCCGCTGTCCGAGCGAGCGCTGCGACAGGCCCAGACAGCCGATTACATCACCTTCACCTCGTCCTCCAGTGTTCGCTTTTTCCTCGATGCCCCGCGCGCGCGCGCGGGGCATCGCACTTTTGCGGACACCCACACCCAGCTTCACAACGACGAATCCGCTCCTGACCATGTGCACCTTTCGCCCACGACACGCATCGTCTCGATCGGGCCCGTCACCAGCGCCACGCTGCGCGAGCACGGCTTGGAGCCGCACATAGAGGCCGAGCGCCACGATGTCGACGGTCTCCTCGACGCCCTGCTGACCGACGCCGTGTAATGCCGGATGCGGACACAGGCTCGCTCGGTCATCCGCGCGTACACCTGCGTCGCACCGACTCCACCAACGAGCGTGCTCGCCGGCTGGCGATCGCCAGGGCGCCCCACGGCACAACGGTCACCGCCGACGAGCAGAGCGCCGGGCGCGGGCGGCAGGGCCGATCGTGGCTCGCACCACCCGGGAGCGCGCTGCTCTGCTCGCTCATACTGCGGGATCCGCCACCGCTACTGTCGCTGATCGCGGGCGTGGCCGTCTGCGATGTCGTCGGCGACGATGCGCGTGTGAAGTGGCCGAACGACGTTGTGCTCGAACGGCCCCACCCAGAGGAGTGGGAACCTGCGCGGGGCCAGATCGGCAGCGAGCCGCCCCCCTGCGCTCTCGCCAAGCTCGCCGGCATCCTCGTCGAGGGACGCCCTCAGGAAAACTGGGGCGTGCTCGGAATCGGCGTGAATGTCGCCGTGCGCATCGAGGAGTTGCCCGCCGAGGTGCGCGCGGGTGCGGCGAGCTTGCAACGCCCTCGAAGCGCCATCGAGCCACTGCTGGCGGACCTGCTTGTCGCACTTGCCCGTCGGCTGACCGAGCCGACGAGTGCGCTACTCGAATCGTGGCGGACTCGCGACGCGCTGTACGGCCGCGACATAGCCTGGAACGCGCACGGTCCGCAGAGCTCCGGCCAGCGGGGACGAGCCGAGGGGATCGACGAGGAAGGGCGGCTGCTGGTGCGACGCGAGGACGGAGGAACAACGGCGCTCGGCGCCGGCGAGGTTCACCTGGAGTCGGTCGGCTGATCGGCCCGCTGCAGCGCTTCTTCGACGTTCTCCTGCAACTTCTTACCCGAGCCGGCGCTGAGCTCGCCGTCCATGCCCTGCTGTGGCGCCTTCTCGTTGGAGAGCGCCTCGGCGAGCACCGCATCCGATGGCGAGTCCGCCGTCTCGCCGGCACCCGCACGGTTGATCTTGCCGTTCTCCGAGCCACGCCTGGAGCGACGCTGACGCGTTGGCTTCGTCGCTGTCGCTGGTTGCTCGGTCTGACCCCCGACCTCGGCCGGCCGCTGGCCCTGTCCTTGGCCCTGACCCTTGCGCCGCCGGCGCTGGCCGCGGGCTCGGCGCTTTGGGAAATTGCGCAGCAACTCTCGCGCCAATGCCGGAGGCTTGCGTGCCATGCGCGTGCGCGCGCCGCGCAGCACCTCCTCGGCCTCCGGGGTGTGCGCCAGCGCGGCTGCCAGCAATGCCGCCGCCAGACGGCGGTCCTGCTTACGTGCCGCGTGCACCAGTCGGCGGGCGTTGCGGGCGTGGGCGCCTCCGGCCGAGTTGACGAGCAGTCCCAGCAGCCGCTTGGTCTCCGGCCAGCGCTGCACCGCGTACTCCTCGTGCACGTCGCGCGTGTACTCGGCCAGACGCCAGATCCAGGCGTTGGCCTGGTCGCGGCGGCCTATACGCCGCTCGACCAGCGCGCGCAGCATGATCTTGGCCGCCTCGCGGCGCTCGTCGCGCGGCCAACTGCCCGCTATGTCGATCGCCGTGTCGAATGCGTCAGGGTCGCGTAGCGCAGCGATCTCCGACAGGGCCTTGAGTCTTAGCTGCGGGCTCTTGTTGCGCTGCACCGCGGTGATCAAGAAGCGGGCCTTCAGCTCGCCTGTGCGGTCGAAGTGCAGCATTGCTCGCGCACGGCGCCAGCCATTTGGCGTCACTCGCGCACCCGCCAAGGCCGCCCACACATGCTGCTCGCCGTAGTCCAAGTGCTCTACAGCTATACGCCACAACTCGCGCTCGAAGACCTCGAAACGGCGCTCCTCCTCGGCACAGACGGGCAGCACGCGGCGCTCCACCCGCATCCTTCGTCCACGCCCGCGGCGCACCGGGCCGACGACGATCGCTCCGCCTCTATAGACGTCGCGGTCGAGCAGCGAGTGCAGCGTCACCACCGGGTCGTCATTCTTGGTGGCGGGATGCACGAAGTCGACCACGAGGCCGGCCTCCTTGCCCGGATGGCGGCGCGTGACGCGTCCCACCCGCTGCTGGTAGATGCGCTTGGAGGCGGTCGGGGCGAGATGCACGCAGACGGTTGCGCGCGGGCTGTTCCAGCCCTCGGCCAAGAGCTGGGCGTTGATCAGGACGTCGATGTCGCCGCGCTCGTAACGGGCCAGCACCTCTGCCAGCTCGCGCTTTGGCGTCTCTCCGGAGACGCCCATCGCCTTGATGCCTTCGGCGCGAAACGCTTCCGCGAGGCTGTAGGCATGTTTGACGCCGGCCGCGTAGACGACGCCGGGGACGCCGTTGAAGCGCGTCTTGTAGAGGTTGGCCGCCGCCATGTTGAAGGGCTGTTGGTCCAGCAGTGCGGCCAGCTCCTCCTGGTCGAACTCGGTGTCCACCTCGCCTCGCCGCAAGGGCACGTTGGCGATCGTGCGCACGCCCACACCCGGGGAGATGCGCACGCAGCGCAGCGGTGCGATTACTCCTCGCCTTGCCGCTTGGGCCAGGTCGAAGCGTGAGGTCTGCGTTGGGAATAGATCGGTCACGTGGCGCGCTATCAAGGCGCCCGTAGCCGTCATGCCGATGAAGATCGGGCCCGTCCACGCGCGGATCGCGCCACTGGTCTTCTCACCCAGCGCTGTGTGGGCCTCGTCGCAGATCACGATCGTGTAGGCGCTCGAGATCCTGCCGGCGTTGCGCACGAACCATTGATAGGTCTCGACCGTGACCGGGCCCTTGGGCGAATCCTCGCCCGTGTACAGGGGGCGCGAGATGCGCTTTTGGTAGCCGCGGTCGCGCAGCTCGCCGTGGAACTGGTCGACCAGGTTGCGGCGGTGCGTGAGGATCAGGACGCCGCCGGTCTGCGAGGCCTCGACGAAGCCGAGCGCGGCCACCGTCTTGCCGGCGCCGGTGGCGTGCTCGAACCAGAAGCGCTTGGCAGCGTTTGGGTCCTCGGGCTGGTCCGAGACGTCCTCCTCGTCCTCGTCCACCCAGTCTTGGGGCTCCTCCTCGGACTCCTCCTCGACGTCCTCCTCGGGCTCGGGCTCCGGCTCGGCCAGGTCGAGATCGTCGTCGAAGTCGTCGTCCTCCTCGGGGGCCTCGGGGGCGGCTCGCTCGACCGGTCCGAGGTCCTCGTCGTCGTCATCCTCGTCGTCCAGGTCCTCGTCGCCGTCGTCCTCGGCGTCATCCGGCGCCTCTGCGCGCACGGAAGAACCATTCCCGCGGGCGCTCGGCCCGTCCTCGGCCTGCTCCTGCTTGGCCTCGTCTGGACCGAGGATCGCCGCCGTCGCCAGCAACTCAGGCGAGGCCGCGGCGGCGGCACGGCCGTTGCCGTTCGCGCCCGAGCGCTGCGCCTCGGCCAACAAAGCTGTCAGCGTGCCCGAGAGGGCATCCACCTGATGGGCCGAGAGCACGGTGCCGTCGACCAGCTTCGGCTCGTCCTCGGACAGGACTCGTTCCAGGCCGAGCAGCAGCGAGAACTCGCGCCGCCATGCCGTCGATGGATGCTTGGCGCCGTCCTTCAGCTCAGCCAGCGCCATATCGAGCGCGCGGCGCCTGGGGGAACCCGGTGCCAGAGCCGCCGCCGCGTCCTCGCCCTCGTGCAGGAAGCGCTCGCGCACGAACTTCTCCGCTCGCTTGATTTCGGCGGAACCGGGAGTGGACGCGGCCGCTGGGGCCACTGCGGGGGACTCGGCCATGGAGGCTCTGGGCTTCGAGATGGAGCGGTCGCGGACGCTCGTCCGCTTCGCTCGTGAAAAACCGGCGCTCGCGCCGGTGAGGCTCACAGAGGAACAGGTGTCGCTTGGACTCCCATCTCTCTGCTTCGCTCAGGATACAGCACAACCCGGGGGATTTGAAGGCGCTGACGCCTACGGCGCCCAACTCCGGGCGCTTCCGGCTCGCGGCAGCTCTGACTTCGGCGAATCTGTCAGGTCATCTGGCAGTCTTATCCGACATGGTCAGACGCGTCCTATCCCCACTTCCCGATCTTTTGACCGCGAATCGCCTGAATCGGGGCCCATGACCGCCCGCCGCGCACTTCTGGGACTCACGGTTCTTGCCCTGATCGTGCTGATCGCGATCGGCGTGGCCCAGCTCCCACGCAGCTCCAGCGGAGATCCTGCTACGCGCCTGACCGCTGCGCAGACCAGCGCCCTGCTCGCCGGCTCGCCGGGCCCACTGGCCGCGCTGCACGCCCAGGCCGGCACGCTGCTCGAAGGCGGCTCGCCGGTGCTCCACGCGCGCCTTGCCGCGCTCAAAGGGTATCCCGTCGTCATCAACAAGTGGGCCTCCTGGTGTGTGCCCTGCCAGGAAGAGTCCGCCGCCTTCCAGCGCGTATCCGCTGAATACGGGCGGCGCGTGGCCTTCATCGGCATCGACTCGGAAGATTCCAACCGCGCCGACGGTGCTGCCTTCCTAAAGTCCTTTCCCGTGAGCTACCCCAGCTACTACGACAAGAGCGGTTCCCTCGGCCTGCAGCTGACCGATTCGACCTTCAGGCCCGCAACCGTCTTCATACCCGCCCACGGCCGGCCCTACATCCGCGATGGCGAGTACCCGAGCGCGGCAAGGCTGCGCCGCGACGTCGAACGCTACGCGCTGGCTGGGTGAGGGATGAGTAGCTGCCATACCGCAAGGCACGTCCCACATGCCTGAGATCAGGGTGGACCCGCTCAGCGGGCACAAGGTGATCGTCGCCGGGGAGCGCTCGGAGCGGCCCGGCGGCGAGCCGCGCTGCCCGGCGCCCGCGCCGATCGACGTGGAGAAAGACCCCTTCGCGGCCGGCCGCGAGGATCTCACTCCCCCCGAGCTGTACTCGCTGCGCGAGGGCGAGAGTGTCAGTGGCGGCGTTGGGGATGGGCTCAGCGGCGCGACTGCCGACAGCGCCGGTTGGAGCGTGAGGGTGGTTCCGAATTTGTATCCGGCCCTCGGCGGCGATAGTCCCACCCCGCCCGCCGACGCTCAGCCGGACCTGTTCTATGCGATGGCTGCCAGCGGTGCACACGAGGTGATCGTCAACGCGCCCGAGTCCGTGCTCTCGCTGGCCGAATTGCCCGCCTCGCGACTGGCCGACGCGATGCAGGTTTGGCGGCTGCGCATGCGGGCGCACGCCGACGCCGCCTACGTGCAGCTGATCGTCAACGAGCGCCGTGAGGCCGGGGCATCCCTGGAGCACACGCACTCGCAGCTGTACGCGCTCGACTTCGTACCCGGCGAGGTCGCGCGCGAGCGCGAGCGCTGTGGGGCCTACGCCAACCGCACGATGGGCCGCGGGCTGCTCGAGGATCTTGTCGCCGAAGAGGTGCGCCGCGGCGAGCGGATCGTCGCAATCGACGAGGAGGCCGTGCTGATGGCGCCCTACGGCTCGCGACTGCCCTTCCAGCTGATGCTGGCGCCGCGCGTGCCGCGTGCGCGCTTCGAGGACGAGGGGCCGCTTGGCTCGACGCTTTTGCACGACGGGCTCACCCGCCTGGCGCGCCATTTCGGTTCCTCGCCGCCCTTGAACATGTGGGTGCGCACCGCTCCACGTGGGGCCGAGCATTTCTGCTGGCGCATCGACGTGGCCCCGCGCCTGACGCACCTGGCCGGCCTGGAGCTCTCGACCGGCGTGAACCTGAACATAGTCGCGCCCGAGCATGCTGCCGCCGTGCTGCGAGATGCCGGATAGGCTCCCTGCGTGCCACCCGTCGAACGTTTCGTCCCCAGCTTCGTCGCCGAGCCGCCGCAGGAAGGCCTGCCCTACGGGCGCTGGGCCGAGCGCTTGGAAGAGGAGTTGCTCGCCTGTTGGGCGGCCCTCGACACGGACGGCGAGGAGCTGGGCGAGCCTGGTGAGATCGCTTGGTACCCCGACCGGGGTTGGCACGGGCGCCGCTACGTGCCCGCCACCTCGATCACGACCAACGGGTATGAGCTGTTCGGCTACGTGCGCTTCGTCAGCGGCCTGAACGACGAGGAGCCGATGGAGCTCACCGCGCGCGGCGACTTCACCGAGGAGACAGCCGAGCGCAACCCCGGCTGGAAGTTGGACGTGTGCGACGAGGTGATCGGCTCGTGGCACGGGCAGAACGGTGCGCTTGCCGCAATGACGCTCGTGTGGGGGCGACCGCTCATCGGAGCGGGCCGGGTTGTGACTGCCGAGCTGGGGCGCACGACCGTCGACCAGTGCCAACTGATCGAGCAGCGCTTCACGCTGCTCGCGCCCGACGATTATCTCTATGACCTGCTCGAGATCAAGCTGTGGGGCGCGAAAGCGCAGGAGCTTGCTTGCGAGTCGCTGTACGACGATCCTGATCCGTCGCCCGCATAGCGCTCTCGTTTGCGCGACTGGTCGTGCTGAATAGGCCGAGCACTACGATCGCGACACCGCAGCCGACGACCAGCCACCACACTATGTGGCTGGAGGCGACGAAGTCCGGACCTACGCTTGCCGCACCCGCGGCCGCGATCGCTCCGGCGACCGCGACGCCCAACGTCTGGCCAACCTGGCGCGAGGTCGAGGCCACGGCGGCTGCCACTCCCGCCTGTGCCTCGGGCATGCCCAGCACCGCCGTGTTGGTGATCGGCGGGTTGACCATGCCGAAGCCGATCCCAAACAGGAAATAGGCCGGCAGCAGCGCGGCGATCTGAGTTGTAGCGGAGATGTCGACCAGCAACAGGCCGCTCAGCCCGATGCCAAGCCCTCCCACCAGCAAAGCCAGACGCGGCCCGCGACGACCGACTATACGACCGGATAGCGGCGCGAAGAAAAGCGTCATCGCCGCAATCGGCAGTGTGCATAGGCCAGCCGAGAAGGCTGAGAGGTGCGGGACACGGACCTCCTGCAAATACAGCGTGTTTATGAACAGGAACGCCCCCAGCGCGGAAAACGCAAGGACAGCGATCGCGCTCGCGCCGGAAAAGGGGACGCTGCGGAAGAAGCGCGGCTCGATCAACGGTTCTCCGCGCCGAGCCTCGTAGGGCACAAGCGCCGCCAGCGTGGCGGTGGCAAGCACGAACAATCCAATCGTCTGACCCGAGAACCAACCGGCTGAGGGCGCCTCGATGATCCCGTACGTGAGCGAGGCCAGCAGCACGATCACCAGCAATTGGCCGACCGGGTCCAGGCGTCGCGGCTTTGGCGCGCGCGACTCTGGGACGAAGCGCATCGTCAAGCCCAACGCCACCAGACCCACGGGGATGTTGATCCAGAAGATCGCGCGCCAATCGACGCCATCGACGAGCGCGCCTCCCAGCACCGGCCCGAGCGCGAGGCTGATGCCGATCGTGGCACCCCACATGCCAATCGCCTGGGCACGCTCGCGCGCGTCGATGAAGACGTTGCGGATGATCGACATCGCGACCGGGTTGAGCATCGAGCCGCCGACCGCTTGCAGCATGCGAAAGACGATCAACCAACCGAGGCTGGGCGCGGCGCTGCACAGCAGCGAGCCCAAGGTGAACAGCGCCAGCCCTGCCTGGAACACGCGGCGGCGCCCCAAGCGGTCGCCCATCGAGCCGCCAAGCATCAGCAGGCTGGCCAGCACCAGCGTGTAGGCGTCCACAGTCCATTGCAGCTCTGAGACCGACGCGTGCAGTTCGCGTCCGATCGACGGCAGCGCGACGTTGACGATCGTGTTGTCCAAGCCCACGATCAAGAGGCTCATGCAGCAGATCGCGAGCACCAGCCTGCGGCGCGAACGCGGCAGCTCTTGGGCTTGAGAGGAAAGGGCCTGTGCTCGGCTCACACCCTGCAGTCTGCCCACTGTTCAGGCGCGTATGCGGCAAGCCCAAGGACCATGCGATCCACACTGGCTTTCCTGACCATCCTGCCCGTCAGCCCAATCGTGCCTTCCGCGTACCACGGTCCTCGCCGGCTTGCGCACAAACGCGGCTGGGTAGTGGCGATCAGGACGGCGCGGGCTGAGGCACGGGTCCCGTGGGCAAGGTCGTTGGCGGAGCCGGCGGCGCCGTTGGGAGCCTGTAGGCCGCGATCCAGGTTTGCACCCAACGGTAGATCGAGCCGACGCTCGCGAACACCGATGGGTGGCGCGTCGAGCAGCGGCCGTACACATGGTCGGCAACGCCGACCTCGACCGGTTCACCACTTGGCCCGGAGGCGAGCAGCGGACCGCCGCTGTCTCCTTGGCACACGCCGGTGGCATAGCTCGGTGGGGCGATCGTACAGATCTCGCTGCGTGCGAAGAAGGGCGGGGCGTTGCGCCGACACCATTTGCGTGCCTGCACGACAGTGGAGGCCGACTGCAGCTGTTCTGTCAAGGTCGTCTGTTCAAAGGCGGTCTTACCCCAGCCCACGATTGTCGCCGGAGCGCCCGCGTCGAGTCGCTTCGCCTGCTCGGGATTGGCCAGCACGATCGGGGGAGCGCTGGTCGGCGTGGAGAGCACCAGCAGTGCGACGTCGCCGTTGTCGACCTTGCGTTCCAGCCCCGGATAGAGGATCACGCCGAGCACCGTCGAGACGACGTCGCCCGGCTGCAGCGGATCGACGGCGCCGGTCACCACGCGAAAGCCGGATTGGTTGAAAGGGGCTCCGGTTTGCATGTTCTCGGCGCAGTGGCCCGCCGTCAAAACAAGGCTGGGGGCAATGACCGTACCGGTGCACTGGTATGCGAGTTGGCCTTGGAAATCGACGACGTAGGCGAGCGAAGGGAACGTGCCGGTCTGAGCGCTCACGCCGCCGATGATCGCCGTCGCGGGCGGAGCAAGCGCCGTCGCCGCCAGGGCCGCCAGCAACAGGGTCGCCGGCAATAGGAGCGCCCGTCGTAGGGGCGCCGGCAATGGGAGCGTTCGCTTCAAGAGCACCGCCTCAGGGGCGCTGGTCTCAGAACCTGCCTCAGACAACACGTGAAAAGCGTGGTCAGCGAGTGGGGCGATCTCTTGACTGGAATAGAGGGCATCGTCTCGGGCGTCTCAGGCGCCAAGCGGCGTAGCGCAGGTTCTTCTCATCGGCACAGATCGACGACGGTTTTAGCGCCAATTGGAATGTCCACGACACAAGAACACGGCAGGCGCAAGACAAGATCGGTGACAGCATCAAGCGGCACCGAAGATTTGCCGAGATACCCGTATATGCGCAACCAACGAGAACTGGGCGACGACACCGCCGACGACGACACCGCGGAGATCGCGAGACCGGACATGAGTGCCGCGCCGGCTGCTCGGGTAGGCGAAGAGGCGACGCTGAGCGAAGAGGCGACGCTGAGAGTGCAGGACAAGCGTGACAAGCGTCCAAGCAGCAAGGGTCATGCAACCAAACAGTTGCATGACCCTTTGGCCCTTGAGCGACCCATCGACAGCACCGCACCTGTTGAGCAGCCACGCGAGAGGGCGCTCGCAGAGCGCACTCGGCTGAACCTCGCCCCGTTCGCAGCAGCAGCGGGGCTGGCGGCGATCGTCGCGCTGATCGCGACCAAAGTCGATTGGGTCCAGTACTTGGCCGCCATCGCGTTGGGTGTGCTTGCAGGCTTGGTACGGCTGGTACCGGTGCGAGGACCGCTGGTCAAGGCAAGAGAGATTCCGCCATCGCTGATCTTCCTCGCAGCCGTCGCCTGCCTGCGCAGCGCTGCCGGCGGCGCAAATTCGGGGATCACGGTGGTCGCCCTGCTTCCCGTGTTCTGGACCGCCCTGTACGGCGACCGCCGCCAACTGTGCGTGGTCACCATAGGGATGGCTGTCTTCTTCCTTGCACCGCTCGTGTTCATCGGCGGCCCGGCGTATCCGGCAAGCCAATACCGGGCGGCCGTGCTGTTCCTTGCGGTGGGCACGATCATCGGCTTCACCACCCAATGGCTGGTGTCCGAAGTGCGCTACCAGGCCAACGAGGCCGAGCATCGCGAGCAGGCGCTCGAGCAAGTCGCGGCGGTGATGCGAGGAATGTCGAACAGCCCGCATGCGCGAGCAGAGGTGTGTGAGGCTGCCCGGTCGATCGGCAAGGCCAGCTTTGCTCTCCTGTACGAGCCGAGCGGCAGGTCAGGCGCTCTACGCACAACCGCGATGGCGGGCATCGAGCTGCCTCCTTTAGAGATCGTCCCAGGGAAGGGTTCGGCTACCGGCCAGGCCTTCGTCTCGCGGCGTTCGTTCCTTTGGAGCGACGGCGCCGACCCCTGCAGTTTCGACCGCGTTATGTGGGAGACGCTCGGCCGTCCGGCTTCGATGCTGTTCGAGCCTGTGTTCAGCGGTAAGGAGCCTGTCGGCGTGCTCGTCGTGGGCTGGCCTCAGAAGATCCGTGCCGGCGGCACGCGTGCCACTTTGATCACGCTACTGGCGCATGAGGTCGCCACGGCGATCAAGCGCGCCGATCTGCTCTCGCAGCTGACCGACATGGCCAGCACCGACTCGCTCACCGGACTGCCCAATCGTCGCGCGTGGGAGACCAACCTCGACCGTGTGCTGCTCGAGGGCGAACCGTTCGTCTTGGCGATGTTCGACCTCGATCATTTCAAGGACTTCAACGACTCGCGCGGACATCCGGCCGGCGACCGCCTGCTCAAGGAGACCGCGGTGGCCTGGCGCGAGGAGCTGCGCAGCGGCGACTTCCTGGCCCGCATCGGCGGCGAGGAGTTCGCACTGCTGCTGCCCCACTGCGCCACCGACGACGCCCTCACGGTCGTCGACCGCCTGCGCAGACGCGTGCGCTACGCGCAGACCTGTTCGGCCGGCATCGTCGTGCAGGAGCCCGGGGAGTCGGCCGAAGAGCTGATGACACGGGTTGACCAGGCGCTGTATACGGCCAAGACGAGCGGTCGCGATCAAGTTTCACTCGCGGTGTAGGCCTCGTTGGGAGCAGCCAGGAAGGGCGATCTGTCTCCACTGAAGTCAGATCGCCCGCGAAGGAACTTCGTGCCGTTGGCAGAGCCTGAGTCGGAGTCCACTCAAGGAGAAGAAGACAAGCGCAGCGGCCGCAGCGCTGCCTCTACGCGTACGAGCTCCGCGAGCATCGCGTCGGCTGAGTTCTCCATCGTCTCGTTTGCCTGCACCTGACCATCGTCGTCGATGAACCTGGCGACAAACGGGATCGACACAGCCTCGTTCAGCGGCGTCATCTTCAGCGTCGTCACAACCTGCTTGATCATCTGCGCCGCGCGGGTGCCGGCCGCGACGCCGCCGTAGGAGACCAAGCCGACCGGCTTGTACTGCCACTCCTCGTGCAAGTAGTCGATCGCGTTCTTCAGAGGCGCGTTGAAGCCATAGTTGTACTCGGGCATCACGAACACGAACGCATCCGCCGCGTCCACCCTCGCGCTCCAGTCCCTGGTGTGCTGCTGGGTGTACTGACGCAAACGCGGATGATTGGGCTCATCCACGAAGGGCAGATCGATCTCGGCGAGATCGACAACCTCCACGTCGAAGCCGCCATGTGCTCGCGCCCGCCCCTCAAACCAGCGCGCGACCGGGAGACCTACGCGGCCTGGGCGGGTACTGGCGATGATGATCTGCAGGGTCGGCATTGGAGTGGCGCGAAGATAGCAGCAGGAACCTGACCGCCTCCCGGAAAGACCGGCCCTCGCCAGCTGGCCCCATGCCCCGCCAGGAGTCGAACCTGGATCTACCGCTTAGGAGGACGACCGGCGCTGGGAGTCAAGGTTGAGGGCGTCGCCCCAAGACGCTCAGTCCTGATCCAAAAGGGCATGGTCTACAGCCCGGCGCACGGCGACACAGCATTTACGGTACCGCTGTTTGATGAGTTCCTTCGCCGAGAACCTGCCCAGCGGGAGCCGTTAGGGGCGTCTCCCCGCGGCGCTTACACGCGTTACAGCGGAACGGGTGCATATCGCCCACAACGCTCGTCCTGGGCAACGCCAGTTCGCCAGCTGACGCTTCGGAGCGCAGAACGGCCCTCGCTCGTGTCCACGCCCGACCCGTCGGGATTGCGCACTTGCGCGGGCTGGCCGGCCCTACCCATCAATGCACCGTCCGCGTGCAGGCACGCGTCGTGTCGATGGGCCGCATCGCGGATTGCGGGGTCAGTCCGGTTGTAACCGGCGCGATCTCCGTATCCGATGGTCACGAATCTCGCCACGAACACCTTCCTCCTCAACCTTGTCGTTGATTCTTGACGATGCGACTATTCCTGCGGGCGGACGAGCCGTGGGTTGTAGAGGATCTCCCAGAGGTGTCCGTCGGGATCGCGAAAGTAGCCGGAGTAGATCCCCCATGGACGGTCGTGCGGTCGGTCGGTAAGCGCGGCTCCGGCGGCTTGGGCTTGGGTGAGCAGCGCGTCGACCTCGGCCTTGCTTGCGACTGCGTGTCCGATGCTGAACTCGCCGCTCTTCGGCGGACCGAGCGGGACCTTGGCGTCCTTCGCGAGCTCGGCGCGGGGGTAGAGCGAGAGCATCAGCCCGCCCGGTAGCTCGAACAACGCGATAGCCCCAGCCGGCTCGACATCGTCACCGGCGAACTCAGTGCCGACCACCCCGCGCGACTCCAACCCGAGGCCCTCTCGGTAGAAGCACAGTGCCCGCTCCAGATCGGATACGGCGAGTGTGAAGATGTCGATTCGCGCTTCCATCTTCGGCCTTTCTCGTTGGCTCCGCGAACGTTGACTTCTACCGGTCCGGGCGACACTACCCGCCGGATACCCGATCGGCGCGCCAGCCATGCGTACCCGATACAGACCGTTGAGAACGTTGCGCTTGCACCGCCGACCCGGCGGCGTCATCCGAGGCCCGCGAAGCGATCCTCGGGCAGTATGGTGGAACAATGGGAAAGCACACAGGCGTCGTGCTTTACGTGCTCGCGCTGGTGACAGTCGTGGTCGGCGTGGACGTCTTGTTCTTCAGGCATCGGTTCTGGGAGCGCCTGATGGTGAACGTCGGGATTGTCCTGGTGTTCGCGGCGTTCTATTTGAGGTTCCTGAAGCGAGCATAAGCGAGACGCCCCCGATGGACGCAGACAACGACAACGCCGCTCGGAAAGGTCTTCGCCGATGGTGGACATCTCCCCCGCGACCCGGCATGCAACGCTTGATCAATCCACGGGAATACCGCCACCTCCACGCCTTCGGGGTCACGCGTATTGGGTCGTGGAGCGGTTACCATCGTGACGTCGTGGGGGCGATCAACGTATAGGTGGACAATGAGGTATCCGAGCGCTCTCCCTGGCGCTGTGCTCTGTGCCGTTGTGCTCGCGGCCTGCGGGCGCCCAGGCACCTCCCCGGGGGAGGACCCCAACGGTTGTGTGAGGTCCCCAACGACACTCTCGCCCAGCATCGCGCCGGAGAGCGGCGCCACGCTCACAGTCAAGGCGGGCGCGTTCGTCTACGTGGAGTTGGTCGAGGCCGAGAAGTACCTCTCCTGGCCCGCCGGCACGAAGCCGCCCCCGCGCGTTTTCCCCTGGGCCGCCGCTCGCTCGTCGGACCCCAGCGTGCTGCGGCGCGTAGCGCTCTGCCCGAGCAGCGGGGCCTACACGCTGCCCGTAGTGGTCTATGCCTTCCGCGCGCTGACCCCGGGCACGACCACGCTCACAGCTCCCATCGCGCAAGCCTGGAAGCGCGTCAAGCCGGCACGACGTCGCGGCTTGCACCCATATCGCGCGACCGTGATCGTGGCGAGCTGAGCGTTGGCTGGCATACCAGCAAACTAAAAGCGTCTCTGCGCGTGTCTTTATTCGATCAGGGCATAGCTTAGGCGGGCGATACCGAGCTACACACCCGACTGCATCCGCGCCATCAGGCCACGCATACCGAGGAGACACGACATGCAGATCACCGAGCACGGCGCCCAGATGCGAGCGCCCCAGTGCCTGTATGCGGCGCGCCCCGGACAACTCCTACGCTGCACCGCGGCAACGGCTACCGTGGGCACATGACCGCTCTCGGACGCACCGACCTCGACGTGTTCCGTATCTGCCTCGGTGGCAACGTGTTCGGCTGGACCGCCGATGAGCCGCAGTCTCACGCCATCCTCGACGCGTACACCGCCGCGGGCGGCAACTTCATCGACACCGCGAACTCCTACCTGGTCGAGCATGGCCGCTCGGAGACGATCATCGGGCGCTGGATCACTGCTCGCGGGAACCGTGACCAGATCGTCCTGGCCACGAAGGTCGGCGGCGGCCACGGGGCGGTCCGCAACCTACGGGCGGACACGATCAAGCGCGAGGCGCATGCCTCGCTTGAGCGCCTGCAGACCGACCGCATCGACCTTTACTACGCACACTTCGACGACAAGGAGACGCCGCTGGAGGAATCGCTGCGTGCATTCGACGCACTCGTCAAAGCGGGCACTGTCCGCTACCTCGGCGCCTCCAACTACACGGCGCAGCGACTCGCCGCGGCACTCGATTTCCAGCGCACACATGGGCTTGCGGAGTTCACGGTCCTACAACCGCACTACAACCTTGTCGAGCGCGACTTTGAGCGCATGCTGCTGCCCGTCGCCGAGGCCTGGGACCTTGCCGTGTTGCCATATTTCGCGCTGGCCAAGGGTTTTCTGACTGGCAAGTACCGGCCTGGCGGCGAGACCGTGGAGTCCGAGCGCGCCGAGGCCGCCCGTGCTTACCTCGACAACGGGGGCGCGGCGGTACTGGAGGCGCTCGACGAGATCGCGGCGACCCACGAGACGGCGGTCGCCGCCGTCGGGCTCGCCTGGTTGCTCGCCCAGCCGCAGGTCGTCGCCCCGATCGCCAGCGCGCGTACGACAGAGCAACTCGAGCAGATCCTGCCCGCCGCCAGGCTAAAGCTGACGCACGCGGAGGTCGACCGGCTATCGGCAACCACGCAGGTGGCGTAAGCGAAACCCACCGCCCATCCGTCCTGGCCGAACACGTCCGCACCGACGGCGCTCATGCTCCCGAGCAGGTCGCCGAGGCCCAGTCGATCGCACCGATCGTGTGCGTACAGAACTTCTACAACCTCGCCCACCGGGTCGACGACGAGTTGATCGAGTCCCTCGCCGCACAGGACATCGCCTATGTGCCTTACTTCCCGCTCGGGGGCTTCACCCCACTTCAGTCCGACACACTAGAGTCGGTGGCCACCCATCTTATCGGAGCTCGATGCCGTGACGGCGCAGCCAGGCGTGTGTACTGTCGATGAGCCTCGGAAGCGCTTGGCGGAGTCGCTCGACGGCGACGCGCACTTCCTCGGCGTCAACATCCGGTGATGCGTGCTCGAGTCGGCCCTCCAGGACGTAGATCTCGTTCAGCAGCGCGGCTTGGCCTTTGCTCAGCCCTCTGTCAACCACTAGCGCCTGAATGACTTGGTCGGCGTGTGGGCGACGGTATGGGAGCAAGCCGATCAGGCGTGATCCAGCGGCGGCCTTGAGAATCTCGACATAGGCGTTGAGCACGGCCGAGTGATCGCCGGTGATGACCATCGTGCGATTGGCGTCGCGGGGCTCGTCAGACTGAAAAGCTCTCCTCCATTCTGCCGGGTCGAGTCGGCCGGCGAAGTTCTCCTCGATCGCCATGTCAAGCGCCTTGCGATGCTTGTTGATGGTCTGAAAGAAGCGAGCCAACCGTGCTTGCTCTGCGGCGAGCGCCTTGCTCCCCAGCTTGTCGAGCAGGTCTTCGCTCACGCAGTCAACTCCTTAATCGCCAAGGCGGCGTCAGCCATATGGCGATTGTGGGCGCGACGGGCGCGGGCGGCGATGAGAGAGTGGCTCTCGCACAGTCGATTCCATTGCCCATCGCGGTCGATCAGGACGCGGCCCTCGTCAAGGACGCGATCCAGAAGAAGCGGCGCCTTGGCCTCTACCCGTCCCAGCTGGGCGACATCGACACGGCGAGAGCTGACGCGTTGAAGACGAGTGGCAAGCTCGTAACCCGCCGATAGGCGATCGTCGGCGAACGAGACCAGGAGATCCAAATCAGATCCCTCATCCGCGTCGCCTCGCGCGAGTGAGCCATAGAGCACAGCCAGCCTCACGCGATGCTCAGTGCGCAGGGCCTGACGAAGCGCGGAGAGAAGCGGCCAATAGGCATGGAGGTACTCGCGCTCGCCAGGCGCCAGCCACGGCCGGCGCGGTCCAAGTCGGCCGGCGCGTAGCGCGCCTTGAGACATAGCGCGGCGCAAGGTGCGCTCCTGAACTTCGAGATCGGCTGCCAGCTCCTGAATCACGCCCATACTGGAGAAGCTACCACGCTGTATGTCCGTTACGCACGGAATCCGCTGCCCGTACGGCACTTCTCCCGTAGCACGGTGACGACGAGTCCACGCCGAAGCTCGACCTCCCTTAGGCGCCCAGGCAGGTCCGGGTCGAGCCGGGAAACCATGATCTCCTTTCTTCTCGGGCGGTAACCTCGAGCGTAGACCGACCCGCTCATTTGCAGGCAAAAGTGCCCCCGCCAGGAGTCGAACCTGGATCTACCGCTTAGGAGGACGAAGGACGTAGGCTGTCGGATTAGGCGTATCGCTAAGCACTGCAACGGTTTCGGCCGTCGTATCGGCGTGGGGAATGCCCGGCGATGCGGCACGATTGGGCTGGGTTTAGGCGGGGATTGAGGTCTACCGCCTAAACAGGTCAACGTCATCGGCAACGAGCAAGGTGCAGAGAGATCTAACTTTGGAAGCTTGAGACCGCTTGGAGCCTCGCCGAGGTCGCCGAACTTCTCAAGCTGAGAAACAACAGACGATGAACGAATCACCTCGACGTCCGTTGCGTTATTGGAGTCTGCGGCGTATGGACCGTAGACGCCCATCCATCAAGGGAGGCCTCGGGCTCACGCTAGGCGCACTCTTCTTGACCTATATGACGGTGTGGATGGTGGTCCATCCAGAGCCAGACAACATCGTCGGCGACATCATTCTTGATGTGATCCTCATATCCGTCTCAGTATGGGTGGGTCGGCACACGATTCGGCGCTGGCAAGAGATTCGTGAAGCCGCGCGTGCTTGCCCCTTAGACTCAAACTGATGCACCACCGCCCGGCTGTTTGATGCCCGAGCACGCACATCGCGCAGCTGACGCGGATGGCTAAAGGTTCTTGGCACGAGTCGCGATGCCGGAGCGAAGGTACGCACTACTGCGGCTCGTACCATGCGAGCGCGCGACCGACTCCCGGCCAGCCGGCTCCACCTGCGTCAAGGCAGGAGCGTATAGATGGGACACGCTGAGGCTCTTTCTGCCGGTGAGCAGTATGAGCGCACCACAAGCTAGGTCTATGGGACCGTGGTGACTCGCCAGCTGCCTCGCTCGCGATGCTACGACGCATTATTCTTGGCCTCCGCGCGTTTCCTTATGGAACGTTGCCGCCAGGACCACAGCGACTCACCTACCAGGATCCCTACCAACACACCACACAACACATACCGCACGGCGTGCGAGGTCCCCAGCACAGTGAGCACACCGATACTTCCGAGGACAACGCGCAACAATATGTGTAACGCGGATGCTGCTTGATCGTTCAAATTGCGGCCTTATATGTGCAGCAATGATGCAATACCGAATACCATTACGGCGATCCCGCACACCCGGACGGCCGCGAACACACGCTTCGGCCCGGACTGGTGCGATAGCGCCTCGATATACTGCCGCCGCTCCGGAGAGATCATCCTCGTTACGTTTCTCAACCGTGCGATGAGCCACCTTCGCCAGGCAAGGATACTGGCACCCAGGGCGATATATATCACAGCGACGCTCATATCGCTTATCCACCGTCTATGTTCCGTAGCAGCCACCGCTGCCCAAACCATCCGCATACAACAATGCCAAGATATGTGAAAGCCGTTATAAACACTACACTAACTTCTTTGGTGGCAATGAAGGCAACGATGGCAAAAACAGCAAACCCGCCGGTAAACACCCGCAGCATCGAGCGGAACCCGCGCTGAGCACCTTCCCTGGCGCGGTCGCTACTCGTTTTCTCGCCGGAACTCGTCGTACCTGGATGATTATCCATGCTCAATTCTTCTCGACTTTCCAGGCCTTGACTGAAGAAGCTAGCCCACCTAGGGACAGCGAGAAGCCAAACGAGCCAATCTTATAACAGTCGTATGCCACAAGTGCATCTTCCGTCACCTCTGCTGTAGCCGTACATGCTGACACAGCAACGAGTGTCACCGCGCCCACAACTATCGAAGACACAAGGCCGACGCCGGCGGCAACAAGTTTGTGAGCGTTACTACTCACCCAATGCGACACATCACCGAATATCGAGGATGAGCATGCATGGCCACCTGTGCATCCCAAGATCTCAGCCATTTCTGCGCCGCTGGGTCCTCCTTCTTCCATTCCTCCGCCTGCTACGGAGCCAGGAGGGCCGGCCGCTGCCTCGGCGTCCCAGAGGTTGCGCGCTTCGGCTTCTGCGAGTTCGGCGGCCGCTTTAGCTTCCTCCTCAGCCCGTATGGCCGCTTCCCGTGCTCGTTCTTCGGCTTCCTTGCGGGCGGCCGCTTCTCGGGCTGCTTCTTGTTCTATCGCTCGAACGTTCTGTTCCATTCCGAGCCCAAGTACGTAATCGTTTTCGACATAGGCGCCTGTTAGGTCGGTTTCGTTGACGGGATCGCCGTTCGTGTAGGCATACGGATTGGATGATCCGCCTGGCATTGGGTCTGTCTGTAGGAATCGGCCGAGCTGTGGGATGTAGGAGCGGGCGCCCATGGCGCTCACACCGGAGGGCAGTTCGGTGCGGATCTCGCTTGCGCCGAGCCAGGAGTACTTCGGTGGGGCTTCGGTGGCGGGCACTCCGTACTCGCTGGCTTCGCCGATCGTGGAGGCGAGTCCTGTCGCGGTTTCGGAGTCGGCGGCGGTCGCGACGATGTCGCCGTGCAGGTTTGTGAGTTGAAGGACGGGGGTTTCGCTGTTGTGCTGGGTCGCGCTTAGGCCGCTCATGCTTGGAATGTTACGCGTCCAGCTCCCGGATAGTTCGCCGGTCCATGCGGGCGTGCTTCCTGGTCCCGCGTAGTGCTGGATTTCGCTTGCGACGACTTTCCCGGTCGAGACGATTTCCCGGGTCCTTCCAGCGGGGTCGAGGTTGTAGCCGATAGTTTGGCCGTTCTGGGTCTGGCTTTGTAGCTGGTTGTCTTGGTAGAAGCTGCTTGTCAGCGTGAATTTGCCCGCGTCGGCTGCTGGGAGGCTCGTCGTGTTCCCGAAGGCGTCGTAGCCGGTACCGGTGTCGGTCAATCGGTCCGCTGAATCGTAGGCGTGGCTTTCGACGACGCTTTTTTCGGTTGAGCATTCGCCTTTGGAGTTCGGTTCGTATGTCGTGAGGCTCGTGCGGTTGGTGTCTTCGTCGTAGGCGTAGCGGCGCGTGGTGCAGCCTTTGCCCGCGGGCGTCGCCTGCACTTCGGTGAGACGGCCGGCCCCGTCATAGGCGTAGGCCTCTTTGCTGAGGCTGCTTGTCTGGCTCGCCCACTGGCCGTGGATGGAGGGGACGACGCTGTCTTTGAACCATTCGCAGTTTTCGGTGCAGTGCGTTTCCTTTTTATACACAACGCTCGTCGTCTCGCCGGCTGCGTCGAGCGTATACGTCGCCTTCATGCCGTTTGGATAGTTTTGGCTGGTCATGTTGCCTTCGACGTCATAGCTGGGCGTGAACGTGCCCGCAGCGGAGTCGATGACTTCCTTGACGACACCTGTCGTTTCGTCGTATTCGTATGTTTGTGTGCCCTTGCCGTCGTTAGTTTTCTTTAGGCGTGCGTCCTTTTCGGTTTCGTATTCAAACGTTGAGGTGTTTCCGTCGGCGTCGGTGTAGCGCCCAGCGGTAAGAACCGGGGCTTTTCGACGACCCAACGTCATGGCGGTGAAGCTCTACGACCGACTGATGCGGAAGGCCTCGCCCGTCTGTGGGACTACGTCAAGCAACACGGCACTTCGCAAGTTCCGCATTGCCATAGAACTGCTGACGGTTTCTGGCTCGGCAAGTGGGTGACCAGGCGCCGCAAGGATCGAGGCGAGAACCCTGCGCTCGACCAGCCTGCCAACGCGTACTCGCCCTCGCCGCCGGCGTCTGGCACAACTGGCAACTCTGGGAAACCGGCAACATCGACGCTCACGGACGCCACTTCACCACATACGACCACCAACCCCACACAAAACGGAATCAGACATCTAGTCGCTAGAGCGTGCCGGTGACCTTGCAGTACTCGAGAGGATCGTCTGGGCGACCAGTCGCGGGTCATCGAGCATCGGGATGTGCCCGACGTCATCGAGCACGATGAAGTCCGCTCCCGGAATCAGCTCACACGCACGTGAGCGGTAGGTCTCCAGGGGGAAGATGCGATCCTCGGCTGACCACGCCAGGGTGATCGGGCATGGCGCTGGGTCCAGAGGGGAAAGCCGTGCGTCGCTTTCGAACAGATCGCCGCTTATCTGACAGCCGATCACATCGTCGGTGAGCGACAGGAACTCGGTTGGGCTGACTCGCTCCCCGTACAGGGCACTGTTGCGCAAGGCAAAACGCCTGATGTGTCTGGAGCGAGCAACCAGCGGAACGATTCTGCGTGAGCGCTGGGTGTCACGTACCGCCCTTTTGAGAGTCGCGACGAGCTGCTCGTCGCGTTCACTGCCCCACGCGCCCGCCGGAGAGAGCGCACAGACCGTGAGTGCCCGTCCGCGACGGGCAAGCTCGAGCGCCGCCCAGCCGCCCAGAGAGTTGCCTGCCAGATGCGCCTTGGCGAGCCCCAACTCGTCCAGCAGCCGCTCGAGGTCATCCACGAGATGCTCGATGCTCGCCGGTCTACGGCTGGCGAGCGGACCGCCATTGTGTCCCAACATGGTCGGAACGATCACATCGTGTTGGCCTGAGAGCAGCCCCACAACATTGCCCCAAATACGCTCGCTGCAGAGAATGCCATGCAGCAGAACGAGCGGCTCACCTGACCCCTGACGCAGCACTCGCGGAGCATACTAGTAGACCGGCCCGCACCCGTTCTTCCGCTTCGGCTCGCGTTGTGATCGCACTCCCGCACCCCAAGCGCCCGACCTTCAGAAACCCGCACCAACAAAGGTGATCCGACCCCATGCCCCCGCCAGGAGTCGAACCTGGATCTACCGCTTAGGAGGCGGTCGTCTTATCCATTGGACTACGAGGGCTCATGGACAAGGCTACCGGCGCGGAGCCGACTAGGAATAGCCGCGAGAAGACTGCCGCGAGAGGGGCTTTAGCGCTCCTCGCGCTCCGGATAGACGTCGTCGATCGTTGTAAGCGCCAGGTACGGCGCACCCGCGGCCGCTTCGATCGCGGGACCGCCGCCCGCGAGCCG
>DATHMQ010000162.1:0-36485 GCA_035486935.1 Solirubrobacteraceae bacterium
TTCGCGGCCGGCCTGGCGCTCCAGGGCGCCAAGCCGGTGGCCGCGATCTACTCCACCTTCTTGCAGCGAGCGTTCGACCAGATCGTGCATGACGTGTGCTTGCAGAATCTGAACGTGGTTTTCGCGATGGACAGGGCCGGCCTCGTCGGCGACGATGGGCCCACCCATCACGGCGTGTTCGACATCGCTTACCTGCGCTGCCTACCGAACATCGTGCTGATGGCTCCACGTGACGAGGCACTGCTGGTGGACATGCTGCACACGGCGCTCTGCTACGACGACGGGCCGATCGCGCTGCGTTATCCGCGCGGGGAGGGTACGGGCGTGCAACTGCCGGCGGAGCCGCGAAAGATCGCAATCGGCACGGGCGAGATCCTGATCGCTCCCCCTCCGCCCGGCGCTTCAGCTCCTGTGGGAGCTCGCGTCGCGCTGATCGGCTACGGCTCAGGGGTAGGCAAGGCGATCGAGGCGGCCGATCTCCTGACGGATGACGAGATCGCGGTTACGGTTGTCGACGCACGCTTCGCCAAGCCGATCGACGCGGGCTTGATGGCACAGTTGGCAGCCGAGCACGACCTGCTCGTGACCGTCGAGGAGGGTGTGCTCGCCGGAGGCTTCGGCTCGGCGATCTGGGAGACGCTCAACGAGGCCGGCACCGCGCCGTCTCGGATCTTGCGCGTGGGTCTGCCAGACCGCTACGTCACGCATGGCAAGCCGGCTCTGCTGCACAAGGAGGTCGGCTTCACCGGAGAGCGCATCGCCGAGCGCATCCGCGCCGCGATCGGCGACCGTCGCTCGGCGACCGTCGGGGCCTAAGGCTTAAATGAAACGGCCCGCTGGGGAAGCGGGCCGTTTCGAGGGGAGGAGGGATGCTGCTGTACTTCGGGTCGAGAGGAATAATGCCCCAGGCGAACGCATGTTTGTGTGACGTCGATCACAGAGACCCCGAATTCTTTTCAAAGCTCGAATTTACGATGTCCGTATCGAACCCATGTGCGCACGAACGGGTACCGTCCCTCCATGGCTAAGCAGCGGCTTGACACCCTCTTGGCCGAGCGCGGCCTGTTCAGCTCACGCACACGTGCTGCGGCGTCGGTGATGGCGGGGGAGGTCACGGTCGGCACCGATGGCAGGCGGGCCGCCAAGCCTGGAGAGATGGTGCCAATCGATGCGCAGCTGAGCGTGCGCGAGCGGGCACCCTATGTTTCTCGGGGTGGACTCAAGCTCGCCAACGCGCTCGACACACTCGAACTGTCGGTGCAGGGTCGCCATGCGCTCGACGTCGGCGCGTCGACTGGGGGCTTCACCGATTGCCTGCTCAAGCGCAACGCGACACATGTAGTCGCAATCGATGTCGGCTACGGGGATTTCGACTTCGCCCTGCGCCAAGATCCAAGAGTCACTTTGCTGGAGCGCACGAACGCGCGTTCGATGACTCCCGAGATGCTGCCCTACGCAGCCGAGCTGGCTGTGGTCGACGTGTCCTTCATCTCGCTGCGCAAGGTTCTGCCGGCCGTGCTCGGCTGCCTTGCCGAGCGCCACGACGTGCTTGCGCTCGTCAAGCCACAGTTCGAGGTCGGGCGCGAGCGTGTCGGCAAGGGTGGGGTGGTGCGCGCGGCCGAGGATCGTCGCTCCGCCCTGATCGACGTCGGCGCCGCGGCCCTCGAGCTCGACGCCTCGGTGCTCGGCTACCGCTCATCTGGCCTGCCAGGCCCAAAGGGCAATCTCGAGACGTTCATCTGGTTGGCGGAGTCCGCGCGTCCGGGCGGGGCACGAGACCTTGCCGACATCGAGCAACTTGCCAGGAAGGTGGAGCCATGACACAGCTCGTGGCACGCCCGGCGCGTGAGGTGTCGGTCCTGACCCATAGTCGCCCAGCCCAGACGTCGGCTGCGCTGGAGATGCTCATCGGAGCCGCGACAACGGCCGGCGTGACGCTCCGCTTCGACAGGGAGGAAGCTGACAAGCACGAGCTCCCGGGTGGCGAGGGCATGCTGCTCGGCGGCACAGACGTCGATTCGGTCGATCTGTGCATGGTGCTCGGAGGCGACGGCACGATCCTGCGCGCATTGCGCCGCTATGCCGGCACCGAGGTGCCGGTGTTCGCGATCAACTTCGGCGACATCGGCTTTCTCGCAACGATCGAGCCGCAGGAGCTGGCCGACGGGGTGCGTCGCGCCTTCGAGGGCGACTACGAGCTCTTGCCACTGCCGGCGATCGTGCTCGACGCGCCGACAGGCATGGAGCGAGCTTTCAACGACGTGGCGATCCACCGCAAGGTCGGAGAGCGCGTCGCCGAGCTTGCCTATGTCCTCGATGGCGAGGAGCTTGGCAGCGTGCGTTGCGATGGGCTGGTCGTCGCAACACCGGCTGGCTCCACCGGCTACAACCTGGCCAACGGCGGCCCGGTGATGGCCTGGGGCGTCGAGGGGTTCATGGTCTCCTTCATCGCGCCGCACTCGCTGACCGCCCGGGCGCTCGTTGCGGCGCCCAGGGACCGTCTTACGATCCACAATCGTTCGCACGAGGCGCTCGACGTCTCGGTCGACGGGCGACCGGTCTGCGAGATCGCGCCGGGGGGCACGATCGATGCCCGCTTCATGGACGACGCGGGCATCATCGCCCAGCTACCGGGCTCGTCCTTCTATCGCCGACTGCGAGAGAAGTTCGGCCGCCTGGCGCGTTGAGCGGCGCCCGCCAGGTCTTCTCGGACGGGTCCCGTCGCCGGCTGCCTTGCTCGTTCGCCCGCCTACGGGGCGTCGTGTTCAGGCGACCTGCGTGTGGCGCTTGGGCCGCTCGCCCGTGCGCTGCAGCGAGTCGATGAAGCCATCGAGCTGCTCGCGCGAGAAGCGTCGTTGCCCACCTGGCGTGCGGTAGCCGGTCAGATAGCCCGCGTCGGTCCAGCGGCGGATCGTGGCCAGCGACACGCCCAGATAGCGCGCTGCCTGTGAGCTCGTGAACACGAGCTGGTGCTCGTGGCCAAGGTTGGGGTTCTCGGGCATCTCAGATCTCTTCTCGGTCGGGTTTCTCGCCGCGAAGGCGCCTCTCCGAACGTGCGTGAGCAGGAGTCGCGAACGCTTGGATACGTCGAGATACGACAATCTGCGCTTAAAGGTTGAGCGTCCGGAAGCTTTGTGGACCTTTGATCGAGAAAGGCGACAGCGCTGCCGCGCATTTGCCTGTCCGGAAGAGGCCCAATACAAGCGTAAAAAGCCCCGTTTGACAGGAAAAGACCGTCGTATCGGTGCGGGAATGCCCTCTTCTTGCAAAAGAACGTGCATCCGCTTGTACGAAGTGGACAATTCGTCCAATGTCTATATTATGCTACGCGAACCTACTCAACACTCATCGTGCTTGGCCGAGGATGGAAGCCGTCGCGCGCGGATGTTGAGCCGCCTGACCGACGGAAGGAGCATTGAATGGGTTTCAAACTCTGAAACGTTTGATCGCTTACCGGCGATCACGGCCCCCAAAAGGCGCCATCTCACGGTGGCGCCTTGGTCGTTAAGGGCGGTGGCTTAGAACGTGTTTCAAACAGATCAGCACGTCCGGATGTGTCCCTGGACGCTGCGCTGGATCGCCACGTGACGTCTTGCACGTACCACCAGTACGCGCTGCGACGTCCCGCGACGACCAGCTTGGTCCATGAACGCACCGGACGCACCGCCTATTTTGAAACACGTTCTAAGTGCGCGGTGCGTCAGGATCGTGTGGGCTCGGCGAGAGCCCGAGCACGACGCTCGAACGCCAACTCCGCCTCGAAGTCCGCGTCGTCGCCGTGGGCGTACGTCACTGGACCATCGCGTGTGATCATCGCGATGAAGGCGTTGACGATCTCAGGGTCGAGTTGGCGGCCGGCGACGCGATGCAGCTCGGCGATCGCGTCTTGAGGGATCATCGGCGAGCGATAGGAGTCGCGCGCGGTGAGCGTGTCATACACGCTGCACACCGCGATGATTCGCGACGCGAGCGGGATCTCGCCACCGATCAGCCCCGCGGGGTAGCCGCTGCCGTCGACGTGCTCGTGGTGGTAGAGGATCGCGTCGGCCACTGGTCCGTAGCCATCGAGACGGCCGACGAGGGTCGCGCCGTCCTGGGGGTGGCGGCGAATCAGGGCCCAGTCCTCGTCAGAGAGGATCTCGGCATGCAGGATGCGGTCGGGGAGCGCGAACTTGCCGATGTCGTGCAGCAGACCAGCCGTGTGCACAAGCTCCTGTTCGGCCTCCGAGCATCCGGTCTCTCGGGCCAGTTCACGGGCGTACCTGGCGACCGCCGCGGCGTGGCGGGCGGTCCTGCGATCGCGCAGAGCGAGCGTCTCGACGAGCGTGGCAAGCATGCCCAGCTGCATCGATGCGAGCCGCACAGATCGCGCCTTCAGCTGCTCGGCTCGGTCCTCCGAGCGCAGCAACGCACGAGCCAGGTACTGGAAGATGAGGAGCACCAGCACGAGGCTCAACAGCACGGGATAGCCCAGCATCGTGTAGGCCACGGCGAGGATCACCGCGAGCACGGCCGCCGCCAGCTGGCCGGGCAGAACCGGGATCAGGACAGTATGTACCTGGTTCATGAACGACCGTCCCTGCAGCACCAGCGAGTGGAGCGCGATCAACGCGAAGTTGATGAGGTTCGTCGCGATGAACACGCCGAACACGACGAGCGCGAACGTCGCGCTCTGCAGCAGGCTGTGGTCGTGGGACACCTGCACACCCCCGATCAGCCACCGTGCCATCAGCGCCCCAAGCATCAGATACGCCGCATAGGTGGCCATGTTCGACAGGCAGTGCGACAGCGGCGGGCGGCGCGCAAGCGAGTCGGCCACGATCGCCACCGCCCCGATCGCCACCGCGGGCGCCGGTCCGAGCAGCGTCATGGCCAGCACGAGTGCCACGAAGCCCGCTGAGACGGTTTGGCCGCCGATCGTGATCGTGAGCCACTCGCCCACGACGCTGAGGACCAGCAGGAGCCCAACGAGTTCGAAGGGATGCCAATCCGCTGCTCGCCACGTGAGCGCTGCCACAGCCACGACGGCGGCCAGAATCAGCCACTGGCAGGCGAGGTAGAGGCGGATTGAGTTGCGTCTGAGTACGGCCATCATGGGTGGTGGGGAATCGTGGATGTTGGTGTGGGCTGTCTGTAGTCCTTAACGGCCGACACGACGTCGTGCTTAAGGGATGCGCGCCGGCCGCGGGTCCGAAGGCGGGCAATCCGGCGATCCTGGCCTCGCGTTGGGCAGCGCCCCGACCGCACACCCTCCCGGCTCACAGCCCCAGCGGATGGCCTCGACCGACTCGACACCGACGCGACGCGCTTCGCGGCGAGCCCCACTCAGTGAGTCATGGACGCCAACCCGGGCTCGACGTCCGTGGCCGGCTCCTCGTAGCCACTTGATGTCAGACCCTGCAGGGGCAGACGCAGGAACGCGACAGTCGCGAGCGTCGCGACCGCCCCCGCGACCGCCATCGCGATTCGCGGCGAGCTCAAGACCATGATCGCGCCACCGAGCGAGAAGCCGATCGCCGGACACAGCGCGCTCATCGATCCAAGCGCGCTCATCAAGCGCCCCTGCAGCCCGGGCGGTGTCAGTTGCTGCACAGCGCTGATCAGCGATGGCCACTGGATACCGTTGCCAACGCCCCCGACGACCGCCGCCGTGCACGCGAACGCGAGCGTGGGCGAGACCGCAAAGCCGAGGTAGGCGAGCCCGACGAGCAGCGTCCCACCGATCAGCATCGGCCCGAGCGGACGGCGTATCGCACGGGCGAACACGATCGCGCCGAGCGCCGCGCCGGCGCCCCACGCGCCGAGCAGCAGGCCGAAGCCGAAATCGCCCGCGCCCAGTGTCGTCTTCGTGTAGACCACCTCGACGGGCTCCACCGAGGCGAAGAAGACGATCGCGACGCCCTCGGTGACCAGTAGCGCGCGCAATTGAGGAATTTCCCATATGTGTCGCGCGGCAGCCACCAGGCGTGTGCGAATCGAGTCCTCGGCGCCCTCGTCGACATAACTGTGCACGCCGAGCATCAGCACCGAGCACAGCACGAACGTCACAGCGTCGATCAGCAACGCCACCGGGCCCCCCGCCACGTGGGTGAGCAGCCCTCCGATCGCCGGTCCGAACGCCAGTCCGAACATGAACGCGACGTTCAACGCCGCGTTTGCTTGACGCTGGGCGATCTCCGTCGAGGCGAGCAGCTCTGGCGATCCGGGCTCGCCCTCCTGCGCTTCGTCTGCCTCGGCGACCATGATGCGGGCCGCCGATGCCCTCACAAGGGCTGTGGCCGCGACGGCAACCACCCCGTCCAACGCTACGAGGATCAGTACCCCCGGCAGCCAGAAGTGCCACAGCAGCGCCGCCAGAGCGACGGCCAGCACCGCCTCGATCAGGTAAAGCCACGCCAGCCGCCCTCGGCGTTCTGAGCGCTCTGTGCGTGCCACCAGGACCGGCGCGAGAAGAGCAGGCAGCAGGCCCCTGGCGACGAACAGTCCGGCGGTGGCAAGCGCACTTCCAGTGTTGTCGTACACGCCCAAGGCCAGCGCGACGTACCCGAACCAGGTCCCTAGTTCGTTGACCGTATAGGCAAGCAGTATTCTCCGCAGTCGGGAAGACTTGGGAAGCAAGGAGGCCTCTCGACGCTGGCGATGGCACGGCGCTCGTTAGCGACGCAGGCCGCATTCTATGGTGCACGCCCGACGATACACAGCAAAACCGAGACATCTCGCTCGGAGCGGAGTCGTCTCGCCGGCTAGGCAAGCGCCATGCCGACATCGACAAAATGCCCAAAAGCTTCGTCGTGCGCGATTCGGAATCGTTCTTGCACTCCGACTCGCGCATCCGTCGAAGCGAGTGCCCAGTTCATCGTGGCTCGCCGGCCGGTCCCGGCACTGTCCCAATCGAGCGCAGGCCGTTTAGCGCGGCGCTCACCTCGATCATTGGCATTGCCGGCTCGGGCTCTGTCTCGCCGCTTGCCGCCGTGCGTGCCAGCACCGATAGTCCCTTCGCGCTGGCCGCCGATATGGCTGCCCAGGTAAGGGCCAAGCCTATGTCGATCATCGTGCCTCCTTGCCGATGTCGCGCTCCATGCCTGGCCGGGCCTGTCTCCCGCCCAGAGCATGTCGCTCGAAGTTGTTGAGATGCTCCTGCATCACACGTGCAATGATCGCGCCCGGATGGTCGCTTGTCTGTAGAGCAGAGGGTGCCGATCTTGTCGTCCCAAAAGGGCAGTACGTTGTCGTCCCAAAAGTGCCGTTGCCCTCTACCTGCGCCAACCTGAGCGTGCGTCTGTGAACTGGGACAGGCTTGTCGGGCTTCATGCTGCCGCCAGTCGAGCCGATACGGTTGCTGATCTATGACGGCTGAATCCGCAGGGCTCGACCGGCCCATCGACGTGATCATCGCGGACGACCACACCGTCGTGCGCGACGGCATCCGCGCGGTGCTCGAGCGCGAGACGGGCGAATTCCGCGTCGTCGCCGAGGCGGCCGACGTGCCCTCGACGATTCGCGCGGTCAGGGAGTTCAAGCCCGACCTGCTGACACTCGACCTGACGATGCCGGGCGGCTCCAGCCTGGCGGCGCTGCCGACCTGCTTCGTCGCGCACCCGACGCTTGCCGTGGCGATCCTGACGATGCGCGAGGACCCCGAGTACGCGCGCCAAGCATTGCGTGCCGGCGCGCGCAGCTATGTGCTCAAGGAGGCCGAGCCCGCTGAGCTATTGCAGGCCTTCCGCTTGGCGGTCGCGGGGCGCAACTACTTGCATCCAAGACTCGGCGCGCTGATGGTCGCCGGCGAAGGCGACTCCCAGGACGGGGTGGCGCTGAGCGAGCGCGAGCGCGAGGTGGTGCGCCTGATCGCCAACGGCTTCACGAACCCGGAGATCGCCGCGCAACTGCACGTGGCCGAGCGCACGGTGAAGACATACCGTGCACGCGCGATCGAGAAGCTCGGTTTCTCCTCGCGAGCGGAGATCACCGCCTACGCGCGCAAGCTCGGCCTGGTCGAGTAGCGCCCCGCTCGGGTTTGCTGTGCAGGCGGCGCATGCGCCGCCTGGGGAGGCGCGCATGCGCGCCTCCCTCCGGGTCGCACATGTGCGACCCGCCCGGACGGTGCATGCACCGTCCGGGACATCGCCGCATGCGGCGATGTCTTCCATGAAAAGGGGGAGGGGGATGTGGTTCCAAAATGGTCGATGCCCCTGCGCGCGCGGGGGGCATCCCCGAAATTGGAAGGTATGAGACCAGCTCAGACCGCAGCCGGGCGACCGGCCAGCGGCACCGTCAAGCGCATTGTTGCGCCACCGCCGGGCGCCGGTACGAGCTCGAGCTCGCCACCCACCAGCTCCGCGCGTTCGCGCATTCCCGAGACGCCGAAACCGCCCTTCAGTTCGTCCTCGGGCGAGCGCTGTCTGACCGCCCCGTCTTGCGGCAGCCCTTCGCCGTCGTCGGTCACCGCCGCGGTCACCTTACCGTCGCGCTCGCTGACGCTGATGACCGCGCTCGTGGCTTTCGCGTGACGACTGACGTTCGTGAGCGCCTCCTGCACAACGCGATACAGCGTGCTCTCGAGCTCCGCGTCCAGCCGTCGATCGCTGTCGGTCAGTTCGATCTCCGTACGAATCTCAAGGCCATCCATCGCCTGTGCGCGTCGTGCCAGCGCTTCCAGAGCCGGCACCAAGCCGAAATCGTCGAGCGCGGCCGGGCGAAGCTCGGTGATCAGGTGGCGCAACCCGTCGATCTCCTCGCCAAGCCCCTCGAGCACCGTGTCGACCGCCGTGCTCAGCGCCGCCTGGTCGCCAAGGTCGCGCGCGTTGGCGAGCCTCAGGCGCAAGGCGCCCAGGCCCTGAACGGTTTCGTCGTGGATCTCTCTGGCCCAGCGTGTGCGCTCGCGCTCGCGGGCCTCCATGCCAAAGCGCAACCGCTCGATCTCGACCGAACGCTCGGCTGCGAGCCGCTGTGCGACGCTGGCCGCGAAAGCGTTGAACGCCCTGCGGTCGGGGTCGCGGAAGCTACTGTCCTCGCGCGCGGCGATTACCAGTCCGCCGCCCTGACCCTCCAGACTGAAGGGCTCGACCAGTACCGCCCGCGCTTCCAGCCCGAGCTCGTGCAACCAGGTCGCTTCCTGGCCGCGGGGCCGCTCCAGCGAAAGCGCCTTGCCGGTCATGTAAAGCGCGCCAAGCGCACTGCCCTCCATCGGCAGCACGCGTACGCGCACCGAGACGCGGCCGCTGGAGGCCGCTACGCGCAGCTCGCCACGCTCCTCGACCACCATCGCCAGCGTCGAGGCGTCGAGCAGCGCGAGGCCGCGATCGGCCATCAGACGCAGCAACCACAGCTCAGAACCGGAGAGCACGGCGTGGGATTATGGACCTAGGACCGGCCGACCGCCGGCAGATCGCCGCCAAGCGTTCTGGTCTGGCCTGTTTGCTGGGCCGACAGCGAGTCCGAGCGATCGTGGCGCTGGGCGGCGAGGCGCGTCTGCGCGAGCAACTGATCGGCACTCAGCCCCTCGCGCCAGGCGGCGACGCCGACGGAGATGCGCAGCGGTTGGCGCTGCCCTTCGACCTCGATCTTGACCGAGTGAAGCCGCCCGAGCGCGCGCCGCGCGACGATCTCTCCGCGCCGCTCGTCCGCTCCGGGCAAGAGCACCAGCAACTCGCCGTCCCGCAGCGAGCCGACACGGTCGAAGCGGCGTAGTTGGCGTCCAAGCGCCGCGCCCAGATAATCGAGAGCCTGCGCCGGCAGTTCCTGCCCATGTGCGCTCGCCAACCGCTCGACGTCGAGCAGGCTGACCAACAGGCAGCTGAGCGCGGTGCGATGGCGACCGGCGCGGCCGATCTCCTCGTCGAGGCGTGCCACCAGCTCAGCGGTAGAGAGGCAGTCGCGTGGACCTCTTGGAGGGAGGGAGGAGTTGTGGGAGTCGTTGGCAGCCATGCCGTCGGATGAATGTGCTCGCGCGACGGCTGGTCAGCCGATTCCGCGGGTGCATCCAGACTATCGACCGATCCCGCTTGCGAGCTTAGGGACCTGCCAAGGCGGCATTTCACACGATCCGTCGGTGCTCGCTGGTACACCTGTCCGGTGCTTTACGAGTTGCGAGTGGAAAATCTGCTCTTGATCGAGCGGGCCGAGCTTGCTCTGGCCCCCGGTCTGAACGTGCTCACGGGGGAGACGGGCGCCGGCAAGACGGTGCTCGCACACGCCTTGGACCTATTGATGGGAGGCCGCTCGCGTGCCGGCATAGTGCGCCCCGGTGCCGAAGAGGCCTATGTCGAGGGTGTCTTCTCGGTTCCCGAGGCGATGCGCGCGGAGATAGTGGAGAGCCTGCCCGAGAACGTGCGCCCAAGCGAGGGGCAAGACGAGCTGGAGCTGGTGCTTGCACGGCGGGTGAGTGCCGACGGACGCACCCGCGCATTTGTGGACGGTCGCTCCGCCACCGTCGCAGACCTACGCGAGCTGGGTGCGCGCCTGATCTCCTTTTACGGCCAGCACGAGCACCGCAAGCTCGTACTTGCAAGCGCGCAATTGCAGATGCTCGATCAGGTATGCGGACCAGCGCACACCAAGCGCCTGCAAGCTTGCGCGACCGCCTATCGCGAGACGACGAGGCTCGAGTCGGAGCTTGAGCGCCTGGCCGAGCTGGCAAGCGCGCGTGAGCGCGAGCTGGAGTTGCTCGAGCACGAGTTGGCCGAGATCGAGCAGCTCGATCCAGACGAGGACGAGCACCAGGCGCTGCTCACACGTCGCGAGCGCCTACGTCGCCTCGAGGCGCTGCAAGCAGCCGCCGGCACGGCTGCCGAGACGCTCGCACCCGAGTCCTCGGATGCGCCGGGCGCCGCGCATCTTCTGGCCGGCGCCGTCGCCAAGCTGGAGGCTGTCGCCGGTATAGACGCACAGCTCGACGAGCTCGCCCAACGCGCCGCCGCGGTTGCGCTCGAGGCCCAGGACATTGCCGCCGGATTGAGCGCCTACTGCGAGCAGATCGCGGCGGAGGACGAGTCGCTGGAGGCAGTCGAAGAGCGGCTTGCCCTGCTCGAGCGGGTGGTGCGCAAGCACGGCGGCACGATCGCCGCGGTGCTCGAGCACGCCGAGCGGGCACGCACCAGGCGTGAGCAGCTGCTGGGCGCCGAGGTGGCCCAGCAGCAGACCCTCGAGCTGTTGGCTACCGAGCGCTCGAAGCTGAACGACCAGATCGCGGCGCTGCGGGCGAGTCGTCGCAAGGCGGCGATCGGGCTGGCGGCCGCGGTGCGCAAGCAACTCGGCGCGCTCGCGATGGGCGATGCGACATTCGAGATCGCTCTCACCACGACCGAGCCGAAAGCGAATGGAGCCGACGCAGCGGAGTTCACGATCGCGCCGAACCCGGGCGTCGCGAGTGCACCACTGCGCGATATCGCCTCCGGCGGCGAGCTCTCGCGGGTGATGCTTGCCTTGGCAAGCGCAAGCAACGAAGGCAGCTCCGCGGCGAGCGACAGGTCTGGGTCGACGCTGGTGTTCGACGAGGTCGATGCCGGTATCGGCGGCCATACCGCACGCGCCGTGGGCGAGCGTCTGCAGACTCTGGCCAAGAACAGACAGCTCCTGTGCATCACCCATCTGCCGCAGATAGCCTCGCTTGCCGATCGCCACTTCTCGGTCGTCAAGGACACCTCGGGCGAACCGACGATAACGGCTGTCAGCCAGTTGGACGAGGCCGAGGTGGTGAACGAGCTGACACGCATGCTCGGGGCGGAGGAGCAGGACAGCGCCGCGCGCCGGCACGCCAAGGAGCTACGTAAGGCAGCTTAAGCACTAGACGATCCAGATGCGCGGCTAGGGCCTGACCGTTACTCTCGTTTCACATGGCCGCGACCCGGCAGCAGCCAGTCACGCCTGCGCCCGCATTCGCGGCGCTGCCTACACCGCCGCGCGAGATCAGCGGTCCGGTGCGTCTGGGACGCAAGACCAAGCTGCTCGTCAGGCACCTGGTGGCGGGTGATGTTGCCGTCATCGACCATCTCGACATCGATCGCGTCTCCGCCGAGGAGCTGATCGCCGCCGGCGCGAGCGCGGTGCTCAACTGCCGTGCATCGACCAGTGGCACATACCCAAACCTCGGCCCGCAACTACTGGTCGAAGCGGGTGTGCTGCTCCTCGACCTGCCCGAGGACTCCCTATTCCATTCGCTCTCAGATGGCGATCCGGTGACAGTGCGGGTAACGGCCGATACGCGCGGCGAGGTGCTCTACAAGGGCCGCCAACTGGTCTCGGGAGTTGTGCTCGACGTGGCGCGCGTGCGTGCCGAGACCGAGGCGCGTCGGCGTGAGATCGGCGATGCGCTGGAGCGCTTCGCGCACAACACGATCGAGCACATGCGCGAGGAGCGCGAGCTGCTCGCCGGCCGGATCGATCTACCGCGCTTTCGCACTGACTTCCGCGATCGCTCGGCGCTGGTGGTCGTGCGTGGCGTTGACCACCAGCGCGACCTGCGCGCGCTGAAGCCCTTCATCAGAGATACGCGCCCGGTGCTCGTGGCCGTCGACGGTGGCGCCGATGCGCTGCTGGAGGCTGGTCTGGAGCCGCACATGATCGTCGGCGACATGGACTCGGCCGGTGAGCCCGCACTGCTGGCCGCGCGCGACGGCAAGACCGAGCTGGTCGTGCACTCCTATCCAGACGGTCGCGCACCGGGCAGGCATCGCTTGGAAGAGCTCGGCGTGCCGTTCAAGCTCGTGCCGGCCCCGGGAACCAGCCAGGACGTGGCGATGTTGATCGCCGCGGAGAAGGGCGCGCGCTTGATCGTGACGGTTGGATCGCAGTTCAACCTGGTCGAGTTCCTCGATCGCAACCGTGAAGGCATGTCCTCGACCTTCCTCACGCGCCTGCGCATCGGCGAGATCCTGGTCGACGCGAAGGGTGTGAGTCGCCTGTACCGGCCGATGCCGGGACTGGCTCCGCTGGTGGTCGTGATCGTTGCCGGGCTGATCGCGTTGATCGCGGTTGTGTGGATGACGCCGGCGTTGCGCGACGTGGCGGACCTGCTGTGGCTCAAGCTACAACTGTTGTTCGGTGCAGGTAACTGAGATACCTTCCAAGCGGCAAGGCATCCGTCCAGCTCGCACCATCTATTCTGTCGCGAGCCTTAAGCCATGTTCGACTATCGCTACCACGCGCTGTCCCTCGCTGCCGTGCTGTTCGCGCTTGCCGTGGGAATTCTGATCGGTGTGGCGATCGGCGACTCCAATCTCGTCTCCTCGGCTCAGAACGGGATCGTCAAGAACCTGCGCGCTGAAGTGAGCGACTCTCAGCAGGACCTCGAACAGGTCAAGGCCCACCTATCGGAAGAAGAAACGCTCACGGCGGATCTTTGGCCGTTCGCAGTCCACGAAACCCTCGCCGGAAAGAACATCGGCCTGCTCTTCCTCGGCGATACCTCCGATCAGCTCGACTCGCTCGTGCGCAACGCGGTGAGCGAGGCCGGCGGCAGCGTCAAGGCGGTTGTGGCGGTGCGCGAGCCGCTGGACACGGCCGGGATTGCCGCGCAGGCAACAGGCTACCGCTACACGGCGCTCACCTCCGAGCCGTCGCTGACCAAGGAATTCGGGATACGCATCGGCAGACAGCTCGTCAGCGGCGGGCAACTGCTCGAACGAGTGCACACGAGCCTGCTCAGCTCCTATGACGGCGAACTGGGCAAACTCGAAGGACTCGTCGTCGTACGCTCCGATCCGGCGAACATGAGCGAACAGGACACGAAGAGCACGAACGAATTCAACTCCGGCCTGATCGCGGGTGTCGCCGCGGCCGGGGTGCCGGTCGTCGGGGTAGAGCTGACGAGCACAGAACCGTCGCAGATCCCCTGGTACAAGGCGGAAAAGCTTGCCAGCGTGGATGACATGGACAAGATCGCCGGACGTACGGCACTGGCATTCGCACTCGCTGGAGATCACGGCGCCTGGGGCGTGAAGTCGACCGCTGACGCCCTGCTCCCGCCGGTGGTCCGCTAAAGGACCCTAGACTTGGGCCGGTGCATGCGCTTCCATTCGTGCTGGGTACAGCCTGCGTGCTCGCGCTCGCGTCGCCGTTGTTGCGAGCGTTGAGCGAGAACGGCCACGTCAAGCCCAACTACAGGCAGCGCAGCGTCGTCTTCCCTTTCGGCGTGCTGAGCGTTCTCGGCGCGCTGCTCGCGCTGCTACCGCTCGCGCTGTTGCAACGGCTCGAAATAGCAGGCGTACTGCACCCCGAGACGCTGACCGTCGCCGTCTATGTGCTCGGTGTGGCTTTTCTCGGCCTCGTGGACGACACGCTTGGCGGAGAGCCGCGCGGCTGGCGCGGTCATGGCCGTGCCGTGCTGCGCATGCAGCTTTCGACCGGCGCGCTGAAGGCGGCCGGATCGCTTGGCCTGGCGTTGTACGCAATGAGCTATGCAGGACTCTCGACGGGCCACTGGCTTCTGGCAAGCGCGGTGCTGGTGTTGGCCACCAACGCCTTCAACCTGCTCGACCTGCGCCCCGGCCGAGCCACGAAGGTGTTCGTGTTGCTCGGGGTCGGCCTCACGATCGGAGTGGGCAGCGTGCGCCCGCTGTGGGCCCTGGGCCTGTTCGTCGGCCCGGCACTCGTCGCCGGGGCATACGACCTGCGTGAGCACGCGATGCTCGGCGACACGGGCGCAAACCTGCTGGGAGCGCTCGCGGGCTTGTGGCTCGTGCTGAGCCTGTCTGCGCTCGGACAGGCGATAGCGCTCGCGATCCTTGTACTGGTCACGATCTATGGGGAGCTGCGCTCGATCTCGAGCCTGGTCGAACGGGTTCCGCTGCTACGCCAACTAGACTCTTTGGGCAGGCCGCAGGGCCTTCCAAGATGACCTCGCCCCACTCTGACCGCCACGCACAGGCTCCGGCCAAGACCCGGTTCATCTTCGTCACCGGTGGCGTCGTCTCCTCGCTTGGCAAGGGCATTGCCGCGGCCTCGATCGGGCGCTTGCTCGTGGCGCGCGGGTTGACGGTCGGCCTACAGAAGTTCGACCCCTATATCAACGTCGATCCGGGCACGATGTCTCCCTACCAGCACGGCGAGGTGTTCGTCACCGAGGATGGCGCCGAGACCGACCTCGACCTGGGCCACTACGAGCGCTTCACCGACTCCAACACGAGCCGCGCTTCCAACGTGACCGCCGGCGGAATCTACGACACCGTGATCCGCCGCGAGCGTCGCGGAGATTATTTGGGCGGCACGGTGCAGGTGGTGCCGCACATCACCGACGAGATCAAGCAGCGCATCGCCCTGATCGCCGAGTCGACCGATGTGGATTTCGTCATCACCGAGATCGGCGGCACCGTCGGCGACATCGAGTCGCTGCCGTTCCTGGAGGCGATCCGCCAGTTCCCCGTGGACGTGGGCCGTCGCCGTTGCATGTTCATCCACCTGACGCTCGTGCCCTATATCGGCCACGCGGGTGAGCTGAAGACCAAGCCCACGCAGCATTCGGTCAACGAGTTGCGTCGCATCGGCATCGCGCCGGACATGCTCATGTGTCGCTCCGAGGGTCCACTGTCGATGGACATCCGCAAGAAGATCGCGCTGTTTGCGAGCTTGCCTTCGGATGCCATCGTCTCGGCGCGGGACGTGGACAACATCTACAAGGTGCCCGTCGGGTTTCGCGAACAGGGCGTGGACGATTTCATCCTCGAGCACTTCGGCGCCGAGGCGCCTGAGCCGGATCTCTCGGAGTGGCAAGAGCCGATCGAGCGGGCCGAGCAGGCTGAGCGCACAGTCCGCATCGCGCTCGTTGGCAAGTACGTGCAGCTCGAGGATGCCTACCTTTCGGTCTGCGAAGCCCTGCGGCATGCGGCGGCGCTTCAGGGCGCTCGCGTGCGCATCGATTGGATCGACTCCGAGCACCTGGAGGCACGGAGTGCAGTCGAGGGCGAAGACGCCCACAACGCACATGAGCTGCTGGAGCAGGCCGACGGCATCCTGATCCCGGGAGGATTCGGGGGCCGGGGAATCGAGGGCAAGATCGCCGCTGCCCGCGTAGCGCGCGAGCAACGTATTCCCTATCTGGGGATCTGCCTTGGCATGCAGATCGCGGTCGCGGAGTTCGCCAGGCACGTCGCGGGCATGGAGGGCGCCAACTCGACCGAGTTCGACATCGAGACGCCCTATCCCGTGATCGACTTGTTGCCCGAGCAGAAGGAGGTCGCAGACCTCGGCGGCACGATGCGCCTTGGCGCCGATCCGATCAAGCTGCACGAGGATTCGCGTGTGCGCAAGGCCTACGGCGAGGCAGTCGTCTATGAGCGCCACCGCCACCGCTATGAGGTCAACAACCTGCTGCGCAAGCGCCTTCAGGGCGCCGGCCTGCGCATCTCCGGAACCTCTCCCGACGAGCGCCTGGTCGAGGTCGTCGAGTTGGACGATCATCCGTTCTTCGTGGCCTCGCAATTTCACCCAGAGTTCAAGTCGCGGCCCGAGCGCCCGGCGCCGCTGTTCGAAAGCTTCATCGCCGCCGCGTTGCAACAGCCGCAAGAGCGTCCGCAGGACCGCACGCTCGCGGGCCGCTCGTGAGCTCCGACGGTACATCCGCCGCGCTCGTGTCCTCGACGCATACGGTGCACGTCCAGGTCAGCTTCCACGCCACTGACGAGCGCCAGGCCCAGACGGTCGCGGCAAAGCTGATCGACAGCGCGCACGAGATCGCCAACCTGCCCGAGTGCGAATGCGACGTCGACGTGAGCGTCGAGACCTCGCCGCGCCAGGGTTCGTTTCTCCAAGGCTCACCCGCCTCAGGGGCCGCCAGCGGCGCACCGCCGCGCGGGCGTCCGCCAAAATCCTAGAGGCCACCGATGCTGAAGCTGCGCCGAGCCACCGTCCTTCAGGCGGGACCCGCCGATGGTCCCGAGCAGGACCTAACGATCTCGCTTGCCGGTGAGCGCCGCGAGGCGATCGCCGACGTCGGCTTGGTTGGCTGTAGCGAGCAGGGTGACGATGTGATCGTCAACGTGCAGGCGCGCGACCTCGGTCTCGGCTCGGGGGGTTTTGACATCGTGCACGTGAACCTCACGCGCGGCCTGGCGGGGGAGGGCGTGGATGGCGCCCACGTGATGAAGCTCAACTACACGAGCCTGCAGCACGCGGTGCAGCCGGTCGAGGACGCCCTGACAGATGAACCAGATGGGGGGGCACAGCCCCCCCATAACGGGGGGCAGGAAGTCGGGCACACCCTCTCAGGCGCAGGCACGCAGGCAGGCGAGTTTTTGAGTTTGCCGCTCCAGCGGCCGGTTGCGGTGCTTGCCTTGCACGGTCAGCTGGCCGCGGTGGCGTGGGCGTTCGCTCAGGCCAGGCCCGAGGCGCGTTTGGGTTTCGTGCAGACAGCGGGCGGGGCGCTACCCGGCGGGCACTCGCGCACCGTGCGCACGCTGCGCGAGCGCGGCCTACTCGCCGGTCACATCACGGCCGGCGCGGCATATGGGGGCGAGGGTGAGGCGATCAGCACCGCCGGCGCCCTGCACCACGGCCTGCACACGCTCGGTTGGGACGCCGCCGTGTGCGGTCCGGGTCCGGGGATCGTCGGATCGAGCTCCTCGCTCGGCCATGGCGGCATGAGCGCGCTTGACTCGGCTCACACCGCGATCGCGCTCGGCGCGCAGACTCTGCTGGTGGCGCGCATGTCCTCCGCCGACGAGCGCCCGCGCCACCGCGGCCTCTCCCACCACACGCTGACGGTGCTCGACCTGCTGCTCGAGCCTTTGACGGTGGCGCTACCCGCGGGAATCCGCTCGCCTGCCGGCGCCGATCTGCGCGCGAGCCTGGGCTCGGTGTTCGGGTCCGCCACCGAGCGTGCGGGGCCGCAACTTGAGCTCGATGTCGACCGGCCCGCGCGCATGGCGCGCCACGATTGGCGACGCGCGCCGGTGGACATGCCCGCCTACCTGGCAAGCGGCCTGCCTGCCAGGACGATGGGTCGCGTACTGCTCGAGGACCCGCTGTTCTTCGGCGCGGCGCTCGCGGGCGGGACGGTACTCGCCGAGCTGTGCGAGAGCGCTGAGGCGCACGCAGAGCGCAGCACCGGCTGAGTACCGTTTGCGCTGAGAGCCGGCTTGCACGTCAAGGAGCGTCGAGGCTCTCCCCGAAATTCTCACGGTGGGCGATTCTCAACTGCTCCTCGCATCGCGCGCGGTGCGCATCGAGCAGCTGACGCTCGACTTCCTTGCCTATCTAGAGCTCGAGCGTGGTCTTTCGCGCAACACGCTGCACGCTTACCAGTCAGACCTCGCGCAATTGGGTCTGTTCCTGGCAGCGCGTGGCGTCTCGCCTCTCGATGCCGGGCACGGCGACCTTGCGGCCTTTCTCTCCGAGCTTGCGAGCGGCGGCAAAAGCGGCGAAGAGCAGCGAGCTCCCGTGGCGGCCGCGACGCTACAGCGCAAGGCTGCCTGCCTACGCTCGTTCTACCGCCATCTGCGGCGCGAAGGTCTGATCGAACACGATCCGACCGCCGAGTTGCGTGGACCGCCGAAGACCAAGCGCCTGCCGAAGGTGCTCTCGCGCGAGCAGGTCACGAAGCTGCTTGCCCAGCCCAAGGGCTCTGGGCCGCTGGCTCTGCGCGACAGGGCGCTGCTCGAGCTGATGTATGCGTGCGGACTGCGCGTCTCCGAGGCGATTGGGCTCGAGCTCTCCGAGGTGGACTTGGAGGAGGGGATGCTGCGCGCGCGGGGCAAGGGCTCCAAGGAACGGATCGTGCCTGTCGGACGACGCGCGGTCAGCGCACTGGAGCTCTATCTTGGGCGCGGGCGTTCCGTGCTTGTCGGCATTCAGGCGCAGGGCAGCCTGTTCGTCAACCACCGCGGTGGGTCGCTCACGCGCCAGGGCCTTTACAAGATCATCCAGAACCATGCACGTACCGCCGGCTTGGCCTCGCAGATGACGCCGCACACCCTGCGTCATACATTCGCCACGCACCTGCTCGCCGGGGGTTGCGACCTGCGCTCGCTGCAGGAGATGCTCGGTCACGCAGACCTGGCCACCACACAGGTCTATACGCACCTGTCGGCGGAACGCTTGAAGGACGCTTACTTCGACGCTCACCCGCGTGCGCATATGCTGGCAGGAGATGCCCGAGCTTCCCGAGGTCGAGACGATCAGACGCCAGTTGGCACCCCTGGTGGAGGGACGGACGTTTGAGCGCGTGGAGGTCCTCGACGAGCGCTGGTGCCGGCCACTGGCACCGGGAGAAATGACCGATGCGCTCGAAGGCAGGAGGGTCGAGAAGCTCGGACGGCGCGGCAAGTACCTGCTGTGGAGCCTCAGCGAAGATGTCTATCTCGCCCAGCACCTGCGCATGACGGGGACCGTCTTGTGCGATCCCGATCCCGAGCAGACACATGTACGCGTGCAGATCGAGTTGGACGACGGGACGGGGTTGACGATCGTCGATCCGCGCCGCTTCGGCACCGGCGAGTTGCTGCTCGGAGATGAGGCGCTCGAGAAGTTCTTTGCGGCGCGCTTGGGGTTGGAGCCGCTGGACGAGCGCTTTAGCGCAGAGCACCTGCGCACGCTGGCGCGAGGACGTACGGCTCCGATCAAGGCATTTCTGCTCGACCAGCGCCGCGTGGCCGGCGTCGGCAACATCTATGCGGACGAGGCCCTGCACCGAGCGGGAATTCATCCGCGCCGACGCGCGGGCCGCCTGAGCGCGGATCAGTACGAGCGGTTGCGCGAGGCTGTCGTCTGGGCCCTTGAAGCCGGTATCGAGGCGCGCGGAGCGACGATCGACGACTTCCGCCACGTCGACGGCGTCTGGGGCTCGTTTCAGGATCGCTTCCAGGTGCACAGGCGCGAGGGCGAGCCGTGTGCGCGCTGTGGCACGACGATCGTGAAGATGGTGGTGGCGGGCCGGGGGACCTATGTATGCGAGACCTGCCAGCCGCGTCCGCGCGGTCTGTGAAGAATTTCCCGCTGATTTTTTGGATTTTGATGTGTGCCACACTCGGGGTTGGGCGGCGTGTTCCAAAAAACCCGATGCCCCCGCGCGCGGGGGGAGTGGCATTTCGATTAGGCGGCCAACAGCTCGTCCAGACGGCCGCTCTCGACCGCGCTGAGCGTCTCTGAGAAGCCACCGAGCAACTCGTCGCCTACGAGCACCTGCGGGAAGGTCATCATGCCGGTGCGCCCGGCGAGCTCCACTCGTCCGGCAGCATCCTTTGACAAATTGACCTCCGAGAACTCCAGGCCGCGCGCCTTCAACAGGCCCTTCACGCGTGCGCAGAACGAGCAGGGCTCGGTCGTATAAACGATTATCTGCCTGGTATCGCTCATTACTTCATTAAGTGTAGCTCGACGTCCGAGATCCGCAGGGCCAGGGCTCTCCGCCGCCTCCGATCCTAGACTCGTTGGCAGAATGGCGGGACTCCTAAAGACCGAAGCTGTGGTGTTGCGCTCGATGCGCTACGGCGAGGCCGACCGCATCCTGCAGGTCTACACGCCCGGGCGTGGCCGCGTGAGCGCAATCGCAAAGGGGGTGCGACGCGCGCGCAGTCGCTTCGGTGGGCGCCTGGAGCCGTTCTTTCGCCTCCAGATCGAGCTGCACGAAGGGCGCGGCGAGCTGTTGACGGTCACCGGCGCGCAGACCGTCGACGGCCATTCGAGCCTGCGAGGCGACGCTGGCGCGCTCGATGCAGCCGCGCGCGCCTGCGACGCGGTGGGGCGTCTGTTCGAGACATCGGAGCCGCACCCGGGCGTGTTCAACCTGCTCTGCCGCAAGCTGTCGCTGCTGGATGAGAGCCCGGCCGAGGCAACGCGCGCGAGTGCGCTTGCCTTCCGCCTGAAGCTGCTCGTCGCCGCCGGCATCGCACCGCAGTTGGGAGCGTGCGCGTGTTGCGGCGAGCGCGAGCACTTGATCGGCTTCTCCGGTGCTGCCGGAGGGGTCGTGTGCAACTCCTGTGAGGCAGCGGCGTTCCCGTTGAACGAGCCGGCGCACACGTTCATGACGGAGGCGCTCGGACGTCCATTGAGTGAGGCGCCGGTCGGCGAGGAGCGTGTGCTCGGGCAGGTCGAGCGTGCCGTCTCGGAGATGCTCGAGCACCATGCGCACATACGCCTCATGCCCGCGACCGCTCGCAGAGCAAAGCTATCGTCGCTCGCGGATAACCGGCCGGAGGCGCTGCAACAATCGGTTGCGTGACTATCGCAAGCGAGACGAAGCCCGTCGCGGCGGCCTTTGCCGAGCGCCGCCGGCAGCTCGAGGCCGCTGAGCTCTCGCCGCTTGCCGCCCGCTCCTATCCGGCGCATCGCGCCCGAGCCGAGGATGACTGTGGGTTGCGCACCCCATTTCAGCGCGATCGCGACAGGATCGTGCACTGCAAGGCGTTCCGGCGCCTGACGCACAAGACACAGGTGTTCGTGGCGCCGCTTGGCGACCACTACCGCACACGCCTGACCCACACGCTCGAGGTGACGACGATCTCGCGTACGGTCGCGCGGGCGCTTGCCCTCAACGAGGATTTGGTCGAGGCGATCGGGCTCGGCCACGATCTCGGGCATCCGCCGTTTGGGCACATCGGCGAGGAAGCACTGGACGAGTGCTTGAAAGAGCGCTTCGGCCGCGAGTTCCGCCACTACGAGCATTCTCTGAGGGTCGTAGACCGGCTGGAGCGCGACGGCATCGGTCTCAACCTGACCGAGCAGGTGCGCGACGGGATCGCCTGTCACTCCAGTCGCGCGCCGCTGCCACAGACGCTCGAGGGCCGGATCGTGCGCGTGATCGATCGTGTGGCCTACATCAACCACGACATCGACGATGCGATGCGCGCCGGGTTGCTGCGTGAGGAGGAGCTGCCGGAGCAACCGATCGCGGTGCTCGGCGCGAGCGGCTCACAGCGGATCGACGCGCTCGTGCACGACATGGTCGAGCACTCGGCGCAGGCGGGCGACATCGTGCAGGGGCCGGTGGCTGGGCCGGCGATGGCGGAGCTGCGCAAGTTCATGTTCGAGCACGTGTATCTCGGCGAAGCGGTGCGAGCCGAGCACGCGCGCATCGCGAACGTCGTGCGCAAGCTGTTCGAGCACTACGTAGAGCACCCTGAGCTGTTGCCGAGCAACGATGTCGCCGGCGTATCCAACCCTGTGCTCGGTACCACCCCCGACGGTGATACGGACGGTCTCGCGAGTAGAGGCAGCATGCCGCTGGACGACATCGCCCAGCGTGTGACCGACTATGTGGCGGGGATGACCGACCGCTACTGCATCCGCGAGTACACCGACCTGGAAGTCCCGCGCGTTTTCGCTCGCTGAGACAGCCCCGACTCTGCGGCCACTCGGAAGGCTTCGGACGGCAGTACGCGTCCCGAAGGGCTAGCGTAGGCCACGATGGCCAGATACACACCCGAATCGCGCGATCGCGTGCGTGACGCGATCGATTTCGTGGAGCTGGTAGGCACCCGCACCGAGCTGCGCCGGGCTGGACCGCGCAGCTACGAGGGGCTGTGCCCGTTCCACGACGAGCGCACGCCATCCTTCAGCGTAGAGCCGGTCGAGAAGGTCTACTACTGCTTCGGCTGCCAGGCCTCCGGCGATGTGTTCACGTTCGTTCAGGAGACCGAGGGCGTCGATTTCAAGGGGGCGCTGGAGCTGTTGGCCGACCGGGCTGGGGTCGAGTTGCAGTTGGAGCAGGAGGATCCCCGCGAAGCACAGCGGCGGGTACGGCGCGAGCGGCTTCTGGAGCTGCTCACGCGCACAAGCTCCTACTACGAGCGCTACCTGTGGGAGTCCACGGAGGCTGCCGGCGCTCGAAGCTATCTCGAGGGCCGTGGCTTGGGGGAGGCGATCTTGAAGGAATTCCGCGTCGGCTACGCACCGAGCGCGTGGGATCGCGTGCTGCTCGCCTCGCGCCGCGGCGGCTTCAGCGAGGCGGAGCTGTATGAGACAGGGCTGGCCCAGCGCTCGCAGGAACGGCGCGGCCTGTACGACCGCTTCCGCTCGCGCATCATGTTTCCGCTCGCAGACATGCGCGGGCGCGTGCTCGGCTTCGGCGCGCGCGCGATGCGCGACGGACAGCGGCCGAAGTACCTGAACACCTCCGACAACGACGTCTACCACAAGGGCCGTCACCTCTACGGCGCCGACCTGGCCCGCGCCTCCGCGACGAAGGCCGGCGAGGTCATCTTGTGCGAGGGATACACGGATGTGATCGCCCTACATCAGGGGGGCTTCAAGAACACCGTGGGTTTGATGGGCACGGCCCTGACAGACGAGCAGGTGGGCGAGCTTGGACGCCTGGCTCAGACCGTGCTACTGGCGCTCGACGCCGACAGCGCCGGCCAGGAGGCGATGCTCAAGGCCTCGCGGCTGGCGGCGCGGCGCAAGCTGGAGTTGCGCGTAGTGGAGCTGCCGGCGGGCGCCGATCCGGCCGAGCTCGTACAGCAGGGCGGGGCGGAGGCGATCGCCTCCGCCGTGAAGCAGGCGGTGCCGTTCGTACGCTTTCGTGTCGAGCGGGCGCTGGCAAGCGGCGACGACTCGAGTCCCGAGGGCCGCGATCGCATGATCGCCGAGCTGCGCCCGGTGTTCGAGACGCTGCCGCCGAGCGCCATGCGCATGGAGCTGACGCGGCTCGTGTCGGGGAGGCTTGGGTTGAGCGAGGGTCTGGCGGAGACGTTGCTGGCCTCCGGGGCAGGTCAGGCTCAAGCTCGGGAGCGCACCGCGAGCGGCGCGTCACGCATGGGGGGTGGCGAGCGCTCAGCAGACAATGGTGCGAGCGCCGACAGGGTGCTGTCCGGCCGCGCGGACACCGAGCGTGCGTTTCTGGCGCTCTGCATCGCTACTCCTCAATATGGTGAGCCCGCGCTTGCAGATGTTGATCTCGACGGGGTGTTCACGAGCGATCTTATGCGTCGCGCGGCCTTGCACCTGAAGGAGGGTCGTCTAGCCGAGCCGCTCAAAGACGTCGACGCCGAGGACCGCGAGCTGGTCGGGTTGCTTGCCGAGCTGACGGTCGAAGCGGGCCGTTGGCCGGTTTCGGCCCGCTCGACCAAGCCGCCGATGCTGGAAGTGCAGCAGCTGCAGCTGCAGCTCGCGTGGATCGACCGGCGTATCCACACCGCGCGCGCTCAGGGTGTTGGCGAGGTGAGTGACTTGGCGAGGTTGCGCGGAGAGGTCAAGCAGGAGTTCGACCGGGCGCAGGAGCGGGCGCTGGCGGAGTCGGGGCCGGAGGGATAGAGCTGGTGACACCGGTGCGAGCTCTCGGCGGGCGGGTGCATGGGGCGGGTCCCGGCGAACGTTTGTTCGTAGTATCCGTCCGATCCACAGTAGACAATGCAGTGCATGGATCGTGCTCCATTGGAGCAGCTACTCGGGCGAGGACTATCGCTTGCGGAGATCGGCCGGCGGTTTGACCGGCACGAAGCGACCGTCGCCTATTGGGTGGATAAGCATGGACTTCAAGCTGTCAATCAGCGGAAGCACGCCGCGCGCGGGGGTTTGGATCGAGCCGAACTGGAGATGTTGGTCGAGCAAGGGGCGTCGATCGCTCAGATCGCCGAGGCCGTCGGTCGAAGCAAGGCGACGGTCAGGCATTGGCTCATCAGATACGGCTTGAAAACGCACGGCGCCCGAGGAAGGCGGATTGCCGAGACCACGCGCACGGCCAACCGCGCGGCTAAGCGGGCGGGTTGGCGACCGTGACGATGCGCTGTGCGAGCCACGGCGAGAGCGAGTTCTGGCTCACGGGACAGGGTAATTACCGCTGTAAGCGCTGTCGATCGGATGCTGTGACTCGTAGGCGTCGTCGGGTCAAGGAGACCCTGGTCAGAGAGGCGGGAGGATGCTGCCGTATCTGCGGATACGACCGCAACATGCGCGCGCTTCACTTCCACCACCTCGATCCATCGACCAAGCGCCACGAGATCAACGCCAAGGGTGTGGCGATAGCGCTCGACAAGCTGCGCGTCGAGGCGCGCAAGTGCGTACTTCTATGCTCTAATTGTCACGCCGAGGTCGAGGACGGAACGGTAGTCCTTCCGGCCGACGCGTCCACCCCCTCCGGGGTAGCACGATCTGGGGTAACTCAATTGGCAGAGTGCGGAGCTGTTAACTCCGAAGTTGTGGGTTCGAGTCCCACCCCCAGAGCTTCTGAATCGCTTTAGCGGCGTGCGGCAATAACAGTTGGCATGCTGGGTGGCTATCCCTGAGCTCCTGCAAGCCGCTCGATGTGCACTGCGGCGCGAGAGCCGGCATCGTGCTCCGACGCCCAAGACGCAAGCTCTCTGGCCCGGGTTTGGATCGAGGGCTCGCCAAGCGTGAGCTCAACCGCATACCGGAGCGGTCGCGGAGATATGAAGCGATGCGGCAGACGTGCTCCTGCACCTGCCCACACGAGACGCGCGGCGTTCTCGTTCATGTCGCCGGCGACTGGGCAGGCAACGACCGGAACGCCGAGGGACAGTGCCCGAACTAGCGTGCCGTGACCCGCATGGCAGACGACCGCATCGCAATGGGGGAGGGTGCGTGCATAAGAGACCCAGTCCACGACGGTTGTGTTGTCGGGAACGGGCAGTGGGCGCGAAGGGAGGCGCCGGTTGTAGGTCGCTAGCACGCGTACGGGAGCGTCCGCAAGACTACGCAAGGCGGCGTGAAGCAGGCGGTGATCGGGGTCCTGAGAGGTGGAGGGGGCGATGAGCACGAGCGGATCGTCGCCCGGCGGCAGCAAGACCTCCTGCGCCGGCGGCTCCCACATCAGCGGGCCGACGACATGGACATGAGCGGGCCAGGTACGTGGGTACTCGAGCTGGGGGAAGGTGGCCACGAGCGCCAGTTCTTGGCTGGTGCCTCCATGCGGATAGGACAGCGGAGGTAGGCCGACCTGCTCGCGTGTGTGGTTGAGCGCGAGGCGCCCGCTCTCGAGGCCCCTACGGACAGGTAGGTGGGCGCGCTCCCAGAACGCGCGGCCGGCGGCGGTACGCGGCAAGCGAGCTCCAAACGAGTAGATCGGAAAACCCGGGCCCGCCTCGGGAAATACGTGGGGGACGAGCGTCGCGCACGGGATGCCGAGCAGCTCCGCTGCGAGCGACGGTCCCAGTGTGAGGATGTCGTGTACGACGACATCCGGTTTCATGTCACGCACCAGCGGAATCGTGTCGCGGGTGGCATAGACGACCGCCTCATAGAAATCGAGCGGCTGGTCGCCGATCGGAAAAGCGCTGTACTCGGGAGCCGGGGTGAAAGCGATGCCCTCGGCCTCGACGGGTGCACGCCAACGCTCCCATGTCTGCAGCGTCACCTCATGGCCACGGGCAAGCAGGGCGCGCCCGAGCGCAATCATCGGGAATGCGTGGCCCGGGTCGCCGAAGGCGCCAAGCAGCAGGCGCAGCCGATGCGAGGCGGGTTGCGGGGAATGGTCCGATGAAACGGGGCGGGCGGGGGAGACGGACATGAGGCTATGGACGGTGACGGCGGACCCGGACGCCCGGCCGTGAGCGTCGCGCTAAGCGGCGAGCTCGGCGACGAGGCGCAGCTGCTCCAGGCGATCGTCCTTGTTGAAGGCGATCGGGGTGAGGCCGAGCGTGCCGACGCCCGCCTCGCGGTAGATCGCCAGCCGCTCCCGAACAACGTCCTTGGGCCCGCACAGCGAGACCATGTCGATCAGGGCGTCGGGGATCGCGGCCATCGCCTCCTCGCGCTTGCCCTCTAGATAGAGATCCTGAATGACTTTCGCCTGCTCCTCGAAGCCGTAGCGGCAGACGAGGTTGTTGTAGAAGTTCTGCTTGCGCGAGCCCATGCCGCCGACATACAGCGCGATGAACGGCCGCATCGCGTCACGCGCGGCGGGAAGGTCGTCGGTGACGAACACGTTGACGGTCGGGGCGATATCGAAGCCGTCGAGCGAGCGCCCGACACGATCGGCGCCTTCCTGCAACAGCGGGCGCAGCTCGGAGACGTGCTCGGGCGAGAACAACGTGGGGATCCAGCCATCGGCGATCTCGCCGGCAAGCGCCGTGTTCTTGGGGCCGATCGCAGCCAGATAAATAGGTATGTGCTCCTGAATTGGGCCGATCGTGAGCTTCAAAGCCTTGCCGGGGCCGTCGGGCAGGGGAAGCTCGAGCGTCTCGCCATGGAACTCGAGTCGTTCGCGCGCGAGCGCCTTGCGTACGACAGCGACGTACTCGCGCGTGCGCTGCAATTGCTTGCCGAATCGCTGTCCATGCCAGCCCTCGGCCACCTGGGGGCCGGAGGAGCCGATGCCGAGGATCATGCGCCCACCGGAGAGCTGGTCGATCGTTGCGGCGGTCATCGCGGTCATCGCGGGCGAGCGACCTGGCATCTGGAAGATGCCTGAGCCCAGGCGGATCTTCGATGTCTGTCCGGCAAGCCAGGAGAGCACGGTGGCGGCGTCGGAGCCGTAGGCCTCGGCGGTCCACACCGAGTCGTAGCCGAGCTTCTCCGCTTCCTGGACGATTTCCAGCTGATCCTGGGAGCTGAGGCCGAGACCCCAGTAGCCGATGTGTACGCCTAGCTTCATGTGCGTCCTTTCCTTAGATGGCGTCTCCGGGACGCACGAACATCATCTCAGGAACGACACATGCGGGCGAGGTGCGCAGTAGGTAGCGCACCGCCTCCGAGATGTCCTCGGGCCGGATCATGTCCTCCGCTTTGACCTGGCCCTTGACAAAGTCCGTCATCGGCGTGTCCACGAACGCGGGGCAGAGCGCGGTCGACTTGATCCCGGAGGAGCCCAGCTCCTTGTTCATCGCTTCGGTCCAGCCGACAACTGCGTGCTTGGTGGCCGAGTAGACCGACAGCCATGCCTCTGCACGCTTTCCCGAGATCGAAGCCGTATTGACGACCAGCGTGTTGGAGTGCTCGGCCGCTGACTCCTTGAGCATCGATATGCACTCACGGTAGAACAGGACGATCGAGCGCACGTTGACGTCGAGCTGCATGTCCAGGTGCTTGGTTTGGATGTCTCCAACCGGAGCGCCGATGCCGACGCCAGCGTTGTTGACGAGCACGTCGAGCCGGCTATAGCGCTCGCGATGGGCTGCAACCACCTTCTGGATCTCGCTCTCGTCGGAGAGGGCAGCAGGAACACCGTGAACGTCGAACCCGTCGGCGGCAAGGCTGTCGACGGCTGCCTGAAGCTTCTCCGGCCGCCGAGCGGCCATCGTGACGCCATAGCCTTCTTCGCCGAGCATCCGCGCGATAGCCAAGCCGATCCCGCTCGATGCTCCTGTAACGATCGCTGCACGCGCTGCCATTGCCGCTCCCCTCGTTGGTTGACCGATGAATCAAACCATCCCGGGCGCGCTAGCGCAGGCAGCCATCGCGCTGGTAGCTTCTGAGATGTCGCGCCGCGCGCGGCACGGGCCCGTAGCTCAGTTGGTTAGAGCCGCCGACTCATAATCGGTTGGTCCCAGGTTCGAGTCCTGGCGGGCCCATCGCCGAATCCCGCACAGATGAGCGGGAGTCTTTGTTTTGGCTCAGCGCCCATCCCAAAAATGGTCCTGGGGCCACCTGACCTCCAACGTGTGCCCCTCCTGACCGTGTGGGTTGGGACATCGGCTATCGAGCGCGCAGACTGGCGCACAAGGCTGTTTCGCAGCTCGTCCGTAGCGGCAGCGGGCGTGTCCGATCCGTGCGCCTGTTCAGCCGGGAAAGCACAACACGGCACCCGATGGGAATCGGCCCGAAGCAACGGCGCGAGATGCGACACCCGGTCGGAGACAGAGGCGGGCGTCGGAGATGGCGATTCGCGCAACGCACCGGAGTGGCGGATCGCCGAACTCGCGATCGCGTTACGCCAGCGTGAGGACGATCAAAGCCGAGCCATGCCTATGCTGGTTCGCATGATACGGCATTGTTACATACTTGACCAGCTTGGCATTTAGCGGAAAGTAGGCCGGGGCATCGTTCTTTTTGGCCCGCGCAGAATTTTTCGCACACTTCTTCGCCAGTTTCTTTGCTGTTACCTTGGCAGGCTATACACGCACAAGCGGCTCCTCCTCCCTTAGTGCACTGGCAGCACCACTTTAGTTCTTCTGATGAGGCCATCGCCGGCGTCGCGGCAGTCGCGGAAACGATCATCGAACCAGCCGCAGCGGTGGCGCCGTAACGCGCGGCCTTGACGATCGCTTCCCGACGCGACACACCGCCGGGTACACCGTTCTCCGTGAGTGCGGGCTCGTCGGCAAGCAGATCCTTCTCGCGCAGCTCGTGCAGCGCGCCGGCGATCAGGTCCCTGCCGGCCCCGGCGAGCTGGGCAAGGCCAGTGAGGTCGTGCTCGCCGTCGCAATGCCGCCAGACGCGCGCCGCGATCGGGCTCAAGCAATGAGCGGTGTGACTGTCCTGATCGTAGAGGAGAAGCTCCTCGCCGACCGTCTCTTCAAGCAGTCCGTCTCGACGTGCTTGTGGTAGCGATCCGTGTTGTGGCATCGATCAAGCTTCTTGTCCGTAGACCTACATTCATATCACTGCATATCCCATTCTTTCGCTCATTTAGCTTTCTACGGCTAGCGCTCTGTGTCAAGTCGCCGGTGCTGAGATGGCATCTTTGTTTCCCACCCCTGTCGATCCACGCTCGGCAGTCCGACGCAGCGAGCTGCTCTCGCGTAGAGCAGCGCAGCGCTTCGCCGATCATCTAAACGGCGCTCTCAACAGCACAGTCAGTGATCGTGCTTGTCGCTGATTCCGGTGCCTGCCTGTGCGGGCGCCCATCTCTACGTCATCGTCGGAGCACTCGGCTCGCGAGCGCATCAAGCAGGCGACTGGCAGCAAGGACCCAAGCAAGCTCTTTGCGCTATCGCAAGGACAAATGGAGTATGACGAGCAGTCGTGCTGTCGCGCCCGCTCTGCAGGTGGTTTTCGTATTCGCGGCCTAGGCGTTGCTGGGTCCATTTGGCCACTCGCGGTAAGAAACAAAAGGGGCTGCCTCAGCAACCGTCGCTTGACGCGATGCGCAGGTCGTTGAAGACTAGACGAGCGAAATATTCAAATCTACAGCCATAGGGAGGGGGCTATGGGGTCGGAGGTGAACCGATGACGACAAACAGATCGCTACCACGAGCACGCCGAGACGGTCTCCTCGAAGAGACGCTCGGCGAGGAGCTCCTCCTCTACGATCAAAACAGCCACATTGCTCATTGCCTGAGCCCGATCGCAGCCCGCGTCTGGTGGCATTGCGACGGCGAGCGCGACCTGACCGGCCTTGCCCAGCTCGTCGGGGCCAGCAAGGACTTGGTTGCTGACGCGCTGCACGAGCTGCATGAGAAGGATCTGCTCGCCGCTGAGCCAGAGCTCATGCAGAGCACGGTCCCCGGTATCTCCCGCCGGGAAGCGATCGTCCGGGTCGCGCGTTACGGTGCCGCGGCCGCCGGCGCGTCGATGATCGTCTCCGCGACCGCCGCGACGCCAGCAATGGCAAGCTCAGGGGAAGAAAGAGTCGTTTGTAAGACTGGGTCCGGTACATGCTGCCTCTGCGAACAGGGGGTCTGTTCAGGCGCGGCGGAAGCGTCTACTGAATCAACCTGCATAGAATATTGCACTAAAAAGAAACTTAAAAAGGTGGATTTTAACGGAAAAGCCGAATGTCATATCGAATGACTAGATGAGCGAAAGGGCATTGCGGAGAAGAACAAACCGTCAGTAGATGCCGATAAACCGAGCATAAGGCGGGGCTTTTGCCGCAATGCGAAGACGAATGTAAAACACGGCGGTGACCGATCTTTGCACCCGAAGGACTATGCCAATAATGTCGCGGCGAGTTCGTGCGGCGATCCGCGATGAGCGTGGAGCGTCTCGACGAGCGTTATTCCGAGTTGGCGCGTAATTTCGCCGTCGATGCGCTTACCGCGGAAGTCGCGAGGGCGTTCGCGGGTGTGGGCATTGACACGGTCGTGCTCAAGGGCCCTGTGCTCGCCAAGTGGCTGTATCCGGCCGAGGTGCGTCCCTACGTTGACTCTGATCTGATGGTGGCGCCCGAGAATCGAGCACGCGCGGTCGGCGTGCTCGAGCGACTGGGCTTCGCGGAGCATCGCCCGTGGATGCCAACGCCGCTATCCCTGGATATAGGGCGCACGACGTTTAGCCGCGGCAGTGGGGGCGGGATGGTGGATCTTCACTGGCAGCTGCCAGGGCTCGACGGCAAGCCGGACGCGATCTGGGGTTGTCTCGCCGCGAGCGCCGAGCGGCAGCTGGTCGCTGGGGTCGAGTTGCACGTGCCCGATCGCGACGCGGTTCTGCTGCACGTGGCCCTGCACGCCGCGCAGCACGCGAACCTGAGGGACGGCAAGCCACTGGAGGATCTGCGGCGAGCGCTCGCTTGCGTCGAGGAGTCGGAATGGTCGAGCGCGTTGGAGATCGCGCGCGCGTATCGGGGTGTCCCGGCGTTCGCAGCCGGCCTGCGACTCCTGCCCGAGGGCGAGGATCTGGCCCATAGACTCGATCTCGGTGGGGAGGGATCGCTCAAGTACGCGCTCCTGCGCGAGGACGTGATCGCCGAGGAGCTCTATGCATTGCTCGGCGCTAGCGTGGGGATCAGGCGGAAGCTGACGATCGCCGCATGCCGTGGCTTTCCAGGACCCGACTACATGCGGTGGTGGTCACCGCTGGCGCGGCGTGGCAAGCTCGGGCTGGCAGGCGCCTACCTCTGGCGCGCGTTCTGGGTGATCGGCCAAGCGCTCGGTGCGATCCACACATTGCGGCGCATCCGGCGAGCGAAGGGCGTGGCGTAAAATGCGCGTGTGCCGACCTGACGCTTGTCAACTTGCGGGTTGCCGTGACAACAGCGCGCTGGCGGCTTCGTCGGCGTCTCCGCGGTCTCCCTCGAGAATCACGGCGTTGCTCGCGGCGCGCCGCACGGCTGCGAGTACCTGTTCCGGTCGTGAGCGTGCAGCAATGGAGTGCTCTAGGAGTTTGACGGCGCCCTCTCCAGTGGTACAGGGGCGCGGTGCCCAAGCGACTCCAGGGCGGTATGTCGTGAACGCGATCAGGGCAACGGGTAGAGGTCGATCACCGGCTCGGCCACCGAGGCTCTCGATCGGCCGCTCGTCAGTAGCGCGGGTGTCGTCGATGCGGACCGACAAAGGCTTGGGGTAAGGGTGAACGAGGCCATCGGCGTCGAGCACGGCGTACTCGTCAGACCAGTATTCCGCGCCCGCTTGCACGAGCGCGGCCACTAGCGTGGTCTTCCCGGCGAAGCTCCTCCCCGGAAGCACGATCGCGCGGTCGCCAACGCCAACAACTCCAGCGTGCACGAAAACATGGTCGGGAGCATGCAGCGCGATGTACATGCGCAACTCGGCGTCGAGGATGCCGAGCGCGAGTCGCAAATCAAACGGGCCCGCGACTGGTTTCTCGTCGCACACGACGTTCAAAAGCCCGTCATCTGTGCGGTCCTTCACGAGTGCGAAGCGGCCACGCTCGGGCGGCTGGCTCACCGGACGGGCGTGCGGAGGTAGGAAATCGGAAACGGCCGCGAAGTGCTGAGGATCGGCGCTTACCGCCACGGTCACACCGAACGCCTCGACTGCTACCGACTCTGCCACGCTTTCACCTGTCACATATGGCACAGTATCAGTTGTTTCCATTCGCTGGTAGTGTACATTTATCTGGATGATGAACGATGCGCTGATAGTGGCTCGAGTCTGTCTCGCTGCGGTGTTCTTTGTCGCAGGGGTTGGCAAGCTCGCCGACCGCTCGGGCACACGCCAGGCACTCACCGATTTCGACGTGCCGCGCCGCCTCGCCAGTCCGCTGCTGTTCCTCCTGCCCGCTGCCGAGCTAACAGTGGCAACGGCGCTGTTGTTTCCGACTACGGCGCGCTGGGGGGCGATAGGCAGCCTGGTGCTCCTTGGGTTGTTCGTCGTGGGGCTCACACGGGTGCTGCGGCGCGGCGAGGCCCCGGATTGCCATTGCTTCGGCCAAGTGCACTCCAAACCCGCGAGTTGGATGACGGTAGCCCGTAATTTCGTGCTGGCGCTACCGGCCGCATTCGTCGCGGTCGCTGGCCCCGGCCCATCGCTTGCCTCATGGGTGGCCGACACCGACACGCGCGATCTCGGGCTGATCGCGACCGGCGCCCTGGCAACACTCACAACAATCACATCCGTTCTTCTGTGGCGCGAGAACCGCCGACTGCGCTCGACGGGCGGTTCGGCGACCGTGGCGACCCGACAGATCGGAGCGCTAGCGCCGGACTTCTCATTGCCCTCCACCACGGGGGGCGCCGTGAGCCTTCAGGACCTCCTGGCCGATGACCGAGCCTGTGTGCTCACGTTCGTGAGTCCGGGCTGCGGGCCCTGCGTGGCGCTCCTGCCCGAACTTGCACGCTGGCACGACACGATAACCGAACGCCTAGCCCTAACCTTGGTAACCCCGGTGGAAGCCACAGCGGCCGAGAAGCTCGCACATGACCACGCACTGGCCGACGTACTCATCGACGAGCAATCGACCGTCATGCACGCATACGGAGCCACAGCAACACCCTCCGCTGTCCTCGTCGCATCGGACGGCACGGTAAGGAGTACACCCGTCGCCGGCCCCGTCGCGATCGAGTCGCTTATACGTCTAGCACTTCAGGGCGAGACGGCGCCCGCCTATGTTTAACCATAAGCTCAGCCGCCCGCGCCCTACTTCAAGCCGTCGTCGTTGAGACGGCGCCCCTTTGTTCCTTACCCATGGCCACCATGATCGTTAGACCGAGCTAATCGTCAGACACACAAAAGCAGTTCAATACGGGACGACTCGCAGCAATACCACGCTGTCGCCTGGCACGTCGGCGCCGATCGTCCCGCTGGTGGAACTCGTGCTGTGCGTCCACAAGTTGCGCAATGTGTAGCTCGGGGCGGGGGACATGCCGACCACCTTCGCGCCGGTTGTGATCCTCACAGCGCTGGTCCCCCGATTGAGCAAAGCCACCGCCCGCGAACCATCAACCAACGGCTTCACCCAAACCTGCCCATTACCCGAAGTGGCCAGCAACGTCGCCTGAGCTCCCGCAGGATCCTGATCGACCGCGATCGCTTCGCTGTTCTGCACCGCCGCCAGGCTCGCCGGCCCGATTTTCATCAGGTTGTCGCTGATCATCAGCGGTGCCGCGAGCATTGCCCACATGCTGAATTGGCTACGGAACTGGGTGGCGGACATGCCCTGGTCGGGGGCGAGATAGTCGGGGTCGTTCCAGTGCCCCGGGCCGGCCGCTTGCGGGCTCGCGGCGTCGGCGTCCATGTTGCGCAGCACGTCGGCAAACGGCACGTTGCCTGGAAAACCAACATCGGTGTCGGTGCGCCAGCTGTTGCCGACGCTGGGGCCAAAGCTGTAAGAGGAGAAGGCCGATTCGCTCAGTGGAGGCTCGCCGTCGCCGTACTGTTCCGGTTGCAGAAAGTTGCAGATCGACAGCAGCATCGACCTGTGACTCGAGTTCGCCGCGATCGCCGCGTGAAACGCCGAGTAGGCCGCCGCCGGGTTCAGACCGTATTCGGCACCGCCGCAGAAGTCGACCTTGACCGCGTCGAAGCCCCAGGCGGCGAACGTGTTGACGTCCTGCTGGTAGTGGCCGTAGCTGCCCTGTCCGTCGCCGCCACAGCCGTTGGGGCCGGCGTCGGTGTAGAGGCCGACAAGAAATCCAGCCGCGTGTAGAGTGCTCGTAAGCCAGGCGAGCCCGTGCGGCCACTGCGTAGGACTGACGGTTATCTGCCCATTGGCCGCGCGAGTCCCATGCCACCAGCCGACATCGAGCCACACGTAGCGGTATCCGCGCTGACGCAGCCCACGCGAGATCAGTTCGCTTGCCTGCCGTAGGACCGTCGCCTCGCTGTACTTGCCACCAAGCGCGAAATAGGTGTCCCAGCCCATATAAGGGGTTGCGGCCAAAACGCTGACAGCATTCGCGCGGGCGCCTGCGGAACGACCAGCTGTGACAGGTAGAAAGGAAGCGTCCGCCGGAGCAGACATGTCGAACGCGCCGGAGTGAGTCGGCGCCGCCGGGCCGGATGCCCCCAGTGTCACCGCGCGGGCGAATGCCCCGTGGGCGGAGGCACCCAGAGTGATCAGCTGCCGCGCGAGCTGTGCTTCGATCACACCGATTACGGTCCCGCTGACGTAAATGTAGGCGGTGAAGTGCCGTCGTGTAGCAAGCAAGCGTCTGGCACTCGAGCTCAGCGTCGCGATCAAGGTCTTATGCGAGCCCGCAGCAAGCCGCACGCGGACGCTCGCGAGCGTGACTGTCAGATGGCGCAGACCCGAGATGCCGGCCTGCGCCGCCTGCTGTGAGCGTGCGGCGACCGCCACGACGCGACCGCCGCTGAGCGTCTCGACTGCAACAAGCCGCACCGTAACCTCACAGCCGGCGCCGGCTTGCGCCGAGCAGAAGACCGGCACGCTCAACCTGCCGCTCTTGTACGTGGCTTTGCCGACAGCGGTCTCGCCGACCGATGCTGGGGCGCCCCCGACCGGGATCGTCACGAACGCACTCTTCTCCGTTGCGCTGCCGCCGCCGTCGGTTGCCGTGACCTGGCACTGCAGATGGTGGCCGCTGTCCTGTCCCTTGACCGTATATGTGGTGGCGGTGGCTTCCGGGATTGGGATCAGGTCCCGCACCCACGCGTAGCTAAGCCGCGCGGTCGTTCCCGAAGGAGTACCGGGATGGCAGGTGAGTCGCTGGCCGACCGCGGGCGTGCCGGCGATCGAAGGCTGTGGATGGACGAGCGCCACCTGCGAGGAGACAGCAGTCGTGAATGTCACGTCAGCGCCGGTGCTCGTCCCAGATGGACTCGAGGCAAGTACCCGATAGTGATAGGTGGTGTTAGGTGAGAGCCCCGACAGTTGTGTCGAGACGCCTTGAACGCCACCGGTTGCGGCGGGAAGCGCCGAGCAAGGGACAGACTGCGTGTAGGGGAGGGCGGTCCCGTATTCAAACGAGCAGCCAGCGAGCATCGCGTCGTTGGGATCGACTACACCAGCAAGGCTCACGCCCACATCGGTCACGCTCGTAGGCGCGAGCGTGGTGACTCCAGGCGCCGGGACTCGCGCCACTACGAAGCTTCCGCCCGGGTTTACGGCCAGACAGAAACCGCCGGCCAGACAGGAGATGCCGGCGATCCCCGCCGAGTCGGCGCTCGACACGCTCCAGGAGGGGATCGGCGCCGCCACGTTGTCGCCGGCAAACGCTTGCCCGCGCGTGTCAGTCGCGACGCACAGTCCTGACGATGCACACGAGACGGCATCCAAGGCTTCGTCGTCGATTGGCGTCTCACTCCAGGTTGCGCTCACAGCCGCGGGATCGCTGCTCGCGAGCGCATCGCCGACGCTGTCGACTGTCAAGCACGACCCTGATACCGAGCAGGAGATGCCGCCCAGCTGTGCGGCAGAGATTTTCTGTGAATGCCAGGTCCCCCTGCCACCGGCCGGGTTGGTACTCGAAAGCACGTTGCCCGCGTCGTCGACTGCGGCACACAGGGCCTGCGAAGAACAGGACACGCCCGTTAGACGATGCCCGGCGTCGACGCTCGCCAAGCTCCAGCCATCGCCCCCAG
>DATHMQ010000163.1:0-3505 GCA_035486935.1 Solirubrobacteraceae bacterium
CTGATCAGGGGCGAGAACGCGTCCTGGATCACATTGGCGAGGATTGGCATGCGCTAGGGACTCTCGGCGGTCGTGGTGATAGGCGTGTGGGGGAGGACTCGGGTGCTGAGACAGCCGCGGGCCTTGGGCTTCATGCCCGCCTGTTCAGCTGCCATGATCGGGGCCCTCAGCGTGACTCCCAACCCTGAAGACTCGCTGGGCCTCTACTGGATCGTATCCACCCAGACTCCATGGGTTGCACCTGAGCAGACGCCATCCTGCGAGCACCAGGCCCCTAAGTATGCCGTACTCCCGGATCGCCCCAACCGCATAGCGTGAGCACGTCGGCTCGTACTTGCAGCGCTGCGGGATACCGGGCGAGATCACATGCTGGTAGACCAGTATGGGAGTCACTGCGACCGTCCTGACAATCCTCGACAGCGTCCATCCCGGCGCCACGGCCCCGCCTTGCGCGGACTCGCTCATCATTCGGCAACTCCAGCCACATCCGCGGATCCCTCGCGCAAGCCAGCCTTGGTGATCAGCTCCTGCAGCGCCCCGTCGAGCCCCGCCAAACCCTCTCGCTCTGCGAGATCGCCCGCGGGCGGACGCGCGACCACCACTACGTCCTGATCGGGCTTCAGGCTTCCTTCGGCCTTAACGAACGCCTCTCGGAGCAGGCGCTTGACCTTGTTCCGCTGCACCGCGCCCCCGACCTTGCGTGAGACCGACAGGCCCAGACGCAGGCGTTGCGTGGAGGCATTCGGGAACGTGTACAGGACGAGATGCCGATTGGCGACCGATCGACCCTGCCTGTAGACACGCTCGAACTCAGCGCTACGCGATAGACGCCCGCGCCCCGGGGACCGCGGCTTCATGACAGGTGACCCGGCTTCGCGCGTCCCGCCACCACGACCCTCAGGCCGACAGGCGCTTGCGCCCCTTGTCGCGGCGACGCTTCAGCGTGAGCCGCCCTGCGCGTGAGGCCATACGCGCACGAAAGCCGTGAGCACGGGCTCGCTTGCGCTTCTTTGGCTGATAGGTGCGCTTCATCGCGGCTTGCAGTATAGGACCGTCGCGCGCTCGCTGATTTTTCCCGCCAAATGCGGGCAGCCCCAACGAGCATCTCGAGGCGTTGGGTATAGTCGCTCGACCGGGCCCTCGGGTCCCCCGACGAATGTAAATCAGCACTGTCTCTGAAAGAGGAGCGGATCGACGCTGCCGTGAATCACGAGCTCGAGCACATATGGTCGCGGGTGCAAGCCCAGCTCGCGCTCGTAGTCGACGAGCCCACCTACCGCATCTGGCTCGAGCCGCTCACAGCGGTCGAGCTCGTCGGTGACAGGATCGTCCTACAGGCACCGCCCCACGCATGCGGATGGATCGGCGAGCGCTTCGGGAGAGTCATTCAGGCCAGTGTCGAGCTGGTCCTCGGTGCTGGCGCCACAGTCGAGCTCGTTGCCGTGGATCAAACACCCAGTCGAGCCAACAGAGCAGCCACTGCCAGCACGAACGCGCCTACCGCAGCCGAACCCTTCGGGCTGAATACTCCCGGCGACATCCTCCCGTCGTCCGCCCAAGCCGGTCCGCTCGGCAACCCCAAGCTCACCTTCGACCAGTTCGTTATCGGCGACTGCAACCGCCTCGCGCACGCCGCAGCGCTCGCCGTCGCGGAGATGCCCGCACAGGCCTACAACCCACTCTTCCTCTGCGGCCCGCCCGGCGTGGGCAAGACCCATCTCCTGAGCTCAATCGCAAACCTCCTGCTCTGCCACAACCCCGACCTGACCGTCCGTTGCACCACCGGTGAGGCATTCACGAACGAGTTCCTCGCAGCGCTGAGCGGCGGCCAGACCGAGGCCTTCAAGCTCCGCTTTCGCGACGTCGACGTCCTGCTCCTCGACGACGTCCAGTTCCTCGAGCGCAAGACCAAGACCGAGGAGGAGTTCTTCCACACCTTCAATGCCCTTCACGACAGCGGCCGTCAGATCGTCCTCAGCTCCGATCGTCCGCCGCGCGACCTGCAGGCACTGGAGGACCGTCTACGAGAGCGCTTCGAGGCCGGCCTCGTCGCCGACGTACAACCCCCCGACCTCGCCACTCGTCTTGCGATCTTGCGCAAGCGCGCTCAACACGATCGCATCCACCTCGCAGACGAAGCCGCACTCAACACCATCGCCGAGCGTGTTTGCTCCAACGTCCGCGCACTAGAGGGTGCGCTCATACGCGTCGTCGCCTTTAGCTCGCTCACCGGCAGACCCCTCACCGACGCGCTCGCACAGGAGGTTCTCCACAGTCTATATCCACACAGCGTCTCCTCAGCCCAGCACAAACGCACCGTCGCGGAGATCCAACGCGTCACCTGCGCACACTTCGGACTCTCATCCGAGGAGCTCCTCTCCTCTGCACGAACGGCCCGCATCGCCTGGCCGCGGCAGATCGCCATGTACCTCGCACGTGAGCTCACCGGCGAGTCGCTACCTGCCATCGCGCGACAGTTCGGCGGACGAGACCACACAACCGTCCTGCATGCGTGGAGGCGCACCTCCACACGGATCGCCTCCGACGACTCATCCCGAGAGGCTGTGGAGAACCTGTGCAGGATGCTCGAGCCCGCCAACCCACACCACCTAAACAACACGCTCGACCGCCAAGCCTGAGACACTTTCAGGCTTCCTCCACAGGATCACGCACAGGGCACACCCCACACACCTCCCTTTCCACACCACACTTCACATGCCCACAGCCCCTACTAACACTCCTCTAGATCGCAGAGTTCATCGATGAAGCTTTCCCTTTCCGCAGCTGAGTTGCTGGCTCAGCTGCAAACAACCACTCGAGTCGCTTCTGCCCGCAGCGCCGTGCAAGCGCTCTCAGGCGTGATGATCTCCGCCCCCGAGGACTCCCGGCCCGAGTTGCTGGCAACAGATATGGAGATCGGCCTGCGCGTACCCCTCGATGCCGAGGTCACACGCCCAGGCTCGGTCGTGCTACCCGCTCGACTCCTACTCGACGTCGCCCGCTCGCTTCCGTCGCAGCAGCTCACGATGGAGCTCAGAGCCGCCGAGCAGGATGTGGAGCTCATCTGTGGGCCGACCACCTTCCATCTACGCACGCTGCGATCCGAGGACTTCCCCTCGTTGCCATCACCTTCACCCGAGACACGCGTGGCGCTCCCTGCAGAGGCGTTTGTGCAGACGGTAGCCCGCGTCGCTCGCTCTGCTTCACGTGACGAGACGCGCCCCGTCCTCACGGGCATCCTGATCTCCGCTTCCGGACAGGAGCTGCGTATGGTCGCCACCGATTCCTACCGCCTCAGTGTCAAGGAGACGGCCTTGGAGTCACCACTGCAGGGAAGCCTCGAGGCCAACGTCCCAGCCCGAGCGCTCCAAGAGCTCGTGCGTATTGCCCAGGCCGCGCCCAGCGACTCGATTGCTGTGAGCGTTGGGCAGAACCAGGCGATCTTCGAGCTCGGCGACGTCGTGCTCTCCTCTCGTTTGATCGATGGTCAGTTCCCGAACTACCG
>DATHMQ010000164.1:0-27579 GCA_035486935.1 Solirubrobacteraceae bacterium
GGACACCTACGAGCGGGTCGCCAAAGCGCTCGACGGGATCGAGTTCCCCGCGTTCTACCTCGAGATCCCGCCGTCGCTGTTCGGAACCGTGATCGAGGGGCTGGCGGACGCGAAGCTGCTCGCCGACGGCCAGCGCGTGCTCGTCGAGAAGCCGTTCGGGCACGACCTGGAATCGGCGCGCGAGCTGGCCGCCGAGCTGCACAAGTTCGTCGACGAGTCCCAGCTCTACCGGATCGACCACTTCCTGGGGAAGATGGGCCTGCAGGAGTTCCTCTACCTGCGCTTCGCCAACACGATGCTCGAGCCGGTCTGGAACCGAAGCCACATCTCGAGCGTGCAGATCACGATGGCCGAGGAGTTCGGCGTCGAGGACCGCGGTCACTTCTACGACCCGGTCGGGGCGCTGCGCGACGTCGTCGTCAACCATCTGCTGCAGCTGCTCGCCGCGGTGGCGCAGGACCCGCCGGCGGCCGCTGACGCGGCGACGCTGAAGGACGCCAAGTACGCCGTGCTGCGCTCGACCGCCGACGCCGACCCCAAGCACTACGTGCGCGGCCAGTACGACGGCTACCTGAGCATCGACGGCGTCGCCAAAGAATCGACCACCGAGACCTATGCTGCCCTGCGCCTGGACATCGACAATTGGCGTTGGTCGGGCGTGCCGTGGTTCATCCGCACCGGCAAGGATCTGCCGATCACCCAGACCGAGCTGCGGATCGTCTTTCGCAATCCGCCGCGCCTCGGCTTCATGAAAAACGGGCGTCGCCGTCCGGAGCCCAACCAGCTCGTGGTCAAGCTCGACCCCGCGACCGGCGTGCAGATGATCCTCGACGCCCATCGCGCCGACGAGGGCGGGCCGCAGGCGATCGAGCTCGACATGGAGTTCGCCGACGAGGGCGGCGAGGCCCCCACCCCGTACGAGGTGCTGCTGCTCGATGCGATGCACGGCGACAGCGTGCGTTTCACCCGCCAGGACAGCGTCGAGCAGACCTGGAGGATCTTCGAACCGCTGCTCAAAGAGCCCCCGCCCGTGCATCCCTACGCACAGGGAACCTGGGGTCCGCCCGAGGCCGACCAGCTGGTAGCCCGTTACGGCGGCTGGCACGGGCCCTGGGTGGCGTCGTGAGTCCGGCTAAAGGCAAGGCGAAAACCACTGCCCCGCACGCGCCGGCCAAGGCCCGCGCTATGTCGGGTGGGACCAACAAAAAGGCCGATGCCCCGCGCGCGCGCGGGGGGGCTGCCGTTTCGAAGACACCAAACAGCAAGTCCTCGGCACACGCCGGCGAGCCCAAGCACACCTCCCAACGCGTGCGCCAAAGCGCCCCCAGCGCTCCCCAGAGCGCGGCGATGCCCTCGCCCTTTCCTCCGATCGCCGACTACGCCTTCCTCTCGGACTGCCACACCGGCGCGCTGGTGGCCCCTGACGGGACGATCGACTGGCTGTGCGTGCCGCGCTTCGACGCACCGAGCGTGTTCGGGTCGCTGCTGGACCGTCAGGCCGGGGGCTTTCGCTTTGGGCCGTTCGGGATCAACGTGCCGACGGCGCGCAACTACGAGCCCGGGACCAACATCCTGCTCACAACCTGGAAGACCACGAGCGGTTGGGCGATCGTGCGCGAGGCGCTGATCCTTGGGCCGCGTCGCGGCGAGGATCTCGTCACACCGCACACCCGCCCTCCCGCCGACCAGGACGCCGACCACGTGCTCGTGCGCCTCGCGATGTGCCTGGATGGCGAGGTCGAGATGGAATTGACATGCGAACCGGTCTTCGACTACGGCCGCGAAACGGCGCAGTGGGCTGTCAGCGACGACGGGCACAGGGCCGACGCGAGCGGCGCGGAGCAGACGATCAGGCTGCAGACGGACATGGCCGTGGGGGTCGAGGGCGATTGGGTCAGGGCACGGCACGTGCTCAAACAGGGCCAGCAGATCTACTGCTCGCTCTCGTGGGCCGAGGAGCTGGCCGCGCCTGAGCACATCGACGACGCCAACGCGCGCCTGGCCTCCACCGCCAGCTTCTGGCGCGGCTGGCTGGGCCGGGCGCGCATGCCGGACCACCGCTGGCGCGATCCGATCCAGCGCTCGGCGCTCACGATCAAGGGCCTCACCTACATGCCGACCGGGGCGACGGTGGCGGCGCTGACAACCTCGTTGCCCGAGACGCCCGGGGGCGAGCGCAATTGGGATTACCGCTACACGTGGCTGCGCGACTCTACCTTCACGCTACAGGCGCTTCACTACCTCAACCTCGATTGGGAGGCGGAGGAGTTCATGCAGTTCATCGCCGACCTCGAGCCGAACAAGGACGGGGCGCTGCAGATCATGTACGGGATCGACGGGCAGCGCGACCTGACCGAGACCACGCGCGACGATCTCTCCGGTTATGCGGGAGCGAGCCCGGTGCGCATCGGCAACGGTGCCTTCGACCAGCGCCAGAACGATGTGTACGGCGCGGCGCTCGACTCGATCCTGCTGCACACGCGCCGCTCGGAACGGCTGCCGCGCAGGCTGTGGCCGATCGTGCAGGCGCAGGCTGAGTGCGCGACCAAGGTGTGGCGCCAGCCAGACCAGGGCATCTGGGAGGCTCGCGGCAAGCCCCAGCACTACGTGTCCTCGAAGCTGATGTGCTGGGTGGCGATGGACCGCGCGGCCAAGCTCGCTGCCATGCGCGGCGACAGCAAGCGCCAGGCCGCCTGGCACGAAACCGCCGAGGAGATCAGGGCGGACATCCTCGCCCACGGGCTCACCAAGGACGGGGTAATGCGCCAGCACTACGAGACCGACGCCCTGGACGCCTCCAACCTGCTGGCCGCGATCTTCGGCTTTCTGCCAGGCGACGACGAGCGCCTGCGCGCGAGCGTGCTTGCCATCGCCGAAGACCTCACAGAGAACGGCTTCGTGCTGCGCTACCGCACCGATGAGACCGACGACGGCATGTCGGGCAAGGAGGGGAGCTCCCTGATCTGCTCCTTCTGGCTGGTGTCGGGACTTGCGGTCGTCGGCGAGCAGCAACGCGCCTGCGACCTGATGGAAAAGCTGTTGAGGGTCGCCTCGCCGCTCGGGCTGTACGCCGAGGAGTTCGACACCTCCACCGGGCGCCACCTCGGGAACTTCCCTCAGGCCTTCTCGCATCTCGCGCTGATCGAGGCGGCGGCACGCATCATCCTCGTCGAGCGCTTGGCGGAGATCTCGTGATGGGCTCGCACCGCATTCGCCGCATCGGCATCGACTATTCGACAGGGGCCTGACGATGGACCACTACGACGTCATCATCATCGGCAGCGGCGCGGGCGGCGGCACGCTTGCCCGCCACCTGGCCCCCTCGGGCAAGCGCATATTGCTGCTGGAGCGCGGCGACTGGCTGCCGCGCGAGCCGCAGAACTGGTCGGCCGCGGACGTGTTCGTGGACAACCGCTACGTCTCCCCCGACACCTGGTACGACGCCGAGGGCAAAGCCTTTCAGCCGCAGGTGCACTACTGCGTGGGCGGCGCCACCAAGATGTACGGCGCCGCGCTCTATCGCATGCGCGCTGAGGACTTCGGCGAGCTGAAGCACCACGGCGGCATCTCTCCCGCCTGGCCGATCCCCTACGAGACGATGGAGCCCTACTACACGAAGGCCGAGCAGCTCTACCAGGTGCACGGCGTGCGCGGCGAGGATCCCACCGAACCGTTCGCCTCCGCTCCCTATGACCATCCGGCGGTCTCTCACGAGCCGCGCATCGCCCAACTCTCGGAGGCGTTCGCCGCGGCTGGGCTGCACCCCTTCCATGCACCCTGCGGTGTGATGCTCAACGAGGGCAACATGCCCTACAGCAATTGCGTGCGCTGCTCCACCTGCGACGGTTTTCCCTGCCTGATGCACGCCAAGTCGGACGCCGAGGTACTCGGCGTCCGCCCGGCACTCGAGCACGCGAACGTCACGCTGCTGACGGGGGCCAAGGTCGTGGCGTTGAAGACCAACCCCGCCGGTACCGCCGTCACAGAAGTCGTGGTGGAGCGGGCGGACGAGGGCGGTGGCACAGGCGCGAGCGCTGCCGCGGGCACGGGTGGAGGCGATGGCAAGGACGAGCGCGAGACATACGCGGCCGACATCGTGGTCGTGTCCTGCGGCGCGGCCAACACAGCCAAGCTGCTGCTCGGCTCCGCTACCGACAAGCATCCCGCCGGCCTCGCCAACGGCTCCGACCAGGTGGGGCGCAACTACATGTTCCACAACAGCCAAGCGGTGCTCGCGATCTCCAAGGAGCCCAATCCCACCGTCTTTCAGAAGACACTCGGCGTCAACGACTACTACTTCGCCAGCGACGCTTGGGAGTTCCCGATGGGCAACATTCAGATGGTGGGCAAGTCCGTGGCGGACATGTACCGCGGCGAGAAGCCGCTGATGACCAAGCTCGCGCCGACCTTCTCGTTGGCGGACGTGGCCGAGCACGCCGTTGACTTCTGGCTGTCGACCGAGGACATTCCACAGGCGGAGAACCGGGTGACGGTCGACCGCGACGGCAACCTGACGCTGGCCTACCGCGCCAGCAACGACACCGCTCGCGACCGGCTGTTCGAGCAGCTGCGGTCGCTGCTCGGTCACCTCGGCATGCACGAGCACCACCTGATTCCGCGTTGGGCCTACCTGGAGAACAAGATTCCCGTCGCCGGCGTCGCCCACCAGGCTGGCACCTGCCGCTTCGGCTCCGATCCCGCCTCCTCGGCGCTGGACGTCCACTGCAAGGCGCACGAACTGGACAATCTGTACGTGGTCGACACGAGCTTCTTTCCCAGCATCTCAGCGGTCAATCCCGCGCTCACGGCAATGGCGAATGCGCTGCGCGTCGGCGACCACCTGCTCGAGCGCCTCGGCGCCAATGGCCACTGAGCCATCCCAAAACGACGATGCCCCGCACGCGCGCGCGGGGCATCGGCCCACGAGCAAACACCGCCGCCACGTCGTAATCGTAGGCGGCGGCTTCGGTGGGCTTGCCGCGGCGCACGAGCTGCGCCACGCAGACGTGGACGTGACGCTCGTGGACCGCACCCACCATCACCTGTTCCAGCCACTGCTCTACCAGGTAGCCGGCGGGGGGCTTGCGGCGGGCGAGTGCGCCACGCCGATCCGCACCGCGCTCAGACGCAACTCGAACATCACCGTTCTGATGGGCGAGGCGACTGGCCTCGACGCGGAGCGCCGCCAGCTCCTCCTCGACCGCGGGGAGCGACTCGACTACGACAGTCTGATCGTCGCATGCGGAGCCGAGACCTCCTACTTCGGCAAAGACGAGTGGCGCGAGGTGTCCTGCGGGCTGAAGACGCTTGCCGATGCGCTCGACCTGCGCAATCGGCTCTATGGCGCGTTCGAGGAGGCGGAGCGCGCGAGCGACGAGACCGAACAGCGCGAGTGGATGAGGTTTGTGGTGATCGGCGGAGGCCCGACCGGCGTCGAGCTTGCCGGCGAGCTGCGGATCATCGCCCAGCACGGGATGAAGCGCGGGTTCAGAAAAATCGATCCCCGCGATGCTCAGGTGATCCTGCTCGACGCCGGCGAACGCGTGACCGCGGCCTTCAGCGAGCGGCTTTCCGGCAAGGTCGCCAAGGAGCTTGACTCACTTGGGGTCACGGTGCGCGAGGGTGCGCGCGTCACCGCGATCGACGCGCGCGGTGTGACCGCCTCGGTCAACGGCGCGGACGAGCGGATCGACGCGCGGACGGTGATCTGGGCCGCGGGGGTGCAGGCCGTCGGCTTCTCCCGCGTGCTGGCCGAGGCGACCGGGGCCTCCACCGACCGCGCCGGGCGCGTGCAAATCCAATCCGACCTGACGCTTCCCGGCCATCCCGAGATCTCGACGATCGGCGACACCTCGGTGCTCGAAGGCCCCGGTGGCAAGCCGTTTCCTGGACTGGCGACAGTCGCGATCCAGCAGGCGCGCCACGTGGCGAAGGCGGTCCACAAGGGTGCGCCCGGCGCCTCCACGCCCTTTCACTACCTGGACAAGGGGGCGCTGGCAGTCGTCGGTCGCGGCAAGGCCGTATGTGAAATCCGCGGTCACGAAATCTCTGGGCGGCTTGCTTTCTTCACCTACCTGACCGTGCACATGTACTACCTCGGCGGCGTCCGCGGCGGGCGCCTGAAGGTCTTGATCGATTGGATCAGCGCACGCCTCGGCAATCCCCAGAACCAGGTGATGGAGGGCTCGCTGGCCAGCATCGAGCGAGCTCACGTTGGAGCGGATGACGGCGGGTCGGCTCGGAGTTCGGCCAAAGACCGCGTGGCTCCAGCGGAGAGCAAGCGGTGAGCGTGGCCGGAGCGCTCGCGGAAAGGCCGTGCGCAGCGCAAGCGGTGAGCGCGGACCACGGCGTTGACAGGGCGGCCGTGCCCTCGGTCATGATCGAGCGGTGAGAGCGCTCGATCCTCGCTTGCTGCAGTACGCGCGCGCTACACGCACATTCCTTTTTCTATCCGTCGCGTTGGGGAGCCTGCGCGCACTGCTGATCGTCGGGCAGGCGTGGCTGCTTGTGGACATCGTCGTTGGGGCCTTCTCGCACGGGAAGGATCTCGCACAGTTGCAAGGACCGCTGGTCGCCCTGCTGTTCGTGGTCATCGCTCGTGCGTTGGTCGCCTGGGCGGCGGAGCTGGCGGCTGGGCGCAGCTCCGCTCAAGCGAAGTCGCAACTGCGACACGCGCTGTTGGAGCGCGTCTCGGTACTCGGCCTGGACAGCTCGCGTACGCAAAGCACCGGAGAGCTGACAGTGCTCGCCACGCGCGGACTGGACGCGCTCGACGGCTACTTCTCTCTGTACCTGCCACAGCTTCTGCTGGCCGCGATCGTGCCGCTCGTGGTGCTCGTCGCCGTCGTCTCGCAGGACTGGATCTCAGCCGCGATCATCGCCTTCACGCTTCCCCTGATCCCGTTGTTCATGGCGCTCGTCGGCGCCGCGACGCGCGAGAAGATGGATCGCCAAGTGCGCACCCTGCAGCGACTCGCCGGGCACTTCCTCGACGTGGTCGCCGGACTGCCCACCCTGAAGGTGTTCGGCCGCGCCAAGGCCCAGGCCGCCAGCATTCGTTCGATCTCCGAGCGCTACCGCATCGCCGCGCTCTCCAACCTGCGTGTGACGTTTCTGTCCTCGCTGATCCTCGAGCTGGTCGCGACGATCTCCGTGGCGCTTGTGGCGGTGGCGATCGGGTTGCGCCTGATGGGGGGCGATATGTCTCTGCGCGCCGGACTATTCGCTTTGGTGCTGGCACCCGAGGCCTACCTACCCCTGCGCCAGTTGGGCGCCAACTACCACGCCAGTGCTGAAGGGGTGGCCGCCGCCGAGCAAGTGTTCGCGGTGCTTGCCGATAACGGGGTGCACGAAAACACTGGGAGTTTCGGGAACAAGGTTTTTGAAACCTCCACCCCTCGGGACGCCCTCCCGGACATGCCCGACATGGCAGCGGCGGACATCGCCATAGAAGCATTGACCGTCTCATATCCGGGCCGCTCGCAGCTCGCGCTCGACGACGTGTCGCTGCACGTCGAAGCCGGCGAAGTTCTGGCGCTTGCTGGCCCCAGCGGCTGTGGCAAGTCGACGCTGCTGGCGGTGCTGCTCGGCTTCGTGGTCCCCACGCATGGGGGCGTGCGCGTCGGCGGTGTCGACCTCGCCGAACTCGACGTCGACGCCTGGCGCGCGCGGCTTGCCTGGGTCCCGCAGCGGCCGCACCTGTTCGCGCGCTCGCTCGCCGAGAACGTACGGCTCGGCCGTAGCGACGCCTCCGACGAAGAGCTGGCAGCCGCAGTGGCCGCCGCCGGCCTGAGCGACGTCGTCGCCGGCCTGCCTGACGGCCTGGACACCGTCCTCGGCGAGCGCGGAGCCGGGCTGTCGGCCGGCGAGCGCCAGCGCGTCGCTTTGGCCCGTGCGTTCCTGCGCGGCGCGCCGCTGCTGCTGCTCGACGAGCCGACGGCCAACCTCGACGGACAGACCGAGCAGGTAGTGCTCGACGGCGTGCGACGCCTCTCACAGGGGCGCACCGTGATTCTCGTTGCGCACCGGCCGGCACTGCTGAGCATGGCCGACCGTGTGATGGAGCTTGGCAAGACGCCGGCGAACCAGGCCGCGGCCGATCGACTTGGCACACTCGACACGGCAGATGTGCCCGCATGAACGCCCAGGCAGCGCCGCTCGTCTCGCCTTCGGGCACTTCCGCGCCGTCCGCGACCAAGCGCCCATCCGAGGCGTCGCTGCGCCAGACATTTGCGATCGCGCGTCCCGCCGCAGGACGTCTGGCGCTCGCCACGCTGCTCGGCGCGGGCTCGGTGGCCGCCGCGATCGGGCTGATCGCGACTTCGGCATGGCTGATCTCGCGCTCCTCGCAGCGCCCGCCGGAGTCGGTCGTCGCAGTGGCGATTGTCGGAGTGCAGTTCTTTGCGCTCTGCAGAGGACTGTGCCGCTACTTCGAGCGGCTCGTCGGCCACGACGCGGCTTTCCGCGTGCTGTCCAGTCTGAGGGTGAGCATCTACGAACACTTGGAGCGCCTGGCACCGCTCGGCCTGCCGGCATTTCGCTCCGGCGAGCTGCTTTCTCGTCTTGTCCAGGACGTCGATTCGCTCCAGGATCTGCTGTTGCGCGTGGTGCCGCCGTTTGCGATCGCGCTGCTCGTCGGCGCAGGCAGCGTGGTGCTCGTGTGGACGATGCTTCCCGCCGCCGCGCTGATCCTGCTGCTGGCGCTGCTACTCGCGGGAGTGCTCGTGCCGTGGCTCACCGGCACGCTCGCCGCACGCGGCGAGGCACTGCAAGCCCAGGCGCGCGGCGAGCTGAGCGCCTCGGTTCTCGACCTGATCGAGGGCGCGCCAGAGCTTGTGGCCTACGGCGCCGCACAAGAGCAACTACAACGCACGCTGGCAGCCAACGCCGAGCTGACCCGCATCGCCAGGTCCGGCGCACGTACGGCCGGCATCGGCCAAGGCCTGACGACACTGTGCTCGGGCCTGGCGATGTGGGGCGCACTGCTCGTCGGCGTCAGCGCGGTGCGCACAGGACGCATGGACGGAGTGCTGCTGGCCGGTATAGCCCTGATCCCGCTCGTGGCCTTCGAGCTTGTCAGCGGTCTTCCGGCGGCGACGCAAACCCTACAGCGCGTGCGTCGGGCCGCGGCCCGGATACAAGAGCTGCACGAAACGCCGCCGCCGGTGATGGAGCCCGAACATCCCCAGGCACTCCCCGCACAGTCCCATACCCTCACGGCACGTAACCTCAGCTGCTCATATCCGGGGGCGGATCGCCCAGCGCTCGAGCGGATCGACCTCGACCTGAGCCCGGGCAGACGCGTCGCGCTCGTCGGCCCGAGCGGCGCCGGCAAGTCGACGCTCGCCGCCGTGCTGTTGCGCTTCCTTCCGTATGAAGGCTCGGTGGCGCTGGACGGCGTGGAGATCGACGCGCTCGACGGCGACGACGTCAGGCGCGTAGCGGGTCTGGTCAGCCAGGACGTGCACATATTCGACAGCACGCTGGAAGAGAATCTGCGCCTGGCAAAGCGCGACGCGAGCGAGCAGGAGTTGCGCGACGCGCTGGCGCAAGCGCGACTGCTCGACTGGGTGGACTCGCTGCCCCTCCGGCTCGCGACCGAGCTCGGCGAGCGCGGCGCACGCATGTCCGGCGGCCAGCGCCACCGCCTGGCGCTTGCTCGCGCCCTGCTTGCCGACTTCCCGATCCTGATCCTCGACGAGCCGGGAGAGCACCTCGACACGACCACGGCCGACGCGCTCGTAGCCGACCTGCTCGACGTGACGCGCGCGCGAACGACGCTGCTGATCACACATCGGCTGGTCGGCCTGGAGCAGGTCGACGAGATACTGGTGATCGAGCAGGGCAAGATCATCGAACGCGGCACGCACGCGCAGCTGGCGGCACGCGGCCACTCAGCATGGTTCCGCCGCGGCATGGGTAATGGTGATGGAGGATGACCAACGACCTGGCGCGCTGGCAATTTGCCACGACGAGCATCTACCACTTCCTGTTCGTGCCGGTCACAATCGGGCTGGCATTTCTGGTGGCGCTTCTGCAGACCGCGTGGCACCGCAACGAGAAGCCCGAGTACAAGCGCATGACGCGCTTCTTCGGCACCCTGCTCTTGATAAACGTCGCCGTCGGCGTCGTCACCGGCCTGGTGCAGGAGTTCGAGTTCGGGATGAACTGGTCCAGTTACTCGCGCTTCGTAGGCGACGTGTTCGGCGGTCCGCTGGCGATGGAGGGCCTGGCGGCGTTCTTCCTGGAGTCGACTTTCCTAGGCTTGTGGCTCTTCGGCTGGGACAGGCTGCCCAAGCGCATTCACCTTGCCTGCATCTGGCTTGTGGTCGCGGGCTCGATGCTCTCGGCGATGTTCATATTGGTCGCCAACTCCTGGATGCAACACCCGGTGGGTTACGCCTTGAACAGCCACGGCCAGCCAGTGCTGAACAACGTGTGGGCGCTGTTTGCCAATCCAACTTTCCTGTGGGGGTACGTACACGTCATCCTGGCCTCACTGGTGACGGGCTCGCTCGTGATGCTCGCGATCTCGGCCTGGTACCTACGCAAGGGACACGAAGTCGAGGCCTTTCACCACACCGCACGGCTATCGGTACTCGTGCTGTTGCCGGCGATCCTCTTGCAGATGTTCGTGGGCAACAAGCTCGGCGAGATCGAGGCCACCTACCAGCCGGCCAAGATCGCCGCGGCCGAGGCGCAGTGGAGCAACTGCCAGCCGTGCTCGTTCTCGGCCTTTCAGGTTGGCGGTGGCAACAACGACCAGACCCCGACCCAGGTCATCTCGATCCCGCACCTGCTCTCGATCCTCGCGACCGGGACATGGGGCGGCGCGGTCGAGGGGCTAAATCAGATCCAAAAGGAAGATGAAAAGAAGTACGGCCCCGGCAACTACATTCCGGACGTTTTCATCCAGTATTGGTCGATGCGCGTGATGGCCTACCTCGGCTCGTTGATCGCGCTGCTGGCGCTATGGGGAACGTGGCTGATCCATAAGGGCAGGCTCGACCGCTCCAAGTGGTTCTTGCGCGCAGGGCTGTTCGCGGTGGTTACACCCTTTGTGATGAATACCGCCGGCTGGCTGTTGACGGAGAGTGGGCGCCAGCCCTGGATCGTGCAGGGATTGATGAAGACGGTCAACGCCAACTCCCCCTCGGTCAGCTCGCTCGACATCTGGATCAGCCTGATCGCGTTCGTGCTCGTCTACATCGCACTTGGTGCAGCCGACCTGATCCTGATGCTGCGCTATGCGCGCAAGGGCCTCGATCCCGACGAGGGCCCCGATGAGACAGGCTCGGGCGCACAAACCCCCACCCCGGCCATGAGCTACTGATGACTCGCTCGACCACACGTGCCCCGACCCCGGTCATGAGCTACTGATGCAACTGCACACGATCTGGTTCGTCATCCTCGCGATCTTCTGGGTCGGCTTCTTCGTGCTCGAGGGCTTTGACTTCGGCGTCGGCATGCTGCACACGATCGTCGGACGCACCGATGAGCAGCGCAAACGTGCCCTGAGCACGATCGGGCCCTGGTGGGACGGCAACGAGGTGTGGCTGATCGTCGCCGGCGCCGGCACGTTCGCGGCATTCCCCGGCTGGTACGCGACGATGTTCTCCGCGCTCTACCTGGCGTTGCTGCTCGTGCTGCTCGCCCTGATGGCACGCGGCGTCTCGTTCGAGTTCCGCGAGAAGAGTGAGAACCCCCGCTGGCGGAGCACATGGCGCTGGGCGATGACGCTCGGCTGCCTGCTGATTCCGCTGCTGCTCGGCGTGGGACTGGGCGACCTGCTGAACGGCCTGCCGATCGACTCGAGCCACGATTACACGGGCAACTTCTTCGGCCTGCTCACGCCCTATGGGCTGTGGACCGGCGTGACGCTGGTGGCGCTGTGCCTGTTGCACGGAGCGACATTCCTCAAGCTCAGGACCACTGACGAGGTGCGCGAGCGTGCCCGTGCGCTTGCGCGGCCGCTGGGTTGGGCGACGATTGCGCTGGTGATCGGCTGGGTGATCTGGACGCGCAGCGTCGCGGGTGGGCCCGACGTGCCGCAGCCGGTGGAGATCCTCGCGGTGATCGCGGTGGGCTTTGCCGCACGACTGGCGATGACCGACCACGACGGGCTGTCCTTCTCCGCCTCGGCAATCGCGATCGCGGCAACCGTCGGCTCGATCTTCATCGACCTGTATCCCAACGTGATGGTCTCGAGCACCAACGCCGCCTATAACCTGACCGTCAACAACTCGGCCTCCGGCCACTACGCGCTTGTCGTGATGACGGTGGTGGCGGTGATCTTCTTCCCGATTGTGCTCCTTTATCAGGGATGGTCATTTCACGTGTTCCGTGCCCGGGTGCAGGCGCCGGCGAAGCCGGGGATCTCGCCATCCGCGCCAGGGTCAGGGTCAGGTGCCGCGCCCGCACGCACACCGGAGCCACCGACCGGACCGGGGCCCGCTGCGCCACAGGCCGGATAGCAAGAACCGGCCCTCCTACGGGCCGACGCCATTACCAGGCGTCGATGTTGGGACGCCGCTTGCCGGCGCGGCTACGCCAGTCAACAGCCGGCGGATCGAACAACGTCGCGATCCAACGCCGCGAGTCGGCCGGATCGATCACGTCGTCAATCTCGCCGTACGCCGCCATGTTCAGCCCCTCGCCGTGCGCGTAGGCAGCGGCAACCGTGGCCTGGAAGATGCGCTCGCGCTCCTCGGGATCCTCAATCGCGTCGAGCTCGCGACGCATGCCGAGACGCACGGCCCCCTCCAACCCCATTCCCCCGAACTCAGACGTCGGCCAGCCGACGGTGAACAGCGGCGCCTTGAACGAGCCGCCGGCCATCGCCTGCGCGCCGAGCCCGTAGCCCTTGCGCAGCACGATCGTGCCGAAGGGAATCTCCAGGTTGGCGCCGGTTGTGAAGAGGCGCGCGAAATGGCGCACAGTTGCCGTGCGCTCGGCGTCCGGGCCGACCATGAAGCCTGGCGTGTCGCACAGGAACAGGACAGGCAGCCCAAACGCGTCGCACAGCTGCAGGAATCGTGCAGCCTTGTCGGCCGCGTCAGCGTCGATTGCGCCACCAAGATGCGAGGGGTCATTGGCAACAATGCCGAGCGACTTGCCTTCGATCCGCGCAAGCGCGGTGACCATCCCGGCCCCAAAGCCGTCGCGTAGCTCGAGCACCGAACCCTCGTCGCAGAGACCGTGCAGCGCCTTGCGCACCTCATAAGCGCGCTTGCGCTGCTCGGGCACGATCTCGCGCAGCAGGCGCTGGTCAGGGACGGTGAACTGCTCGACCGGCCCGTGGAAATAGGAGAGGTAGCGCTTGGCCGCAGCCACCGCAGCTCGGTCGTCGGCAACACGCAGGTCGACCACGCCGTTCGCGTGCTGCACGTCGATCGGGCCAACTTCGCCCGGCTCGTATGCACCAAGGCCGCCGCCCTCGATCATCGCGGGGCCGCCCATGCCGATGCTGGAATCCTCGGTGGCGATCACCACGTCGCAGCAACCGAGCAGCGCTGCGTTCCCTGCGAAGCAGTAGCCCGAGGCGATCCCAACGAGCGGCACCAAGCCGCTGAGGCGGCCAAACAGGTGGAAGGCCCGACAGTCGAGGCCGGCGACGATTGGAAAGTCCACATCGCCCGGGCGCCCACCGCCGCCCTCGGCGAACAGCACGACCGGCAAACGCCTGCGCTCGGCCACCTCGAACAGGCGGTCCTTCTTGAGGTGCCCGCGCATCCCCTGGGTGCCTGCGAGCACGGTGTAGTCATAGGACATGGCCACGCAGGGATTGCCGTCGACCGCCGCCACACCGGCGATCAGCCCATCGGCAGGCGTCTTCTCGATCAGCTCTTGCTTGGCACGCCGCCGCTCCTGGGCGGCGAACAGCAAGGGCCCGTACTCGACATAGCTGCCCTCGTCGACGAGCTCGGCCAGGTTCTCGCGCGCCGTACGCCGCCCGCGCGCACGACGACGCTCGACGGCCTCGGGTCGTGCCGCGTCCTGGCCAAGCTCGTGCCGTGCGCGCACCGCCGCCAGGTCGGCGCGTACCACCTCATCGCTCTCGACATCGGCGCGAGACCCGCTGTGTGCAGTCTCAAACTCACCATCCACGGAAGTCCCCCCTTTGCGTGCATCCGCAAATTCAGGATCCGGACAAGCCCCCCCTTCACCCGCACCGCCAAGCTCACCACCCACGCGTGACCTCGCTCCGGCCGTCTCGCCGGCAGCGCGATCATCGACCGCCAGCACCACTAGCAGCTCTCCGGCTTCGATCGCGTCCCCCGCGACGACCTCGACCCGCTGCACAACCCCGTCGCTCTCAGCGAGCACCTCGTGCTCCATCTTCATCGCCTCCAGCACGACAAGCACGGCTCCGGCTTGCACCGAAGCACCTGGGGCCTGCTCGATCGCCACGACCACTCCGGCAAACGGAGCGCCGATCTCCATCTCGACGGGCGACGGCATCGCGCAATCATGGCGCAGCGCAAGCTTCCTCGCAGGGCGCATACCTGCGCTCTGCCGATAAGCGCGCCGCCGCTTTGCCGACAAGCCTCCGAGCCAACGCCCAGACGAGGCTAAGGTGAGGCGGATGGCCGCCGGCTGGGATGAGACCACCAGGGAGCGTACGCACCCCAACCTGATCCTTGCCGTGCTCACGCTCGGCGGGCTTGCCTACGCGATGCTCAGCTCGGCTGTGTTGCCGGCGTTGCCGACCTTCCAGCACGCGCTGCACACGAGCGAGACGGGAGTCACCTGGCTGCTGACCGCCTATCTGCTGGCCGCGTCTGTCGGCACCGCGATCCTTGGGCGACTGGGCGACATGTACGGCAAGGAGAAGATGCTGCTGTGGACACTCGTGATCCTCGCCGCGGGAACGCTCTTGTCCGCCGTCTCGAGCTCGCTGGCCATCATCGTCGTGGGGCGCTTCATCCAAGGAGCAGCCGGGGGCATCTTCCCGCTTGCCTTCGGGATCGTGCGCGACGAGTTCCCGCGCGAGAAGGTGGCCGGGAGCATCGGCCTGCTTTCGGCGATCCTCGGCGTCGGCGGGGGCGCCGGGATCGTGCTGGCAGGGGTGATCATCGAGCACCTCGACTACCACTGGCTGTTCTGGCTTCCCCTGATTCCCACGGTGCTCGCGGCGCTGGCAACATGGCGCTTCATCCCCGAGTCGCCTGTACGCGTTCCCGGACGTGTGAACTGGCTTGCCGCAAGCTTGATGACGATCGGCATGTCGATCATGCTGATCTCGATCAGCCAGACCACCAGCTGGGGCTGGGGCTCCCCCAAGACGCTCGGCCTGCTCGCCGTCGGCATCGCCGTCTCGGTCGCCTGGATCGCCGTTGAGGTGCGCAGCAAGAACCCCTTGATCGACATGACGATGATGCGCATCAGGGGTGTTTGGACGACCAACGCGGCCGCGTTCCTGCTCGGCGCCGGCATGTACGCGTCGTTCATCGTAATTCCCCAGATCGCGCAGCTATCGAAGAGCACCGGCTTTGGCTTCGGCGCCTCTGTCGTCGTCTCAGGGCTCTACCTGCTGCCGCTGACGATCGGGATGACGATCCTGGGCCTGTCGGCCGGACGCATCTCGGGTCGCTACGGCTCGCGCAGCGCACTGCTCGTGGGAACCGCCTTCACCACCGCGTCCTTCGCGTTGCTCGCGCTCGCACACAGCCATCCCTACGACCTGCTGATCGCCGCTGGACTGCTCGGTGTCGGGGTCGGCCTCGCCTTCGCGGCACTAGGCAACCTGATCGTGCAGGCGGTCTCACCTGAGCAGACCGGAGTGGCAAGCGGCATGAACACCGTCATGCGCACGCTCGGCGGCGCGCTCGGCGGGCAGTTGTCGGCGACCTTCATCGCCGCCAACACAGCCAACGGCCTGCCGACGGTCACTGGCTTCACCGATACGTTCTTGATGGCAACCGGTTTCCTGCTCGTCTGCCTGTTGGCGGGCTTTCTCGTCCCCAAGCAACTGGGCCAACGGACTGGAGCGGACTTCACCCACGAAGAGGCACCCGCCGGTGCCCCCGCGGCGGAGGGCGCCACCGGCTGATCCGGCTACTCCGCGTCAGGCCAGTTCGCGCTACCCATCACGCCGTCGCCGTCCTCGGGCTTGGGACCGCCGACCGCAACGATGTCCAACCCATCCGGGCCCGCCTCGAACGCGCGCACGACCTCCGGTGCCACGCGCACCACGTCCCACCGACCCAGCTCCAGGACCTCGTCGTCGAGCAGCACGCGTCCGGAGCCCGCCACGACGACATAGGCCTCCTCCTGCTCGCGATGGCTGTGAGCCATCGGGCTGCGCAGGTTCGCCGCGTAGCGGAAGAGGCTCACGCCGAGGTCGCGCGAGTCGAGGTGTTTGCGCCCAAAGCGGCCCTCGATGCCCGGCGCCCGCTCGCCGACAGAGTCCTCGATCTCCAACAGGTTCACGGTGGCGTAACGGGACATTTTCTCTCCTTGGTCGGATGGGATCGCGAGCTTCAGCTCCACCATAGCTCGCGCGCGCGGGGCGCCGCGGTAGCCCATTCAATCCTCCCGCACCACGCCCCGGCTATTCGTTGGCGACGGCCGTCTGCTTTGGACAGCCATCGCCAAAAGAGCACGAAGGCTCACGATGTCCTGGCTGGGGTTGTTCACTGGGCGCTTGGAGTGCTCACAGGTCTGCTCGCCCATGTTGCCCGACGGGCACAGCCAGCCGCCGTACAGCGTGTAGGAATTAACTGAAAAGCCGTTGTTCACATATTTACCCTTGCCATCGGCAATCGCCTTCAGTACACCTCTGGCGATGCTGCACCTGACGTGGCCCGTGTCTATGTAAACCCCGTACTCGCCGCCTTTGGCGCGGAACGTCGCACAGCGACTTGTCAGGTGGGTGTCGGAGGCTGTTGCCGTTTGCGTCATGGTCGGACAGCAGGCTGCGAGACAAATCGCGGTGTTCACGCAGAGGACAAATGCGAGGGCAGAACGGCGCAGGACTCCACGCATGGCAGCGGACTGCTCCGCTCCCCGCAGGATCAATCTCGCCTGTGTCCGATCATCGTCCATGCCCACCCGATGGTAACCGTCTTACGAGACGGAGTGGGAGAGTACGAGGGTCGATGTTTTGGCTCCGCTCACCCACCGGGACGTGCACCCTCAGGAGCGGATCTCGCGCAGTCGAGTAGTCGGCTCGAGAAAAGCTCAGGCGAGCGCGCCGGCCGGCAGGACGAAGCGAAGCGGTGCTTTGGACTCCGCCGCCTCGCTGCCGCCACTCAAACGCGAACCGTGCAGTCCGCGTCTCGGCGCCTTTGCCGCCGCGGCCTCCGGAATACCGGCGTGGTCGGTTATCCAGGCGATCACTGCCGCCGAATCGGCGCCCGCAGCCATGATCGCAGCACGCTCGATCACCTCTCCTCCAGAGCGGTGAGGGCGACTGAGCCGGATCACCAAAGCGCGAATCGCATCGTCGTCGTCGCCGCCGTCCTCGGCCTCCGTGCCCTCGGCGTCTATGAGAACTCCGTCACCGAGTACACGGGACGACCGACCCGCACCGCACGGCCAACGGCCTCGCTGCCATCGTCGTTGCTGTCGTCGACGCCGTCGGTATGCACGACGAACGCCTCCTCGCGGCCATGATCGAGGATCGCCGCCACCACGTCGCTCCCGCTGGAGAGGCGCCTGCCGACCTCGATCTCGGTGTCGCTGCCGTCGAAGCGACAGCTGAGCTTGAAGATCCTGCGCGACCTAGCCGGAGAGCCGACGACCGCCAGCGAGCGTTCGCGCAACTCGCTGTAGGCATCCTCTGTCTGTTTGCCCTTGCCCTCGATGCCGGCGACGAAGAAAGCGGTCATTTGCGGCGACCGCGTGACGGCCGTGGCGGTTGCTGCGGGTAGCGCTCGCGCTCGGCCGGCGTCATCTTGCGGATCGTCAATGAACCGTCCTTGACTTGTGAGCGGATCTCCTCCAGCTTCGTGCGACGACGCTCGGCCGCACGATCTGCCTGCGTGAGCATCTCTCTACGTTAGCGGGTCGGCGCCTGCTCGCCGGTGAGCACATCCTCACCGGTGGTGCATCGTCGACGGCGCCCAGCGCCGCGTGAACTTCCAGCGAACCTCGACAGGGGTACCATCGGCCACGCACGATGACGCCAAGCACCTTGGACCTCGAGCATGCGACGCGGGTCGCGCCCGACGACGGCGGTTATTCCGCATGCCTTTCCAAGGATTGGGAGATTTGGGGTCCCAACGGCGGATATCTCGCGACGATCGCGCTGCGGGCCGCCGGCGCAGTCGCCCAGATCAAGCGGCCGGCGAGCTTCTACTGCCACTTCCTCAGCTCCCCCGCCTTCGACGTGGTCGAGCTCAAAGTCAGCGTCCTCAAGCAAGGGCGCCGCGCCGAGTCATTTGCCGTAGAGATGACCCAACAGGGCAAGCCCATCCTGCACGCGATGGTGAAGACCGCCGCCGAGGCGCCCGGCTACAGCCACCAACATCCGAGCGCTCCCGCGGTCCCCCTCCCGGAGAATCTGAAGACTTATGAGGAATTGCACCACGCAGGGCGACGTCCACCCTTCAGCTTCTGGGAGAACGTCGAACGACGGCCCGTCGACCAGAGCACGGACGAGGATCCACAGGCGCCGCTCGTCCGCGCGTGGGCGCGCTTTCAACCGACCGCTTGCTTCGACGACCCTTTCCTAGATGCGGCGCGCAGCCTGATCTTGCTCGATACTTATGGCTTCCCGGCTGCCTACCGCCACCATCGAAGCTGGGAGTATTTGGCTCCGAATCTCGATACGGGCGCGTGGTTTCACCATTTCAGCCCCGCCTGCGAATGGCTATTGGTCGAGAGTGAATGCGCTGTCGCGGACGCCGGCCTCATGGGCGTTGGCGGCAGGGTGTGGGATGAGGCCGGCCGGCTGCTCGCGAGCGGCTCCGCGCAGTTGTGCTGCATCGCCAACAGATCCCAAGCTGGAGCTGACTGACAACGCCAATCGCCTCCCGGAGGATCTGAGTGGACCATGATTCTTCAGATGGATTGCCCCACCAAATGCTCGGCAGGACCGGTCTCGAAGACATGTAGACAATGCTCGGAGCAGAAGTAAAAGGTCTCGGCGTCGAAATCCTTACGGATCGCCTTGGCCTTATCGACCTTCATGCCACATACCGGGTCGGTGGCGCCGCGTCGGGCGGTCAGCCGGAAGAGCGCGGCAAAGACCGCGAACCCGAGCACGTTGAGCAGGAGCTTGTAGTTCACCGCGATCGTGCCGAAGATGTCACTGCGCGAAGGCCGCGGCCCGGTTGGGATCAGCCCACTGGCGCTGAACAGTCCATCGACTATCAGCGCGGCGGCAACCATCGTGACGAACATCAGCGCAACAATCCGAAGCGTGTAGCTCCTGCCGTAATACTTGCGGTAGATGGCGATGATCGGCAACACGATCAGGTCGGCGAAGATGAACGCCATCACTCCCGCGAAGGAGATGCCGCCCGACCACAACACAGCAGCAAGCGGCACATTGCCAACCGAGCAGACGAAGCTCAGCACGGCGATCACCGGCCCGACGATCGCGCCCCACACGGTTTGTACGAGTGCCGGAGAGCCCTTGAGGAAAAGATCGTTGAAGAAGCCGTTGCCGAGTTGTGCGATGAACCCGGCGAGCAGGAAGCCAGCGGCGATCTCCTTGTAGAGCATCTGCCAGTCCCCACGGAAGTTGTGGGCGACATCCGACCAGGCCGAGGTCGAGGTCAGCCGCTCGCGCCAGCTCATCTGCTCGCCGGCCATGTGGTGCTGGTGAGCAGCGTCGGCCTGCTGCGCATGCTCACGCGCCTGCGCCTCCAGGCGGGGCGAGACGAACGCCCTTAGCAGCACCGCCATCAAGGCGATCATCACGAGCCCTCCGACGTACTCCGCGAGCGTGAACTGCCAGCCGATCAGCACCCACAGCACAAGCCCGAGCTCCCACACGAGATTCGTGGAGGCGAACTGAAAGGCCAGCGCGGTGGTCGTCGAGGCGCCCTTCTGAAACAGGCTCTTGGCAATCGCTATTGCCGCGTAGGAGCACGAACTCGACGCCGCGCCAAGGCCGGTGGCCAGCGCGACGGGTCGCGGCCCCGACCCTGACAGAGCAGACTCGATCCGCGCGCGTGGCACCCATGCTTGTACGACGCCGGAGATCGCGAAGCCGAGCACCAGCGCCCACCAAACCTCCCACGCCATCAGGAACGAGTCCCGAAGGCCATGCCAGATGACTTCGAGCACATCCATCGCATGGCCGAGGCTAACGACTAACGAGCGCCTCCTCGTCGCCAGGGCGCAGCGCGAAGTACGCCGCCGCGCGCAGCATCGCAGCGGCAACCGTGGGCGGCGAGGTTCGATCTCCTCCAACGCCCGCGTCGCCTCCACCGTCCGCTCCCGGCGAGAGTATCCAGTGGATGACGCTGCCCTTCGCCGTCGACTGGCCGACGATTGCCTCGTTGGCAACCGCGGGCGGCACGCTCGTGCTGGCCGTCGCGACATTCTCCTCGGTGCGCTTCGGGCAGCGCTCGACACGTATCGCGGAGCGCTCGACGGCGATCGCCGAGCGAGCGCTGTTGCTTGGCCTGCGGCCGGTTCTCGCTCCTTCGCGCGTAAACGACCCGCCCGAGGTTGTCCGCTTCGGCGAGGGACGGATGGTGAACGTCGAGGGCGGTATGGCCGCGGTCGAGTACGAGGGCGAGAACTACTACTTCGTGATCCCGCTTCGGAACGTCGGTAACGGCCTGGCAGTCCTTCAAGCCTGGCGCTTGAAGGCGGGGCGCCCTGAGTTGGACGCCGGGCACGCCGAGCCGGCGGAGCACCGCCGGCAGTCGCGTGACCTGTACGTGCCCGCCGGCGATGTGGGTTTTTGGCAAGGGGCGATCCGTGAGCCCGACGACCCTTTTCGTGAGGGCCTGAACGAGGCGTTCCTTACAGGTGAAACGTTGACCGTCGATCTGCTCTACGGGGACCACGAGGGTGGCCAGCAGACAATCAGCCGCTTCATCCTGACGCGCGAGGAGAACGACCAATGGCGCCCCGGCGTCGTCCGTCACTGGCCACTGGAAACCACCGACCCACGCGAGCGCTAGCAGCGGCGCTCGCATGAAACGAATGCCCACCCGCGCCTGCGAAGCGGCCGTATCGGACACGTGCGCAGCGTCTGCGATTTACCGGGGCAGGTGGAATGGAACCGTGGTGATGACGATGCCCTCGTAGGCGATCAGGGAGGAGCGCAAGCGTGCGGCGGTTCGGTTGTGCAGGATCCGCTGCCAGCGCTTGGCGACGACGATCTCGGGCACGACGAGCGTGAGGGTCACGTCGGGGCGTTGGCGGTGCAGCGCGGCGATGTAGTTGGCGAGCGGCGCGACGGTGGAGCGGTAGGGGGACACGACGACCTCGAGCGGCAAATGATCGCCCCACGCATGCCACGCGCGGTGGAAGCGCTCGGCCTCCTCCTCGGTGGGGCTGACGTGCAGCGCGAGCACCGGCTGGGCGAGCGAGACGGCGTAGGCAAGTGCGTGCAGCGCCGCGAGGTCGAGCACCGCGACGGGGACGACGGCAAAGCTGTGCACCTCGGATGGGTCATCCTGCGTCTCGGCCAGGTGTTCTGAGACCTCCGGGCGCAGCCGGGGCGGCGCCACGCGTGTCGTCCGTGTGTGCCCATCCTGCTCGGGTCGTGGCGCGTCGGGTCGTGGCGTGAGCGCCTCGCGAGCGCTCACGTAGTGCGCGTGTACGCGCCCGCACGCCAACACGATTAGCGGAACCAGTACCACCACGACCCAGGCGCCCTCGGTCAGCTTGGTGAGCATGGCGATCAGCACGACCAACGCGGAGAGCACTGCGCCGAGCAGATTGGTGGCCAGCGCCGAGCGCCACCCCCGCTCGCGGTGGCGCAACCAGTACGCGACCATCCCGCTCTGGGCGAGCGTGAAGGCGAGGAACACACCGATCGCAAACAGTGGGATCAGTGGGGCGGTCCGACCGCCGAAGGCTGCGTAGATCACGGCCGCTGGGACGGCGAGCACGAGGATGCCGTTGCTGAAGGCGAGACGATCGCCCATGCGCAGGAACAGTCGCGGGACGTAGCCGTCGCGGGCCATGAAGTACAAAAGCCGCGGAAAGCCGTTGAACGCCGAGTTGGCGGCCACCAGCAGCACGAGTGTTGTTGCCAACTGCACGAAGCCGTAGGGAATGCCGCCGCCGACGCTGTCATGCGCGATCTGGGAGAGCACCGTCTCGCTCCCACTCGGCGCGGCACCGTCAAAGTGCGCGACGAGCACGACACCGATGAACATCGAGATCAAAAGTCCCATCATCACCGTGAGCGTCTGGCGGGCATGTCTGGCTTGCGGTGGGCGGAACACAGGGACCGCGTTTGAGATCACCTCGATCCCGGTCATCGCCGTCGCGCCGGAGGCAAACGCGCGCAGCACAAGCAGCACGCCGACCGCCTCGGTGGCCCGCTGCGGTGCCGCGGCGGTGGGCTGAAAGCCGTGAGAGCCAGCCTTGATGAGACCGGCGACGACCACCAGTACGATCGCGACCACGAACAGGTAGGTGGGAGCGGCAAAGGCGGCGCCCGCGTCGCGCACGCCGCGCAGATTGCCGGCCACCAGCAGCACGATCACGACCAGGCCGATCGCCACCCGTGCCGAGGCAAGCGACGGTATCGCCGAGGTGACGGCTTCCACACCGGAGGCGACCGAAACAGCGACCGTAAGGATGTCATCGACGATCAGCCCGGCGCCCGCGAGCAGGCCCCACTGGCGGCCGAGGCTGTCGCTCGCGACGATGTAGGAGCCGCCGCCATGCGGGTAGGCACGGATCACCTGGCGGTAACCGAGACCGACAGACAGCATCAATACCGCGAGGGCGGCTCCGATCGGCAGCGAGAGCTTCAGCTCGGCCGAGCCGGCGAGCACGAGCACCGCCATCATCGCTTCCGGCCCGTAGGCCACCGAGGAGAGCGCGTCGGGCGAGAGCACGGCGAGGGCGAGCAGCCGCCCCATGCGCTCCTCCGCGATCGCGGTGCTACGCAGCGCCGGGCCGATCAGGGTCTGGCGCAGCGCATGGGCGACACGGCCTGAGCGCGAGTCGGTCTCGCCCGCCTCAGCCGTCGCTTCCAGTTCGTCGTCATCGGCCTCGCGTCGCGCGCTGCGGATGTGCACGAATCGTCCGCTGCGCGATTGCTGTGGATCGGCGAAATCGAGATGGCGATCGACAGGCAGCGCACGCTCCCAGACCTGCCGGGGCGGCATGCACCCTGTCCAATCGCGTCCCACCTCGCTCAGCGCGGCCAGCGCACGCTGGTCGAGCTCGGGCAGCTGTGCGCTCGCCGTGACCGTCGAATCGGACCCGCCGACCCCGTCATCCCCCTTTGGCCGTCCAGACACGCGGCCTAGTCTAAGGTCGAGTCCATTCGGCTTCACTGGAGCCGCTCCGTCAAGCGCCGGAAAGGAGAGCCTCGTGAAGATGCGTGCCGCTGTGCTCGAGCAGTTTGGCCGGCCCTTGGTTGTTCAGGATGTGGATCTTGCCGATCCCGCTCGCGGAGAGGCGCTTGTGCGCCTGGTGGCTTGTGGCGTTTGTCATACCGACATGTACACCGCCTCTGGGGTCGATCCGTCCGGGTATGCGCCGACGGTGCTCGGACATGAGGGAGCCGGTGTTGTCGAAGCGGTCGGCGAGGGTGTGAATTCGGTGAAGCCCGGAGACCACGTGGTGACTCTCTTCTCCCCGCAATGTCGTGAGTGCGAGCATTGCCTCAGCCCCAAGACCAATCTTTGCCTGGCGATCCGCGAGCAGCAGAACAAGGGCTACCTGCCCGACGGCACGGCGCGTCTCTCGCGCTCGGGCGAGCCGATCCGCCATTTCATGGGTACCTCTACATTCGCCGAGTACGCGGTCCTGCCGGAGATCGCGCTCGCGTGTGTGAACCGGGAGGCGCCACTGGATCGAGCATGCCTATTCGCATGCGGCTTGACGACGGGACTCGGCGCCGCGATGTACACGGCCGCCGTGGAGCCAGGTTCGACATGCGTGGTCTTCGGCGCCGGCATGGTCGGCCTCGGCGCAGTTGCCGGATGCAGACTCCAGGGCGCCGAGCGGATCGTGTGCGTGGACCTCTCTCCCGAGCGCCTGGACTTGGCGCGAGGGCAGGGAGCGACCGATTGCTGGCAGGCCGACGAGCACACGGTTGAACGCGTCTTGGAGATAACGAGAGGCTTCGGCGCCGACTACACCTTCGAGGCGACCGGGCTGGTCTCGGTGATGAGCCAAGCCGTCGAGGCAGCGCGCATGGGGTGGGGAGTGTGCACTGTGGCCGGCGTAGCCGGGAAGGGTGAGACGCTGGACATTGTGCCGCGGATGCTGATCACCGGACGACGGGTGTGCGGGTCCTCGTTCGGTGGGGTCAAGGGCCGCGATCAGGTCCCTCGACTGGTCGATCGCTACCTGCAGGGCGATATCGACGTAGACCCGTTCATCTCCCATCGCATGGGCCTCGATCGGGTCAACCGTGCGTTTGAGTTGATGGAGCGCCAGGACGGGATCCGCTCGGTGTTGGAGTTCGACCGCTGAGGCAGACCGAGCGGTCTTGACCTAATCGTCTTCGGCCCACAGTGCGACGGAGACGGCGAGGTATTGATGGGATGGTGGGCTGACTAGAGCGGCGATAGACGCTACTCGGCAAGCCAGCCAGCCGAAGTCCGTAAATCTTGACTTCGCCGGGGTCTGACCTGGCAATCAAGCATTAGCGCCTGCTCGTCGCGCGCTGCCTTCGCGACGGCGTGTCCTAGACTCGCAGTGATGTCGTTGCACCTCTTCGCGGGTCTGCGCGTGCGGGACTTCCAGGCGATCCGACCGTGGTACGAACAGTTGCTGGGTGAGCCGACGTTCTTCCCTCACGCGACTGAGGCTGTGTGGACGCTTGCCGAGGACCGGTCGGTCTACATCGTGGAGGACGCCGATGGTGCGGGCAACTCAGTGGTGACGATCTTCCTTGACGATCTCGATGGCCGCGTAGCCGAGATCGCTGCCCGCGGCCTCGCGCCCGACGAGCTCGAGACGTACCCGGGAGGCGTGCGCAAGTCGATCTATCGCGACCCCGACGGCAACGAGTTGGGGTTCGGCGGCGCACCGCTCGACAGCTGAGGGTGGCACCCACAAATACGTGAGACGGCGGATCGCTCCCTGCGAAAGCAGGCACTAGTAAGGTCCTGGGTGCGTGGCCGATATACCCAGACCCATCACGGGCCACTGTCTGTGCGGTGGCGTGACCTATAGCGTCGACGCTGAACCGGTCTGGCAAGGGGTTTGCTACTGCTCGAACTGCCAGCGTCAGACCGCCACGGCGTTCTCGACCATCGTGGGCGTGCCGAGCAAGGCACTCACGGTCGAAGGCGACACGCTCGCTTCGTTCAAGACCGCCAGCGAGGACTACCAGAGCACAACGGAGCGGCGGTTCTGCTCAACCTGCGGGTCGCCGATATTCAGCACGATCGAGTCGATGCCGGAAGTTGCCTTCCTGAAGGCGGGGACGATCGACGACACGTCTTGGTTTGAGCCGACAGCCGAGATCTGGACACACTCGGCGCAGCCGTGGGCGCCACATTTCGAGCACGTCGCGCAGTTTGAGCGCACTCCGAACTAGCTCAGTAGGACTCTTCCGCAACTCGAAGGACCGTCCGGAGTTTGGGCGGGAGTGAAAGAGGTCCTGAAGGGGGACTCGAGCAGAATTCGCGTCGCTATGATGCTCAGAGTCGCGGGGAGGCGCTTGAACTTCGCTAGCAACCGCACTAACGCGGCGCACTCCGATGCTGATCTTCGTCGAGGCTGTCGGTAAAAGGCTTAAGCCAGCGCGCCTGCCGGCAGCACGAAGCGAAGCGGTGTCCTTGATTCCGCTCCGCCACTGTCACCCAGTCGCGAGCCGTGCAGGCCGTGCGTGGGAGATGTTGCGACCGCAGTCTCGGGTATCCCGGCGTGGGCTGTGATCCACTCAATGACTGCCGCTGAGTCGGCGCCCTCGGCGAGGATCGCCGCACGCTCGATCACCTCACCACCGGAGAGGTGCGGACGCGCCAAACGTGTCACCAGGGCACGTATCTCATCGTCGTCCACCGCACCCACACTAGTCTTTCCGCGAGTGCAGCGCGACGTGCCCGATGCCGCCCGGTGCCTCGACCTCCGCATCGGTGCGCCCGGGGCGAAGGTCAAGCAGCGTGCTCAACAGCAGCAATGGGGTTCCCGCTGCCCATGCCTGGGGACGCGAGGCCGTCGGGAACGCGACGGGGACCGATGTCACCGACGCGGGGTAGCCGGCGAAGACCTCGGGCAGGCGATGCTCGAAGTACGGCGCCGCGCGCATCATCGCAGCGGCGATGATGCGCGCCGCCTCGTTGTGGCCGTAGCGTGTCAGGCCCGCGGCGATCAACGAGTTCTCGTGGGGCCATACGGTGCCTGTGTGGTAGCCGAGTGGGTTGTAGCCCGCCTCACGAGTACCGAGAGTTCGCACTCCCCAGCCGGAGTAGAGCTGCTCGTCGAGTAGCTGCTCGGCGGTCGTGGCTGCCTCGCTGTCGTCCAGTATTCCCGACCACAGCAGATGACCGATGTTGGAGGTCAGGCTGTCCACCTGGCGCTTCTCGCCGTCCAGCGCCAGGGCGTAGCAGCCACGCTCTGGCATCCAGAAGTCGCGGCGGAAGCATTCGCGTAGGTCGGCGGCTCGACGCTCCAGGCGCCCTGCGAGCGCCTCATCGCCCCACACCTCACGGGCCAGGCGGGCCGAGCGGCGCCGCGCGTCGTACACGTAGCCCTGAATCTCGCAGGTCGCGATCGGTCCTCGGGCCAGTGTGCCGTCGGCGAACTGGATCGCGTCCCAGCTGTCCTTCCAACATTGGTTGACCAGTCCGGTGGCTGGGTTGCGGCGAGCGTACTCGACGTACCCATCACCGTCGGCGTCCCCGCTGTCCTCGATCCAGTCAAGTGCCGCACGGGCGTGAGGCTCGAGTGTGCGGACGAGCTCATCGTCGCCCGACCAACGGTGATACTCATCAAGCAGCACGAGGAACAGGGGCGTGGCGTCGGCGCTCCCGAAGTACGGGGAGTGCGGGCGCTCTCCACGCGCTGTGAGCTCACCGAAGCGCAGCTCGTGCAGGATCTTGCCGGGCTCCTGTTCGTGGAAGTCGTCGCGCCCCTGCGCCTGGCGGGCCGCGAGCACGTACAGGGTGGTACTGGCCAGCTCTGGCAGGTATGGCAGCGCCTGGAAACTCGTGATCAGGCTGTCGCGGCCGAAGAGCGCCATGAACCACGGCAGCCCAGCCGCTGGAAGGGTGGCACCCTCCAAGAGATCGGGATGCAGTCGCAGCGCGCCGAGATCGCTGAGGCTAGCGCGGTAGGTGTGTGCCAGTGAGGCGTCCTGTGTCTGCAACACCGGGGCCCGGGCCAGCCACTCCTCGAGCTCGACCGACTTGGATGCATTCAATTGGGCCAGGGCGCCTCGCGACTCGCGCTGCGCGAACGAAACGCCCGATTGCGCGGCATAGGGGGTAATGGTGAAAGTGGTGGACCACCGCTCTCCTGGCGCGAGCC
>DATHMQ010000165.1:0-17934 GCA_035486935.1 Solirubrobacteraceae bacterium
AGCGACGATTTGCACGCAGCCACGAGCCTCGCGCGGACGATGGTCACCTCCTTCGGCATGTCCGATGCGCTCGGTCCGGTGACGATCGGCGAGAAGGGCGGCGAGGTCTTCCTCGGCGCCTCGCTTCAGGATCTCGGCTCGGTCGGACCCTCGACGCTCGACACGATCGACCGTGAAGTCGAGCGGTTCGTCGGAGACGCCGAGGCAAAGGCTGCCGTGATCCTCGATCGCAACTGGCAGGCGGTCGAGGAGACCGCACACGCATTGATCGAGCATGAGACGCTCTCGGGCGTTGCGCTTGACGCGGTGCTCTCGACTGTCCAGGAGACCGACCTGAGCGAGCTGCGCGATGTCACCGGAGGGGCCTCGCACAAGGACCCGGGGCACGGACCTTGATCTCGCGGGCGACCGGGACTCTGGTGGCTGGAGTCGTCGTCGTCGCGGCGCTCGCCTCGGCCGCTCCGGGAGTAGCTCGCGGCGAAGCGACGTGGCGTCTGGAACAACCTGCACCGCCCGCCGGAGATGCCTTCAAGGTGCCACTCGGCACGCCTGACGACATGCAGTTTTACGCACCCAACGAGGGGCTCTTGAGCGTCGAAGGCAACGCCACCGTCTCAGCCGGTCTATTCTTCTGGAACGGTCGCGACTGGCACCAGCTGGCGACCGTCTGCGGCGGCGCCGGCGAAGCCTCACGGATCGCGTGGGCGGGGCCCGACAATTTCTGGGTCATCACCGAACCGAGCGAGCCGCGCTCGGGTGCTGGACTGGGCCTGTGCCACTTCGAGGACGGGGTGATCGTCGGTTCTTACTCGACACCCTTTCAGTCGCCCGAACCATTTCGTCCGATGGATGCCGCGGCGTGCAACGGGCCTGACGATTGCTGGTTTGCCGGGATCGGCAGCGAGGACCCGTCCGGGCAGCACATTGGCGCCTTCCACCTGCACTGGGACGGCACTAACCTGACGAGCTCATATCAGCCGCAAGGTCGCGGTGTCAGTGGGCTCGCATATTTCAACGGCACGTTCTACGAGAGCGCTTTCGTCGGCAAGCAGGAGGGGGACACGACCGATCCTGTCGCTCTTGGCGCCCCTGAGCCATTGGGGCCTGTGCTCATACACCAGCTTGTGGGCGAAACGTTTACGGGCGTGAACTTCCTGCCCTACCCGTATCCTGGCGTCCCACGCGAAGGCACCGAGCTGCTCTCCGCGAAAGCTGATGAAACCGCCCTGTGGTTTTCAGGCGGCGGCGCGGCGTCCGGCCCCGACGCGCCAAAGGAAGGCTCGGTGGCGAGCCCGCCAGTTGCCGTCTACTACGAAGAACCGTTCTTCAAGCAGGTTCCCCTCGACCTGTCGCTGTTCGGCGCAGAAGATCGCTTCATAGACATAGCGCCCGTGCCTGGCACAGACTCGGCTTGGGCCGCGGACCAGCCCTACTCTCAGCGTCGTAGTACCACCGCCAAGGCCAAGGTTGTGCTGGTCGAACCCAGTGGTCCTAGTGCGATCGACACGCTCCCGATCTCGGGCCCTGGGCGCGGCAGCGCCCAACTCGTAACGGCGACCGGATCCGAAGAAGCATGGATGGCGACCTCGGCAGGGTGGCTGTTCCACTACACCAACGGAACGGTCTTGCCGGAAGACAGCGACCCCGATTGGGCTTCCACGATCACCGTGCGTCCAAACGAGTCGATCGAACAGTTCGTCTCGGACACGCCGCCGCCGGATGACTCAGAACTGTTCGCGCCGCCGCCGGTGTCGGTCGAAGCCAAGTCGACGGAAGTCCCCGTGCCTGAGGTGATCCCGGCGCTACTCAAGGATGTGAGCGTCTCCCGTCACGGACTGACGGTGACCATTAGCTTCCGGCTAACGCGCTTGGCCGACGTGCAGCTGGTAGCAAAGCTGCACGGTAAGGCGATTGCGCATACGCGCAATGAGCGGCTGAAGGCTGGCAGACACTCGCTCTCGCTGCGCCTGGAACGCAAGCGCTGGCCCAATGGGCTCAGCTTCGTGACGAAGGAGCTCACGAAACCGAAGCCCGTTCCGGCCACCGGCTCGGAAGGTTCTGTAGGAACCGGCCCCAACGCTGTGACCACAAGCGTGCACCGTCATGGGTGAGACTTCGCACGGGGGCCGGTCGCGGCGCGAGCGTATTGCGCTCGCGCTTGTCGGGTGTCTCGCGCTGATTACGCTGGCCATCACTCAGATCGCCGGCCATAGCACGCGCGCTGTCGCCTCGGGAAATGTCGCTCCGACACCGCAGCCGACGCTTGGTACCGCCGACGCCAGCACGGTGCTGATGGGTTCCGCCACAGCCGGAGCTCCCGGCGAAGCGTGGGCCTACCGAGTGCTGCCGCTCGATGTGTCGCCGTCCAGCGGCTCTGAACAGACAGCATTTGCGCCCGCCGCCAAAACCAACCCGCACGGCCAGCTCGTGTTCGAGCGGGCCACCGACGCCGACCCCGACTGGACGATCGCTGAAACGCCGCTAGGCGAAGAAGGCCACGTCTACCGCGGCATGGATCCCGACAGGTTGTCGGCACGGATCGCGCCACGCGGCGGCGGTCTGCTGGTGGGTCAGGATTCGACGCGCGCGAGCGGCAAGCAGACGGTCGTGCTCGCGCGCGAACCGGGTGGACGCTTCCGCGTGTTGCCCGAACCGCCTCTCGGTGTCCTGCTCGGCGCGGGCGACGCCGACGAACCGGGCGAAGCCGGCGACACAAGTGCAGAGACGCTTGCTGAAAAGGAAGGGTCTGGTGCGGTCGCCGACGCAGCGGTTGAAAACGAAGGTCACACCGAAGCCTATTTCGGTGGGCTCGGACGCACGCACGATCTCGGCGTCGCCCGTTGGAACGGTGCAAAGTGGACGCGCGAGCCGGTTGAGCTTCCCGCTAGCTACACGGGCGGCTTCACGATTGTGGCGATTGCCGGCACTTCACCCAAGAACCTGTGGCTGCTGGGCGAGGCCGAAGCGAGCAGCGGTCTGGGAATCCTTTTGTTCGAGCGCAAGGAAACCAAGGTAGGCGAATTTCGTTGGGAAGCGGCGTCGCTCGGCTCGTCGCTGTTCGCTGCCGCGGAAACACCCGCTCGCGAGATCACCAAGCTCGGGCCTTTGACCGGCCAGGCACAGCCGCTGAGCGTCACCGAAAAAGGCGTGTGGATCGACGGCAACATGCAGGCGCCTGGCGGCGGCGACGACGGCTATGACTTCACGCTGTACTACGACATCGCCGAAGCCAAGATCACAGGCAGCTGGTGCGACGCGCGCGACGGTAGCGGCACCGCGATCTGCGAATACCCGCTTGGCGCCCGTTTCGGGCGTGACGCCGGCTATCGCAGCTTTGCCTTCGAAGGCCCCGGCTATGGCACGCGGATCGTCACCAACCCACTACAGCCGGGCGGCGGAGACTCGACGAACATGGGCAGCTACCTCAGCTTCGAAGGCACAACGTTTTCGTGGAAGCCGGGTGCCGGTGCCGACAATGCCCCCGGTGGCGCCTTCTACACGCCAAACGATGGCTGGCTGGAAGGTCCTGTGCAGATCACGACCACGCAACAGCCTGCGCGGCTCCTCGGCTGGCCCGTGTCCGCACGTGCGCCCTTCACGGCGGTTGCTCCGGCTCCGGGAAGTACGCCAGGGAATTTCGGCGCGCAGGCGTTGGCCGTCGGCGCTGATGGAGTCGTTGCGCGCTATTCGCCGGGTCACGGTTGGGCGCGCGAGTTCCTGCAGACCTCCAGCGGCGCTGTCTCCTCGCCGACGATGCGTGCGGTCGCCTGGCCGGAACCGAACCGAGCATTTGCCGTCGGCGATCTCGGCGCGATGTGGATCTGGCGCGCGGAAACTGGGCTGTGGGAGAAAGACCCCGCAACACCGCTGGACGGTTTCCAGGGCAATCTCGACGGGATCGCGTTCGATCCGGGCGAACCGGCGCTCGGTTACGCCGTCGGTCAGAGCGGGGTGCTGCTCAAGTACGGCAAGAGCTGGACTCAGGAAGAAGAACTCCCAGCCGGCTTCAAGGAAGCCAACTTCACGTCGGTCACGTTCGCCGGCTCGGAGGCGATGGTCGTAGCCGAACACGATCTGCTTGTAAACGAAGGTTCGGGTTGGAAGGTCGAACCAGAAGTCCACGCGCTACTCGCGAGCCTCCCCGAAGCACCGAGTCTGAATGTCGTCGCCGGGCTACCCAATGGCGGCGCCGTCTTGGCCGGTCGCGATGTCGTGCTCGAGCGCGACAGTGCTGGAGCGTCGTGGCATTTCGCCGAACAACCGATCGTCGACGAGACGGCGGTCGCGGCGGCGCCGCTGCTCGAAGGGTCGAGAGTGCGTGCGCTGCTTTCGGTCGTTCCCGACTTTCAATATCCACCACTGCTCGTACTGCCGACAGTCGAACCCGACACGCCACCGCCGTTGATTCCGCCCAATCCACTGGCAGGCGACGGCTACCTACTACGGGAAACGACCGGGGGCTGGGAGGACGAGGAGCGGGCTGCGTATGCCGGTGACAGTCAGGACAAGCCGCTGAAGGTCGACCCGATCGCCGCGCTGGATGTTGGTACATCCGGCGTAGGCTGGGCGCTCGGCGGCTGGAGCGGTGAGGCAGACGACGCCGGCCGTGGAACCGACTCGAAAGGGAGCGGCCAGACGATCCGCGAAAACGTGCAGACCGCCGGCGTGTACAGCTACGCGCCCGAAGGCAATCCGCCTGCCCCGTCCGGCGAGGACAGCGCACCGATCCCTATGCAAGGCAGCGTCGCCACATTCGCGGTCGGCGGTCACGCCGACTGCATCGAACCGTGTGCTTCGCTTGCCGGCGAGGCGATCGCGCCGGACCGCAACCTCAGTGCTGCGCTCGGTGAGATCGCCGGCCTCTCCCCGCAGCCGAACGGCCCGCGCATGCTGCTCTATACCGGCGGGCGCGAGACCCCGGGGGAGGGACCCGAGTCGCCGGCGGAGGCCAATCGCTATGCGCAACTGATGTCCGGTGGCGGCAGTCTGCCCATATACCCGGCGCTGTCGGCCGGCGACAGCGAAGGCAACGAAGACTCGTCGTTTGGGGCCGCCTTCGCGGGCTTCAACGCTCCGTTTGGCGAAGGCGGCACGCCCGCCGGAGTGAGTACCGCGAACATCCCGCTGTCCACGGGTACGGTTAGGCCCGGGGCGCGCACCCACTACGCCTTCGACAGCAGCGGCCCTGCCGGGACCGTGCGTGTGATCGTGATCGACAACTCGCGCGGCTCGCTGGCCGCGAGTGACCTCTATCAGAACCCCGCTGAACCGCAGGCGCCATGGCTCGAACGAATGCTCGCGGACGCCAGAGCACGCGGCATCCCCGCGATCGTAGTCGGCAGCCGCGAGCTGAACCCCAACCTGCCGCCAGCCCTGAACGTCGCCAGCGACGCGGCCGAAGAGGCGCAGATCATGGTCGCCGGCGGTGCTTCCGCGTATCTGTACGAACGCCCGGAAGAAAGCCGCACGAGTCAGATTCCCTCTGGTGGCGCCGTCACGATCCCCGAGTTCGGCACGGGCGCGCTCGGTTATCGCTCCGCCGTCTCGGACTCGTTCACACCCGGCCAGCCAGACGCGCTGTTCGGCACGAACGGCTACCTGCTCATCAGCGTCGAAGTCGCCAAGCGCAACCCTGCGACGAACGTCGCACCGGTAGGCGCGCGCATGATTCCGCTCGTGCAGGAAGTCTCACTGGACCCGGTCGACGGCACGCTCTTGCGGCGCAGCGCGCCGGCGCTGTTCACCGGCCTTGGACGGCGACCGCTAGCCGGTGACCGCTGGGGCCCGATCTCCGCTTCTAGTGGCAATCCCAACCCGCCGGGCTCGGACCCCTACGCCGAATTCCCGCCTGCGCTGTGTCGGCAGTCGGATTGCTCGAGTGCGATCGAACCGGAATACACCTTCACCTCCTCCGAACCCGAAATAGCCAACTTTGTCGAGCAGGATTCCAACTCGACGAACCTACGCAAGCCGCTGCAGAACGCCGAAGGGCACGTGATCCCCGATTCGCGCTCCAGCATCCTTTGCGCGTTCAACCCCGGCACGACGATCGTCACGGTTTCTGCCGGCGGCCTTTCCTATTCGATCCCGGTGACCGTGCAGGGGGGTAGCGTCGAGCAGCCGTGCGGCACTGTGCCGCTCAGTCCGAGTCATTTCAAAGTGGCCGCGTCCTCCGCAGCCGCGGTGCCCACGGCGCCGCCACCCTCGCCCGCGCCGGCACCGGCACCGATTGCGCCACCACCGCCACCGCCGATCGTGCCCGCTGCAGTGGCGAAAGTCGTACCTAAGCCCGCGCCGAAGGTGGCGCTGCCGTTGGCGTTTTTGCCGATTGTGCAAGTGCCGGCGGCCGGCGGCGTTCGCGTCGTCCCGCCGCCGCCGGCCGCTTCCTTCGCGGACACGATCCCGCCCGGGGGAGCGACCGTGCGCGTATTCGAAGAAAAACGCGAAGAGGAGGCGGCGCCCGAGCAGTCGCAAGCATTTGCGCGCTATCCGGCGTCAGCGCCGGCGCGTGCCTATGCGAGCGTGGGCACCTCCGGCGGTTCTCCACGGTTCGGAACCTACGGGCCGCCGCTGGTGGTCCTGATCCTGCTGGCCGGCGCCGGAGCCTCGATCGGCAGCGGTCGGCGCCGGTCACGTCGCGCGGCCTTCGCCCGTCTTTATATGCAGCAGCCCACTTCAACACCGTCCTCAAGGAGGCGAACATGAGAGAGCGCATCTCCCGCCACAGCGGCCAGGCCGCGTTGGTGATCTCGATCGTCGCGCTCGTCGGTTCGAGCACCGGATTGGCAAATGCCGCCCGTCATGCCGTCGTCAGCGCGATCGCCGGGCATCAGATCAGCACCAAGCCACGCGCCGGTGGCATCCTGCTGCTCGGCAAAAACAAGAAGTTCCCGACCGCGGCGATCCCGACGGTGAAAAACGCCACTGAGATCAGCGGCAAGACACTGACCGACATCGAACCGAGCTGTCCGCCCGCGACCGTCAACCTCGGCACCTGGTGCTTGATGGACTCGCCCTATCCGCTGACCAACGCCGAGGCCGGCCAGAACAACTACTTCTGGGCCTCGCAGGCGTGCGTCAAGGAGGGGGGCTATCTGCCGACGGCGGCGCAGCTGATCGGCGCCGCCAACCGCGTCAAGCTCGAGTCGACGATTCACGACTCGCAGCTGACGGCCACGATCCCGCTCGACCCGAGCGTCGGTCTCAAAGACCAGCGCGAGATGAGTGCAACGCTCGTGACGACGGCGGCGGGCTCGGACGCCGCAGGCTCCGAGGGTGTCAGCGTCGGCTCGACGGGCGACCCGCGCACCGGCGAACCGAACCCGGTGCCGCTGCCGGCCGTGCCGGCCCCTTCGACGCTGCAGTACGTGACGGTCTATTCCAACGGCACGAAGGGTGGCTTCGCCGGCTCGCAGCCGGTTTCCGAACCGCAGAGCTTCCGCTGCGCTTTCAATGAGATGCCAGGCGCCAATACGAGCGAAGAAGGGTGAGGCCGGTGGCGTTCACAGAATCGTTACGAGTGAGGGGGCTATGAGGGTGGACGATCTCAGCGTGACCGAGCCCGCTGCGACCAGCGAGTTGGTGGCCGCTGTAGGACAGCCGTCACCGGCATCTGGGGACGAGTCCGCGACGGCCGTGACCCAGCCGACCCCGATCGTGACGAGCGAGCGGTGCGCGCAGTGCACTGCTCCGCTCGCGCCCGATCAGCGCTACTGCCTGCACTGTGGTGCTCCGCGTGCGCATGTGAACGGGCCGATCTCCGGTGGCCGCCCCGGTGGGCCGTCGCCGCAGACCGCCTCCCCGTCGCAGGCTGCATCGCCGTCGGGAGTCCCGCAAAGCCCGCCGCCGGGAGCGCCCGGTGTGCCCCTGGGTACACCGCCTGGGTTCAGCGCTGCCTCTACGGCCAATCGCAACAACACACTCGCGCTCTTGGCGGGAGTCGGTGTGCTGTTGCTGGCGATGGGTGTGGGAGTGCTGATCGGACGCGCAAGCGCCGGTACCGCCAAGGTGCCGCCGGCGCAGGTGATCTCTGTCGGTGGCGCGGCCGACGGCAGCGCGACGACGGCTACGACCCCGACGACCCCGACCACCGAAACGCCGGCCGCGAGCACCGCGAAGAAAACAGCCAAAGCAAAAGTGTCCTCCTCCTCTCCCACCGGCTCCTCGATCAGCAAACCGGCGCCGCCGACGGTGTTGAAAAGCGTGAGCAAAGGCCAGAGTGGCTCGAGCTACGAGCAGAAATCCAAGAACCTGCCCGACGTGGTCGAAACGGGATGACGAGCGGTACCGACATGCAGCAGCTTGGCCCACAGCAGTCCGACTCGCAGCTGCGTCGTCGCCGCGACCAGTTGGCGGAGGAGGTCGCCGAGCTGCATTGGAATCTCGGTGGGCTCACCTATGAGATGGCGATCCGTGACCACTTCCGCCTCGACGTGTTGATCCGCCGCGCCGCGATGCTGCAGGAGCGCGACGCGGAACTGGCGGAGGTCGAGCGCATGCTGCACATGCAGGAGAGCGGCTCGGCCGGCGATTGTGCGAACTGCGGTGCGGTGCGCAGCCGCGGTGCTGTCTTCTGCTGGCAGTGCGGTGTGCAGGTGATGGAGCGCTCGACCGATAACGGAAACGGTCACGGCGCGCCCCCGCATCCAATCGACCTGCTCGCCGGAGCCACGGAATCTGGCAGTGACGGAGCGGTTGAGCGGAACGACGACGGTAGGACTCGGCCGGCACTTGGCAACGGGGAAGAGGCCCAGCCGACCGAGGACCTCGGCCGGCCCGTCCAGACCAACTCGTGAGCCTCGACCCGCTGCGCCGCTGGGAGCAGCGCTTCGGCGCGCTGCCGCTGCCCTCGCCGCTGATCTGGGCTGTGCTCGTAGCGGCGTTCCTTGGCTTTGGAGTGCTGATGGGGCGCGCTGCCGGGCACAGTGCAACCGATGCGCTCGCGTCCTCGCGCGCACCGCTGAAGGTGCTCGTCGCTCAAGGAAGCGGAGCTGCTGCGCCCCCCAGTTCGCCAGCCGCCGCCCCGACGCCACCGCCCGCCTCAGAAGAAGCGACGCCAGAACCGTCTTCAGCGCCGGCTGAAACGACTGCACCCTCGAATCCCACTGCACCAAGCAAAACATCCTCCACGTCTCCGGCCTCCTCAAAATCCTCAAACGGCTCGAAAGGATCCTCAGGCGGCGGCGAAGGCTCCTCGTCCAAAGCTCCTGCCAAGCTGCCGGCGATCGAGCACGTGTTCGTCGTGATGCTCGACGACGAGCCCTACGCGACCGCGTTCGGGCCGGGCTCGCCGGCCAAATACCTGACGGGGACCCTGGAGAAACAGGGCGAGTTGCTGTTGCGCTACTACGCTGTCGCACACGAAGGCCTCGCCGACGGAATCGCGCTGCTCAGCGGGCAGGGGCCGACAGAAGCTACCGCCGCCGATTGTCCGACGTACAGCGAAATCTCACCCGCAAGCGGCGGTAGCGACGGGCAGGTGCTCGGTAATGGCTGTGTCTATCCATCATCGACACAGACGCTGATGAGCCAGCTCAGCGCCAAGCGCCTCACTTGGAAGGCGTATGTCGAAGGCATCGACGAAGGCCCGGGAACACCGAGTGCTTGTGCGCATCCTGCCAGCGGCACGGCTGACCCGAGCGCCACCGCGCCGGCCGCCGGGGCGACGGCTCCGGGCTATCAGACATGGCGCAACCCGTTCGTCTACTTCGGTTCGGTCGCCGGGTCCTCGGCGTGTGCTTCTGGGGATCGCGGGATTAGTGCCTTGAAGGGCGATCTGGCGAGCGAAAAGAGCACGGCGAGTTTCTCCTATATTGCCCCCGGTCCATGCGACGACGGCAACCCAGCGCCGTGTGCGCCAGGCAAGGCCGACGGAATGCTCGCGGCCGATGCGTTCTTGCAAAAGGTGGTTCCCGAGATTCTCGCCTCCAAGGCCTACAAGCAGAACGGACTGCTGGCGATCACTGTGGATGACGCGCCGGCGACAGGCGAATACGCCGATTCGAGTTCCTGTTGCGGACAGCCGAAGTTCCCCAATTTGCCGGCGCCGACCGGGGTTGCCAAGCGCTCGGGGTCCGGGGGCGGCCAGGTCGGACTGCTGCTGCTCTCGCCATTTGTCAAGAAGGGCGGCGGGCTGGTGCAGGAAACCTATAACCACTTCTCGCTGTTGGCTACGGTGGAGGAAGTATTCGGGTTGGGCAAGCTGGGGTATGCCGGCGGGGCGGAAGTGAAGCCTTTCAACGCTTCGCTGTTTTAGGCGGGCTCGCCCGAGGTTCAGAGCTGTGGATCGTCTGGGGCGAGCGCGAGGCCCGGCTCCACGAGGTCTTTGACGTCAGCGCTGACAAGCGTCCAAGAATGCTTGCGCGCGGCGGCTACATAGGCGGCGTCGTATGCAGTCAGCTTGTTATCGGCGGCGAGCTTGACCGCCTGCTCGGCAAGTGCCGTATCGACTCGCGCTACACGCCCGTCGCTGCGCTTGAGGATCGCGCGGCAGATGCGCGCAGCGAGATCGCCCTGGCACTTGACTACACCGACCACGTTGGCAACCTCATAAATGGTTAGGTCAAGCGCGCCAAGCGGATGCGCAGGGGTGAGAGCAAGCGCGCGGGCGGCAGAGTGAAAGCGATCGTCCTTGTCGACCGCGGCGATCCATACGCTCGCGTCGAGTAGCAGCACTAACGCGAGCGCCGGTCCTGGCGGATCAGCTTGGTCGCATCGCCTCCGAGCCTTACGGGGTCGCCAAGCAACGCTTCAATCTCAGTCTGCTCTTGGGCGGCCTCGGCGGCCAGCTCTCGCTCGGCGATCTCACGCAAGAATCCGCTGCGCGTCGAATGCCGTGCCCGCGCGTGAGTGTCGATCTGCTCCAGCAGGTCATCAGGAAATGACACCATCACCTTTGCCACGGCTTGAGTATAGCCGGTATAGCCGGCGGTGGGGCGCTATCCGCGCGCGCTTCTATGTAGCCGGCACTAGATGTTGGCTACACGGGTGGGCTTGGCGCGGGTGCGGTGAGTGAGACGCTTGCAGGGAGGTGCAGCGGGTCGGAGACGGCTGCGCCGAAGCCCGGGGCGCCGGTATACAGGGCTCGCAGCCATATCCCACCCCCTGGCGGGCTGAGTGGGGTTGCCTCGAGTTCCCACTGCCCGGCCGAGTTGGTTGTGGTTTCGCCAAGCGTTCGCTCGCTGACGACTTCTCCCCTGTGGCTCACCGTTCGTGCTTGGATCAAGACAGGCGCACCACTGAGCGGCGTGCCGTCGAGTAGTTCGATGACGCCGGAGAGCACTTGTGCCTGGCCGGTCGGGCTGCCGGGGGCAGTTGCGCTGCCGGATTCTGGTGTGGTCTGTGTTTCTGGCGCAACCGCCGGCGTGGTGAGCACGATTGTGGCTCTGGTTGGATTCGGCGCCAGTTTTCGCACGCCCGTGCGGATCGCCGGCAGTTCGCCGTAGAGCACGTTGCCCGGACATTCGGTTGCGTCGCCGTCGCGGTGACCGGCAATGCACGGCAGCGACACGCGGGCGTTGGCGGGGAAGCGACTGTAGGAGGCCCCGGCAGGGTTCACCTTGACCGTCACGCGGCCCTGTGCCGGAACGCCGTGCAGCGAGAGCTTCCACGCCAGCAGCTTTTCCAGAGTGTTGCGAGCCACTTTTGAGATCGGTACCGAGCTGAACGTGCCGAGGACGGCGATGCCGGTGGAGAAGAGGTTGTAGCCGCCAGCCTGCGCTCCGACGACCGGCTCGTCTATACCTCCGGCGCGCGCCTCGAAGACCCGCCCGTACAGGTCGACTACGAAGTTGTAGCCGATGTCATTCCATCCGTTGACGTAACGGTGAAACACGTAGATCGCTCGCAGCATCGCCGGTACCGCGCCGGCCGCGTAGCCGTTGGGGTTCTCGGTGTGGTGGACGAAGGCCATCTCCACCGCTCCGTATTCAGGCGCCACCTTGGGTGGTGCCATCCCGCGAGCCCATGCCTTGCGCGCGATGATTGGCGGTTGGCCGGCTCCGGCCGACAAGTCCGATGTCGCAAGCGACAAGCTCGCCGTCAACGCGAGCGGCGCGGCGGTGCTCTCGTGTCGGTCGGCTTCGGCGCCATTGACGTTGACGAGGTGCAACTTCGCGTCGCTGGCTCTGGTGGCGGCGCGAATCTGGACCGAGGTTGTGCCGCCGGTCCAGATCGGCTCTCCCACCTGCCGATCCGTTTGTGGGCGCACGTCCGGTCCGTGCCCGTTTGTTCCCGCTGATACCCAACTACTCCAGTGACCACCCCGGCCACGGAAACGCAACGAGATCTTCTCCTGGGCGGACCCTTGCCACTCGACACCCACAAGATCCGCGGGAGAGGCAAGCTCGACGGTCGCGACGGTCGGTGTCAGTGTTCCAAGCCAGCGTTGGGCAAGCGTGGGAGATGGCGGTCCGCCAAGCAGCGCCAGCGCGGTGCGGGGTCGCAGCACCGCGCTGCCAAGCGCTCCGGCGGAGGCGACCAGCAGCGACCTGCGCGTGATCCGGCGCGCGCTCATCGCCATCTATGACACCACGAGGCCGGCACAGGTTGCGCCTTGGTTCGTGAGAATCCGCTAAGAACCTGGCGCAAGGGAGGCGACACTCTCGAAGGGTGTACCGCGCCGGGCACTGGATATCCAAGCGACGCCCTGCACATCCACGCCTGGCATCGCTAAGCGGTTTCTCACCCCAAGCTGACCCATGATTTAGCTAGACATCGGATCGTTTGCCGCATGCTCCTTGCCGGCGCGATCGGGCGTGCGTGATGTGCAGCGTTGCGCCCGTGGCCAGGCCGCCCGAGCAACGCGCTACGCGTCCTTCGCCACGCGGTACACGCCGTTGGGGATGGTTTGCCGTGGGTCTCGTGCTTGCGCTCGCTTGTGTACTGCGTCTGTGGAAGATCCAGGACGTGCCAGGAAACGTCTTCTACGACGCGGCCGTGCGCAGCATGGCTGGGTCATGGCACAACTTCTTCTTCGGTGCGCTGGAGCCCTCGGGAACCGTCTCGATCGACAAGCCGCCGGTCGATCTGTGGCTACAGGTCGCCACCACAGGGGTGTTGGGATTTGGGCGCCTGGGCCTACACATTCCCGAGGCGCTGGGCGGCATCGTGGCTTGTGGCTTGCTTTTCGGTGCGTTGCGGCGACCTTTCGGGTTCGTGGCGGCACTGGCCGCGGCGCTCGCGCTCGCGGTCTTGCCTGTGTCGGTGCTGACGGCGCGCAGCGACACAATGGACTCGGTACTCGCGGCGCTGGAGATAGCGGCGTTGTGGCTCTCCTGGCGGGCGCTGGAGAGTGGGCGCATGCGCTGGTCGCTGGCGGCGGCCGCGGTGATGGGCTTGGCTTTCAACGTCAAGCTCGCGGAGATGCTGATCGCGCTGCCGGCGATGGCCTTGCTGTGGCTGTGGGCGGCCACCCCAGGGAGGCGTGTGCGAGCACTGTTGGCTTGCGCTGCGACGTTTCTCGTCGTGGCGCTGTCCTGGACGGCGATTGCTTCGCTGACACCGACAAGCAAGCGTCCATTCCCGATCGGCTCGTCCAACGGAAGCATCTGGCACGTGACGCTCGTCTACGACGGCCTGAGTCGTCTGTCGGGCAAAGGCGCCACCGGGACGGCTGAAGGCGGAGCGGGCGCGCTGCGCCTGCTGAGCGACGGCCCTTCGCAGTATTGGAGCTTGATCGGCATCGCGTTGCTTGCGACTTGCCTGCTCGGACTGGTGGCGCTCGCCATGCTCATCGCCGGCGACCGCAAGCGACTGCTGGCAGCTTCGCGCGAACCGGCGGGAGGACTTGTCGTGGGGATATTTGTTTGGTTTGCCACCGGGCTGATTGCCTTCAGTGAGATGGAACGGCTGCAGCCGCGCTATCTGGAGGCGTTTGTGCCAGCCGTATGCGCGGTCTTTGGTCTGTCGTTCAGCGTGCTGTGGAGTCGTGGTCTCGGCTGCCGCTCGCGTGAAGGACAGTCGACGAGCGGAGCGGCGCTCAAATTTCGACGGGGGGCTCGCCTGGGCGGTATGGCGCTTGCGTCTCGCATCGCGCTCGCGTGTCTTGGCATCGGCCTACTAGTGCTCTCGCTGAGCAAGGACTCTTACGTCGTCGGCCGGGCGCGCACCGACTCGCTCTTGACCGACTTCAGCACGCCTTCGCTCAGTAGATACCTGCGCGCCCACAGCGACGGGGCCCACTACGAGGTGGCAAGCGCCAACATCAACGACGTGATTGGGCTGATCGCCCGCGACGATCAGCCGGTACTCGTCCTAAACAGTGTCGACGGATCGCTGACACGCACCAAAAGCTTGAAGGCGCAGGTGGCCGACGGTCGTGCGCGCTTCTACTTTGCTCCCAAACACGTCTGCCACGAAGGCCTTCACTGCCCCGGTAACCAGATCTGGGCTTTCGCGCACAGCACGCCTATTCCAGGGCAACCTGACCTTCGACGTTTCACCGCCTTCTGAGCAACGAACACATCCAGCGGGGTGCATGTCTACCTCTTCAGGGTGTCTGCATCGAGTGTGCAAAGCGCATCGTCAACGAGTACGGCGGCGCTAGGTCCACGCCGTCGGGGTTTGCCAGATATCCCACCTGCGAACCCGGATGACCCGTATGCCCGTATTGCCAGACGATCCGGTTGGTGCGAGGGTCGATCACGACCACGCGGTCGTTGCGGTCGTCGTTGGCCAATACGTCGCCGTTGGGTAGCGGCAGTGCAAGCGATGGATGGTTGAGTGCTTGTCGATCGGTCGGTTCATAGCGCCAGAGCAGCCGGCCGGTTGGTGTGAAGGTCTCGATTGCGCCTGGGCTTGAGTAGTCGGCTGATAGGAACACGCCGGGACGCAGCTCGTTTGTGTCGGAGGGGTAAGTGAAACCTGGTGGATGGGCATCGCCGAGCGGTCGTCCGTCGCGACCAAGCACGTCGACCCAATCCCCGTTTATCTCAGTGACGAGCGTGTCCCCGCCGGCCATCGGGAACGCTCCGTTTGGGCTGCCATAGGACACGCCGAGTTCGTGATTGCAGTTGCCCGTCTGGCCCAGTTGCTGGGTCAGACGGTGAGCGGGCGGGCGAATCACGATCACGCGGCAGTTCTTGATGTCCGCAGAGAGCAGCGCTCCTCCAGGTGTGAGCATCGCATCATCGGGGTTGTGCAGGTAACCTGGTTCTGCGCCGGGAACACCAGGGTGCCCGTAGCGAAAGGCGATCTTCGGGTGAGCGACATCGACGATGCTGATCGCGAAGTCGTCCTCCTGGGTCACGACGATCTGACGCCCGTCAGGAGAGTAAAAGGCGTCATCGGGTAGCAGAAACGATTGTCTCGGGGCCAGCGCGCCCGGCCCTGGGAAACGCCAGAGAACCTGGCCCGTAGGGCTCACCTCCAGCAGTCGGTTGTTGTCGCGGTCGGCGATCAACACGGGGCCTGGCAGCACGCCGGGATCGGAACCGGCACGTAGGGTTGTACCTTGCGCCCCTCTCTGAGCCAGCACCGATGTCATGGTTGCGGTGAGTATCTCGTTGTGTACCCGGCCGCTCGCGTCGCGTCCGCCGATAATGACGATATGCCCTTCCAGCGCGACCGCCGCGAGATCTGAAAGTCCGACCGGAAGCAGTCCCACGCGGCTCACCTTGCCGCTGGGAGCTATCGCGAGGATCGCTCGCGTCTGGCTCGTGGTAGAGGAGCCACGTCCGCCGAACACGAATGTCGTCCCGTCAACGGCGGCGGCAGCGGCGTGTGTAAGCGGTTCAGGCAGCAGGCCGATCTTCCTGAGCTTCCCCGTAGAGGGGTCGAAACGGTAGATGTCTCGGCTCGCGGTTTCGCCGCTGGTACCACCGGCGATCACAAGCGCTCTGGCGACCGCGGCGACCGCGGCGTAGCGCAAAGGCTTCGGTAGCGTGGCGACCAGATGTGCCTGTCGGCCGGGCTGCCATGCGAGGACCGTGGGTAGTGGCGTTACACCCGTATAGCCGCCCACGATGTAGGCGGTATCCCCGATCGTAGCGCTGGCAACGTCGGAGGTCGGTGTTGGAAGTTCGCCTGCCGGTTGCGTGCTGCCGTCGGCATCGATTTTGGTGATCTGTGGGAACGAGCTCACGACTCCGCCGCCGAACAGGTATGCCGCTCCGCTTGTGAAGCTCGCAGACGCGTCGTGCAGGGCAGCCGGCAAGTTCCCGATCGTGTGTGCATGCGAGCTCGTGGCGTTGACGATGCTCGCAAGTGAAGTTTCGCCCTGATCGATGCCGCCGATGAGCAGGAATTTGCTTGGGGCTGTCACCACGGCCGCTGCGTCTTGCTCGGCCGTCGGGAGTGTGCCCGTTTGTGCAACTGCCACTCGTATAACAGTCGCGTCCGCCGAATGTGCCGTCGACGGTGGTGACTCGCTTGCTCCACGAGTACGGTGCGACTTCGGAGCTTCACCGCTCGAACTCGTGGCGACGGCCACCGCGACAAGCACGCCGAGAGCAATCGGGATAGTCCTGCGGCGCCGACGCCGACGCCGACGCCGTGCCTGTGCCCGCTCGCTCTCGCGCCTGTCTCTACGCGCGTCGGCGGGGAGAGTCGAAGGGTCGAGTGGGTCGTCGTCGTTGGGCATCCAGGGACCCACGCGTTGCGGGCAGCGTGCAGCCTCACGCTGACGGCTAAACCCAGACGTAAGGCCGGGTGAGACTTCCCTTAGCGACTACGAAAAATGGCGTGCGACCATGAGGCCCACGCTTGTATTCCGGCTATCTCCGGGGTCGCGAGAGCGCCTCCACGGTAAAGTCTCAAACGCTGCGGCTAGCGGTGGCTGTTGTGCCGGAAATTGGGTGTCCGTCGCTGTGTGGCAGCAGAATCTCTTCGGCCTCCGCCGGCGTAACCCCCGGATAGAGCACTCTCACGAGCAGGATCGCGCAAGCCCCGCCGACCAGTTGCGCCACGATGTATCCAGGTACCGACGACGGGGCGATACCAGCGAACGTGTTCGAGAACATGCGTCCGATGCTGATCGCGGGGTTGGCGAAGCTGGCGGAGCTGGTGAAGAAGTAGGCGGCGCCGATGTACGCGCCGACCGCGGCGGGGATGGTGTTCGCGCGTTTGCTGCGCGCGAGCGAGAAGATCACGAGCAGCAGCCCAGCGGTGGCGATCGCCTCGGAGAGGAGGTGTGCGGGTGAGGCGCGGTGATGGGTGGAGATGCTGATTGCGGCTAGCGAGAACATGCCATTCGCCACGACGGCGCCGAGTATGCAGCCTGCTACCTGCACCGGGATAAAGGCAAGCGCGTCGCGCCAGCGGATGCCGCCAAAGCTCGCGTCGGCGAGCGAGACGACCGGGTTGAAGTGCCCGCCGGACACCGGTCCGAACATGAGGATGATCGTGAACAGACCCGCCGCGGTGGCGGCGGCGTTCTCGAACAGTTGCAGGCCAACGTCGTTTGGTGAGAGCGTCTGCGCCGCGATGCCCGAGCCGATCACGAGTGCCGCGAGCAACGCCGAGCCCAACAGCTCGGCGAGCAGGCGGCGGGCGAGCGGTGGCGTGGTCGGGCTCACGATCGGTCCGCGTCGATATGGGCAGCGATCAGCTCGCGGACCTGCTGTTGGATTTGGTTGCGGATCGCCCGGACCTCTTCCAGCGGCTTGCCGGCGGGGTCGGGAATGTCCCACTCCTCCACGATGCTCGGCACGTATGGGCACGCGTCGCCACAGCCCATCGTGACCGCCCAGTTGGCGTGTTGCTGCATCTCGACGGTGAGCTTCTTGGGCGTGCGCCCGGACAGATCGAGCCCGATCTCGCGCATGACCTCGACCACGGGCGGCCAGATCTCGGGAGCCGGTTCGGTGCCGGCTGACTCGGCGCGCACGTCCTCCGGGCCGTCGCGCTCGAAGAAGGCCTGCGCCATCTGCGAGCGTCCGGCGTTGTGGTTGCAGACGAACAGCACGTAGCGGGTGGGCTCACTCGTTGTCATGGCGC
>DATHMQ010000166.1:0-23194 GCA_035486935.1 Solirubrobacteraceae bacterium
CTGTGAACACCACGCCGCGCACTGCCAGGAGATAGACGACATAGGGAAGAGCGCCTACAGCCGCAGCCGCCAAGCAGACCGCCAGCCGCTCGGAACTCGGCAGCAGCGTCGCGGCGGCAACGACTGTCCCAACCCAAAGCACCATCTGCGCCAACGTCAGTTGCGCATAGGTCCAGTAGCTACGTAGCCCCAGCGGATAGGCTCCGCCAAGCTCGGCGACGAGAATTCCCAACATGCCGATCGCGGCCGCCAAAGCGACCACGAGATCCACTTTCACAATCAAGGTTGTGGCCGCCGCGACGAATAGGCACCCCACTACCGGCGGGAGGTCTCTACGCAGATCGAAGACGATATGTCGCTGTCCTCCAGCACTGAGACCCTGGATCGCACGCGTCCCGATCGTGGTTCCCACCAGGGCGTTGGCAAACGCGTATGCGGCCAGGACCGCCGCGTAAGTCGCGAAAGCGTCGACCTGCAGCGATCGCGTGAGCACGGACACCAGTAGCAACGAAGACAATGCGTTGACACCTTGTGCGATCCACGTCGGCCGCGCGAGAAGGAGCCGGACCGATTTGGCCGGATGCATACCGTCGGCGATGAGCGTTCGTCCCGTCAAGCTGGGCCCACTTGCGCCATCTTCTGTGCCTCACGGGGAGCCTCGACAGCACGGACGAATTCGCGTAGCCCCCCAACCTGAGTCTCGAATGCCAACTGCTGCTCGAAACGCGCCAGCGCGGCTTCGCCGAGAGCCGATCCGCCGGCGTGAGCCTGCAAGACCTTGGACCGCACCTCATCCAGCGACCCCCAGTCGGCGACATAGAGGACGGTATCGGCGGCAGCCTCGACGATCGCCGCTGTAGGGCTAGCGACGATCGGCTTGCCGAAACGCATGGCATCCAGCAGCTTTGCCGGCAGTTGCACCTGCGCGCCGGGCGAGCGATCCTGGGGCAGCACGACCACGTCGATCTCGCCGTAGAGATCCTCCATCGGCGCGTCGACCTCGTGTTCGACCAAGCGCGTATTCAAGCGTTCTCTGGCCGGGCCCGGCAAGGCTCCGCGGAAGACGTGCAACACATAGCGAGAGTCCTCCAAGGCGAGGGCTTCGATGTCGCCCAAACCCTTGTGCCGACGAACGGTCCCGAGAAAGCCGAGATGAATCCGCTCGGACGGCACGCGCGAGCATGGCGGGCGCGAGGAGACCTGGCGGCGTGGGTGCGGGACACGCAGCGTGGGACCGTCGAAGTCGATCCCGAGCGCGCTTCTGAGGGCCTCACTCGCATAGGTGAGCGCGTCTACTTCACCAAGCGCGCTCGCCAGCGTGTTGCGGATTCTGCGCGGGTTCAAAGGGCTCCAAGGATGCAATCGAAGGCGATTGGTGAGGGATGCGGTCCTGAATTGGATGGAGAGCGCCTCGTCGGCGTCATCGACGTCCAGGACCGTGAGGCTCATCGGCAGAGCACGCCTGATCGCCTGAGCCGCGCCCCATGAGCTGGACAAGGGCTTGATCGCCCACACGAAAAGAGACCCTCTGTCGCACTCCAGTTGAGCTCCACGCTCGAGCCCAACGTGTCCTCGACCGACGCATCCTCGATCTTCACGACCCAACTCAGTCACAAGCCCAGCCGGTGAGCCAAAGCGCCGCACCGGTTGAGTCGCGCGCTTGGCGCCCGGCCAAAGTGGGCCATCCTCTGGGGCATACAGGTGCACCGAATCGAACACCTCCGAGGCAAGCTCGGCAAGGCACATCGCCCGCCCGAGCGCATTCGTCTTGCCGCTGGGGGATATCACCACCGCCCGCTTCTCGGTTGCGCATGAGAGCTGGCTCGAGGTCATCGCGCCCCGAGCCTTGCTGGGACTCTCAGCCCGAGTAGAACACACAGGAACAGGCTTATCGGCAACGTCTCGAAAACGTTTCCGGTGAAGGCGAACCCGAACAAAGCCAAGGCCGCCGCACACGAGGGGTTGGAGATGTCCAGCAGCCCCGCGGAATATCGGCCCAGCGCCCACAACGCCAGCAACACGACGATCACACCGAGCACGCCGCCCTCGACGAGGACGGCCAGATACTCGTTGTCGGAGGTGACGTGCTTGTCGAGGTGGTATTCGCTTCCCCCAAGCGCAGCTCCGGCGGAGCCGGGACCGAGCCCGACGACCGGCGATTCGCGAAAATAGCTGACGGCTGTGCTCCAGCTCACAAGCCGCGTGTCCGCGCGCTGTTCTTCGCCGATACCCGAGGTCGAGGAAAACTCAGAGAGCGAGCTGAGGGCAGCATTCTGCCCGAGCGCACCACTGGCGAGCAGCAGTAGGACGACGCCCCCGGCCGCGAGCGTCTTCCAGAAATTGCCCGCCCGCGGGATTCGCTTCGGAGGACGAAGCACCAGTGTTAGTGCCACGCCAAGTGCGATCGTGACAAACGCGGTGCGAACGTCCGCCTCCACGACGACGATCCCCCCGAGCGCCATCAGACAGAGGGCTTGCCACCTGGATCGTCGTATCAGCAGCAGGTGCCAGCCGCGTAGACAAAGGAAGGTGCCCAGCACAGCGATGTGGAACGGCCCGGCGTAGATCCCCTGCAGGCGCAATTTGCCCTGGAAGAGGCTTGTATAGACGTTGGCGCCACGAGGCAGGCTGTTTTCGTAGCTCGGATCGCCGAAGTGAACAAGCAGACACAGGACGGCGGCGCCAATCAGCAGACCCACGATCAGCTGCTCGGCATCGCGCCAAGTATCGGCCGGCCACAACGCACCGACACCGACACCGATGAACACGAGCGTCGTCTTGCGCGTGCCAAGCAGCGCCGTATGGAAATCTTGGATATTTGGGTTTGCCCCCAGTAGCAGCCAGGTCCCCATCACGATCAGACAGCAGGCGCCGACGACCGCCCGGGAATCCCTGACAGTGGCTGTACGCCAAGCCACGAAGAGAACCAGGGCAACTGCCGCCACGATGCCCGCCGACGTCGGTAGCACGAGGCCCGCGATCAACAGCGAGAGCCCAAGCGCGATCAATGGGGAGGAGCGTTGTGCGAGGAGAACCAGTGCGGCGAACGCCACAGCGACACCCACCGGTAGGACCGCCGCCGTGGGCGAGTTGGCGGCCAGTGCACCCAACAGCACAGCCGTCACGATCGTGAGCGTTCCGACAAGCACTCCGAAACGGTCGAGACGCAGGATCATCTTCGCGGACTCTACTGCCTGTTTTTGCGCTCTTCACTTGACGATTTTGTTTAAGTGAGAGCTTCTGTGAGTAATTGGCAGCTTTTCACGCGCTATCGCCGACAAATTGGACATGCGTTGTAGAGAGACTGGACATTTGTCGGTATCCCCCGCCTACGGTCACACATGCAGCGCGAATGTCCGACTTAAAGGGCAACCGCATGTAGGGATAAAAGGGCAGTATCATGTCGTCCTCAAAGGGCAATTCCAAGGAATCGTTGCAGAGCGCACGAATAGGACTCAAAAGCTCATGATCCTCATCATCCTCGTGGCCATCTGGTTTGTCGCGCTGGCAGTGCTCGCGGTGCGCATCGCGATCGTTCGCAGCGAGCGCACTGGACCTGGGTCCTGGGAGCGGTCTCCTCACCTGCTCGACGCTGGACGCGACTCCTTGCAGCTGGCTCTCGACGAGGCGATGGAGGCGACGCCGGTGGTGTCGAGCTCAGAGCCCGCGACGACAGAGCACGTGCGGGACGGTGCGCAAGAGGATCTTTACGTCGGTCCATAGCGACCAGTTGGCGACGTAGAGGTAATCGATCGCGACCATTTCCCGCAAGGACACCCTGGCCGGCCCGAGGATCTGCCAATGGCCGGTGATGCCCGGATGCAGCGCCAGGCGCCGGCGCGACCAGCCTTCTATGCGCCGGTCCTCGTCGTCGATCAAGGGACGCGGGCCCACAAGGCTCATCTCGCCACGAAGCACGTTGAACAGCTGCGGCAACTCGTCGAGCGAGGTTCTTCGCAGAAAGCTCCCAACTCGCGTCACGCGAGGGTCCTGAGCGATCTTGAACAGGCCCTCCTGGGCCTCGTTGCGATCGGCAAGGGTGTGCTTGAGCTGCTCGGCGTCGGGCACCATCGTGCGAAACTTGAACAAGCCGAAGCGCTGCTCGTCGCGCCCGACGCGCAGTTGACGGAAGAACACCGGCCCTTTGCTGTCGAGCTTGATCGCAATCGCGATGGCGACCATGAGTGGAGAGACGGCCAGCAAACCAAGCGAGGCGCCAGCGAGATCGAAGGCGCGCTTGACCATCTCCGAGGAGCGCGTGAGGTCGAAGCGACGCACACCCATGAGCGTCACGCCATGCAGGTCGTCGAACTCCACCGAGGAGCCGATCACCTGCAGGAGCATTGGCACGACGCTCACACGAATGCCGACGGCTTTCAGGGTCCTGACAAGATCAAGCATCTCGCCGGCTTCTCCACTCGAGGGCGCGACGATCGCACGGTGCACGTCGAGCCCTCGGGCGAGATCGCGTATCTGCTCGAGCTTGTCACGCGAGAAGGCGTCCGTCGACCACGGGGCTATCTCGTGCAGATCGACGTGAGCCACGACCTCAGCTCTGACGCCGCCGTGGGCCGCCATCCTCGAACGGATCGTCTTTTCCGAGGCGGCGCTGCCGATGAACAGGCATCGCTCGACCGGCGCCACGCGCAGGGCGAGCGCACGCGCTCCGCAGCGCGCCACCACCAAGAGAACTACAAGCGCAACCCACAGGAAGAGAACGTCGTCTCGGGTGAAAACCCCATAGCCGAGCCGGCCCCCCGCCAGCCAGGCCCCAAGCGCACACAGGGTGGCCAGTTGAAACAGCTTGGGCGCCTCATCGAGCGTGGTCTTGCGGATGACCGCATCGTCGCGGTCGTACAAACCGAACAGCTTCGCGCCGAGCACGATCAGTGGCAAACCGGCGAGACACACCCCAATCAGGTGAAGTCGTCCTCCGGAAAGCTCGATTGCGAGCGCGAACGCGCCGAGGATCGCGAGCACATCTCCAGCGAACAGAAGCCTGCGAAAGAGCGAGTCCCGCAGCGTGCTTGCAGCGGGCCCGCGCGTCTCGAGGATCGGCAGCCCGCCGATGCGTCGCCCCAGCCCCCAAGGACCGGTGGAGAGCGACCCGTCGAATTCCACCTGGGCGGTTTGCGCATGCTCCACCTGACTGCTGACCGACTCCAACGTTGTCTCCCTTGACGCGTGTTGAAAATATGAGCCGGCACAATGACCGGATCCCTCCAGTCACAAGCGATACGTGCCAGCGTCTTCGCCTTCACCATGTGTGCTCGTCGTAATTTTCCCAGTTTCCGTCTTTATCTGTGCCGACGGCCGCACGCTAGCCGTGCCCAGCACGAATGTCAAGGCAATTTCACTATTTAGATGAGAAGGTTTGTGCTCGGATGAGCGGAGTTAAAAGCCGCTCACCAAGACGGCGGCGATCCCATCTGGATGCGGCCTATTGCGGATGAGAAAAGTTGTATCCGAATGAGCGGGTTTGGAACGGGACCTCGGGCTCAGGAGACCTCGGGCTCAGGAGACCTCAGGCAGTGCCCGCCTTGAAAGGCTCCTCTTCGCCGATCGTGCCCTCACCGGAGAGTTCGAACGCACTGTGCAGAGCCTGCACAGCCTGCTCGACGTGCTCGCGGGCGATCACGCAGGAGATCTTGATCGGCGAGGTCGAGATCATCTCGATGTTGATGCCCTCGTCGTTGAGCACTCTGAAGACCCTGGCGGCCACGCCGGGGTGCGAGCGCATGCCGGCGCCGACGATCGAGACCTTGCCCATCTCGCGTCGGGTTGACATGCTCACAAAGACGTCGCCCGCCATGGGTTCGAGCGCCCCGGTGGCCACCCTGAGATCCTCGTGGGGGACGGTGAAGGAGATCTCGGCGTTGCCGCCGGCGGAGGTGGGCACGTTCTGGTCGATCATGTCCACGTTCACGTTGGCCTCGGCCAACGCCTCGAAGATGCGGGCAGCCACGCCCGGCTCGTGACGTACGCCGATCAAGGTGACCATCGAATCCGAGGTCGAGTGGGTGACTGCGGTAATGAGGGCCTTCTCCATGTTCTCTCCTTCTGAGACCACGACGGTACCGGGACTGTCTTCGAATGATGAGCGGCAGTGAATGCGCACCCCGTAGTTGCGCGCGTACTCGACCGAGCGCAGCTGCAAGACCCCGGCCCCGGAGGCAGCCATCTCGAGCATCTCCTCGAAGGAGACACTCGCCAGCTTGCGGGCGTTGGGGACTATTCGAGGGTCGGCACTGAACACCCCCGGAACGTCTGTGTAGATTTCGCACACCTCGGCGCCGACGGCGGCCGCGAGCGCCACCGCGGTCGTGTCAGAGCCGCCACGACCCAGCGTAGTCACATCGCTGGAGGTGGTCGAAACGCCCTGGAAGCCGGCGACGAGCACGATCCGTTCCTCCTTCAGCGCCGAGAGGATGCGATCGGCGCGCACGTCGATGATGCGGGCCTTGGTGTGGGACGCATCGGTGACAATTCCCGCCTGGGAGCCGGTCAGCGAAATCGCGCGGTGGCCGAGATCATGGATCGCCATCGCGCACAGGGCGCAGGAGATGCGCTCACCTGTCGAGAGCAGCATGTCCATCTCGCGCGGGTCGGGCGAGGAGGAGACCTCCCCGGCCATCGAAATCAGCTCGTCGGTCGTCTTGCCGCGTGCCGAGAGAACCACCACCACGCTGTGGCCGGCCTCACGCTTGGCGACAATGCGCGCGGCAGCGTGCTTGATGCGCTCGGCATCCGCGACGGACGTACCCCCGAACTTCATTACCACGATCTCAGACATACAGGCAGGCTACCGACAGGCCCCTGACGCCGGCCGCGAGGGAATCCGGCAATGCCCCACCTGGCGAGCGGTTTCGCTGAGGGCTACCGTGATAGGCCTAAAGCGAGAGGCGTCCAGACAGAGCCTTGCCGAGCGTGACCTCGTCGGCATACTCCAGGTCAGAGCCCACGGGTAGACCCGAGGCGAGACGGGTGATCTTCAAGCTGGACTGCGCGCCGGCCCGATGGCGAAGCTCCTCGGCGATGTGCAGCGCTGTCGCCTCACCGGTGGTCGTCGGATTCGTCGCGAGCACAACCTCGCGCACAGCGGGCTCGCCATCCACGACGCGCGCGTAGAGCTCGTCGATCTTCAGGTCCTCGGGCTCGACGCCGTCAATCGGAGACAAAGCTCCCCCGAGCACGTGGTAGAGACCCTGGAATTCATGGGTGCGCTCCATTGGGATCACGTCGCTTGGCTCCTCCACGACACAGATGACGGCTGCGTCGCGACGCGTGTCCTGACAGATGCGACAACGAGGTTCGTCGGCGAGGTTGAAGCAGACCTCACACAGACCGACCTTCTCCTTGACTTCCTTGATCGCCTCGGCAAGGCCAAGCGCGTCCTGCTCGGAGGCGCGCAGGATGTGGAAGGCCAGCCGCTGGGCGGTGCGGTTGCCGATGCCCGGGAGCTTGGAGAGCTCTGTGACGAGTCTCTGGATGGGGGGAGCGAACGAGTTCAACTTGGGACTAGAGCCCCGGGAGACCGAGCCCGCCGAGCGCGCCGGGATCCAAGCCGCCGGTGACCGCGCCCATCTTGCCTGCCGCCAGCTCCTGGGCTGAGCGCAACGCCTCGTTCGTAGCGGCGAGCACGAGGTCGCAGAGCATGTCGACGTCTTCCGGGTCCACAGCCGCCGGATCGATCTTCACCGAGCGCAGCTCGAGCTCGCCGGAGACGACGACCGTCACCATGCCGCCGCCGGCGGAGGCCTCGACCGTCTCCTTGGCCAGCTCCTGCTGGGCCAGCTCCATGTCCTGCTGCATCTTCTGGACCTGCTTGAGCATCTGCTGCATGTTTGGACGCTGCTGCTTTGGGGGCACTAGTCGCCGCCTTTCTGCTGTTGAAGCCAATCTGCTGGGAGCTCCTCGGCGTCGAGCTCTGCCATCAGGCGCGACATGACCTCCTCCTCGCTGGGGGGTGCGCCATTGCCGTCCACATCCCCTGGGAGGTCCTCGCGCAACTCGAACTCGAGACGGTAGTGACGACCGGTCAGCCGGCGCAGCGTCTCGATCAGGACAGAGCGGTTGGCCGAGTCCTCGGCCTTGCGCTTGTGAAAAGCGGCAGTCGTCGGGAAGGCAAGCGTGAGCTCCTGTTCGGTCAGGATCACGGGCGTGGCCTCGCTGAGGACAGCACCGAGCAGGCTGTGCTCGGTGCGAACCGACTCGTGCGCAGCGGCCCACAACGAGTCGAGGTCGCCGTTGAGGTGGGGCTCGTCCGCGACTTCTGGTGGTGGAGGGGGTGACTCGATGGTCGCGACAGGCGCGGGTGCCGCGGGCGTGACCGACGGCACAGGCGCGCTGGAGGGCGCTGGCACCGCAAGCGCGGGCTCGAGCGATGACGCAGGCACGGGCACGGGCGGAACTGGCGCAACCCGTGCCTGGCCGACCGCTGCCCCCGCAGAGGTCTGCTCGAGCCGCTCGATACGCGCCAGCAGCGCGCGCGCGGAGCCGTCCACCTGTGGAGTGGCAGCCTTGACCAGCGCCAACTCCAACTGCGTGCGCGGGTCGGCGCCGGCGCGTGTGGCCTCGAGCGCGGCGCCTAGGAGGTCGAGCATCCGCACCACCTCGGCAGGCCCGATGCGCTGCGCTTGATCGTGCAGTCGCTCGTCGATCTCGGGAGTGAGCGACAGCTCCGACGGCACCTCGCCAAGCGTTTGCACGACCAGCAGATCGCGGGCACGAGCCTCGAGGTCGCGCGTGAACGAAGCAGCATCGCGGCCGCCCTCGGCACAGCGTGCCACCGCCTGCAGCGCCGCGCGCGCATCGCCCGACTGGACCGCGTCGAACGCGTCCGTCAGCAGCTGCTCGTCGGCGACACCAAGTACCGCCAGCACGTCGGTCAGGTCGATTCGTGTACCGCTGTAGGTGACCAGTTGCTCGAGCGTGCCGAGCGCGTCGCGGAAGCTACCGGTCGCCGAGCGCGCGATCGCCGCCACCGCCTCCGGGGGAATCTCGATCGACTCGGATACCGCGGCACGAGACAGCACACTTGCGATCTGCTCGACCGTCGGGCGGTGAAAATCGAAGCGGTGACAGCGATCGACGACGGTGGCCGGCACCTTGGCGGCCTCGGTCGTGGCCAGTACGAAGACCGTGTGCGGCGGCGGCTCCTCCAGCGTCTTCAAGAACGCGTTCCAAGCGGCCTGGGAGAGCATGTGCGCCTCATCGAGGATGTAGACCTTGTGGCGTCCGGAGACCGGCGCGAACACGACCGACTCGCGCAGTTCACGGATGTCGTCGACCGAGTTGTTGGAAGCGGCGTCCATCTCGATCACGTCGAGCGAGGTGGCCGAAGCGATCGAGCGGCACGAATCGCACTGGCCGCACGGGTCGACTGTCGGCCCCCGCTCGCAGTTCAGGCAGGAGGCGAGGATCTTCGCCATCGAGGTCTTGCCGGTGCCGCGCGATCCCACGAACAGGTAGGCGTGATGGACGCTGTCGCGTTCGACGGCGTGGCGCAGGGTGCGCACCACCGGCTCCTGCCCGACGACGTCGGCAAACGAGCGTGGGCGGTGTTTGCGGTACAGAGATTGAGCTGCGGCGGCCATCGAGGCCAGTCTATCCCCGGCCGCGGCCCGCTCAGGTAGCGTGCGCCGCTGTGGTCGGCACCGGAAAAGCCAATGCCCTGCGCGCGCGTAGGGGACACCGCACTCTGGCAAACATCCAGCGACACCTTCCCGGCCGGGGGCCGGTGAGGCTTGCCGGCGTGGCGGGGAACGACGTCGCAAAAGCCGATGCCCCGCGCGCGCGTGGGGGGCATCGCGAATTTGGAGATATCACCCGCTGGGTGCCGGCGACGCTTGCGATCGTCCTCGGAGCGCTGGCGCTGTGGCTGGTCGCAGGCGTCGGCTTCGTCAACTACGACACGCTGTACGGGCTCGTCTGGGGCCAGCAGCTGACGCGCGGGGAAACCCCCGAATACGGCCTGCCGATCGCCCCGACTCCGCACCCGCTGGTCGAGCTGCTCGGCATACCGCTGGCGCCTCTGGGCGCAAGCGCCACGACCGCGATCGTCGTGGCGCTGGCCTTTCTCGCGCTGTCGGCGTGCGGCTGGATCGTCTACCGACTGGGCAGCGAGTGGTTCGGGCGCGCCGCCGGAATCCTGGCGGCGCTGATCCTGCTCACGCGCGTGCCGGTGCTCTCCTACGGGGTCCGCGCTTACGTCGACGTCCCATACATGCTGCTCGTGCTCTCGGCACTGCTCGTCGAGACGCGCAAGCCTCGCGCGGGAGCGCCCGTGCTCGTGCTGCTGGGGCTGGCAGGCTTGCTGCGCCCCGAGGCCTGGGCTTTTTCTGGGATTTATTGGGTCGTGCTGGTCGTCTACTCGGCCCGGTCCACGCCCGAGCGCACGCGCCTACAACTCGCCAAGCTCGCGCTGCTTGCCGCAGCCGCACCCTTGATCTGGGTGTTGAGCGACCTGCTCATCACCGGCAACGCGATGTGGTCCCTGACGAACACCAAACACACCGCGGAGATCCTCGGACGCGAGACCGGCATCGCCAAGGTGCCCGAGTACATCCCCAGGCGCATCGGCGCGATCCTGCGTCCCGTCCCGCTGCTCGGCGCCGCGCTCGGCGGAGTGCTGTCGCTCGCCTGGCTGGGCAAGCGCGCTCGGCTGGCCGCCGCGGCCGGACTGCTCGCCGTGGTCGTGTTTGCCGCTATGGCAACTTTCGGGCTCCCGATCGATGAACGCTATGCGTTCCTGGCCTCGGCGATCCTGTGCCTGTTCTGCGGCGCCGGCGTGTTCGGCTGGACGGCCCTCCCCAAGGGCGACAAGCGCCGCCTACCTTGGATGGTGGCAGGCGGGCTTGTGTTCTTGGCACTGCTCGCGACGCTCCCTGGCCAAGTCCGCTCAGCCCACCACCAACTGCGCAACCTGGCCCGTCAGGAAAGCATCCAGGACGACCTGCTTGCGATGGTGCACAACGAAGCGATCGCGCTGAAGTGCGGTCCGGTGGGCGTGCCCAACCATGCGCCGATCCCACTGCTCGCGCTCTACCTGAAAGCGCGCCCCGGCCTGATCGTCAGCGCCGAAGCGACTCGCGCCGAAGCCAAGCAGCAGGAATACGGAAGCTATGCCGATCCCGCGAGCATCGAAATCGAAAAGGACTACATCCTCGATCCGAAGGACCCGCACCTGCCCGTGTCGATCCCTCCCGGCTTCCTGGAGACCAAGGCAAACAACTCTTGGTTGGTATTCGCGCACTGTCGCTAGACGGCACGCCCCACCCTCGCCCGGAACTCGCGCAAAACCGCTCGTGGTTGGTATTTCGCGCTCTCTGTCGCTGGACGGCACGCCCAACCCTGGCCAGGGACACGCTCAACCCGCTCGTGGTTGGTTTTCGTCCGCTGTCACCAGCGGGCACGCCGAATCCAAATCCAAAAAATGGACCGTGCACCCCTCGTCGAAGTTCCCGCCTCCAATCGCCTGCCGCCGCCCGGGACTCCGGATCGGGTGCTCCCGCTGCGCCTGCCGGGGTTCGCTTAAGGCTGCTTCCTTCCGGACCTGACCTGGTTCACGAGCCGACACCGCGCGGGACCCGAGCCATCGACGCTCCAAAGCGGCGGAGCGACCGGAGCGAAACCCCTCGAAGGGGAGTTCAGCCCCGCTAGAGCGGATTGCGGATTCAGGGCGCCGCTACATCCCCGCCTAGCACGGTCCACGGCGATCCTAGCGCGAAGCCGGCCGCCTAGATCCGGCCGCGCACGGTTGTATGCAACGCAAACGCCGCCGATGCGTTACGCTGCCGAACCGTTATGAACTTCAATTACTTCCACTCCCCCAAGCGCCTCGGGCGCACACGCCTCGGCCTCACATTGGCGACGCTCGGCACGGCCGCTTTGATCGCCGGCTGCGGCAGCTCCAGCGAATCGAGCTCCATTACCGTCGGCAACGAGTCCGACGTCAGCTCCGTCCCACACGTCACAGGCGAAAAAACGCCGACGAGCAGTACGCCCACGACCCCGACTTCCACGGCCAAGACGCCCACCAGCGGCCCACTTGCGAGCAAGCCCACGGTGACGGTGCCAAGCGGGGCCGCGCCGACGAAGCTCGTGACCAAGGAAATCATCGTCGGCACCGGGCCGGAAGCCAAGGCCGGCGACTCGGTGACGGTCAACTACGTCGGCGTGCTCTACAACGGCGGCAAAGAATTCGACTCCTCGTGGAAGCGCAACGAACCGTTCACTTTCGCGCTCGGCAAGGGTCAGGTCATCCCGGGTTGGGACCAGGGAGTGGCGGGCATGAAGGTCGGTGGACGGCGTGAGCTGATCATCCCCTCAGAACTTGCCTACGGCAAGCGTGGCTCACCACCCACGATCCCGGCGAACGCGCCGCTCGTGTTCGTGGTGGACCTGCTCGGCGTCTAGCACGCTACGCGAGCCCATAGCGCCCAGCACAAGCTTTTGCGCAGCAACGCTCCTCGCGCCGCCGGCACACACGGCGCGAGGGTGCGATCCTGGAGTCTTGGCGTCGCGCTGCTGATCGGCGCGGCCGTGCCGATCGCAGGCTGCGGCTCCAGCCCGTCCTCTCACGCACAGAGCAGTCGTGAACTGACACTCCAGCGCACGCAGTTCGAGCAGGTGTCACGCCAGTTGAGCGACCTCGAGGCAGCGGTAAAGCGCGAGGTCGCCGCCTCGCGTGTGGCGTGGCCCTCGATCGCAGGCGGTTTGCCCCAAGCGCCGGGGAGCGGATTGCGCGCAGCGGTGAGCGCCTCCAATACGCGCGCCCAGGCGCTTCTCGAACCGTCGTTCTTGGCAAATGCGAGCAAGCTGACAGGGCCTGCTTCCGGCATTGCCGGCATCTATGAGAACTATGAACAGCTCGCCCAGCGGGGCTGGAACATGACCGAAGCGGCGGTCCGGACGATCTCCAGCGCTGGCTCGACCGGGACGAACACCACCGCCGCGGGGGCAGGCGCCGCCGCACAGGCAAGCTTCGAGCGAGCCAACTCGCCGCTCTACATCGACGCCATCTACGACGCCCACTTCGACCTGTCGCTGCTCGGCAAGAGCCTGGTGAGCGGCTACGAAAAGCTCGGCGGTCCCGAAGCGTTCGGGGCAGCCCTGACGCAGGCTCAGGTCAACGCCCTGGCCGGGGTCTATTCGATCCCGGCGGTGCGACTCGAACCGCATCCGGAAGGGATCGCCAAGAACGGTTAGCCCTCTCGTTCGGGCGCACAGCCAATCGCGGGCCAATCGACGACGCACCAAGCGCACGCCCGTTTTGCGACAGGTTCAAAGGCTGCCGGCGCCGACTTGCTCGATCAGATCGTCGCGGTCGACGCCATGCGCCCGCAGCACGCGATCGAACTCGGCGCCGTAGACGCACATCACAGCCATCAGCACGTCTGTCGTCCCGATCTCCGCGGAGTCGCGTTCGCGAGCGATCCGAGCGGCCTGCTCGGTGACCTGCTCTACGGCGTCGTGGGTCGCGGCGCCGCTCGCGCTCGTGTCCACGCGATCGCCGCCCTCCTCGGGGTCCTGGAATGGCCTTCCCTCACTGACGCCGAGCGCTTGTAGCGCGGCGCCGACATCGCCGCTCAGTCGCAGGACCCGCAGCCAGCGCTCCGCCTCGTCCTCCGGGGTGCGTACGAACGGCATCGCTGTCGAGGCGATGCCGAGGACGATCGCCACGTCGGGGGCAAGCGCGACCGTGGCTCTCATCGCGACGCCCCTCGACTCGCCCGCCGCCGGGCATCGGACGCGTGGAGAAACGCGACGTTGTCGCGGCGCAAGATGACCTCCGGAGGCCCTTCGCTGAAACGCAGTTCCACCAGCACGGTGCCGGCGCTGCCCGCGATGGACTGCGCCGAGCGCATCAATTCGCCGACACGATCACGCTCCACGCCGCATGCGAGCAGGAACTCTTCGGTTTGCTCGCTCCCCGCCTCCCCACGGTCGAGCTCAGCCTCCTCGAGCACCACCGCCGGCGGACGAGCGTCCCCCTCGAGGCACAGCAGACACGCCGCCATATCGTCAGGACGCGAGGTGGTCTGCTTGCTCACACGCTCCAGCAGAGCCGGCGCCGTGGGATGAGCTCCAAGTTCGGACAGCGCGCCGGCAAGCCGCTCAGCGCCGTACAGCTCCGAGCCGACCCTGGCCTCGGTGAGACCGTCCGTGTACATACAGACCTGTGAGCGTCCGGGCAACGAAACCACCGTCTGGCGAGTACCGGTTCGCATGCCGACCCCGATCGGGGGAGCGCAGCGAACGATGAGCGGGACGATCGGCTCCGAGCCCTGAACGATCGGCGGCGGATGCCCCGCGCACGCATAGACCAACATGCGATCGCGCGGGTGATAGGTGGCCGCAATGATCGTCGCGAACGACCCGCCGAGCTGGCGATCCAGCACAGTTCCGGTCGTTTGCAATGCCTCGCGTGGGGAAAGGCCGGCCTCCAGATAGGCGCGCAACGTAAAGCGAATCAGCGCGGTGTGAGGCAACGCCTGGCGTCCATGTCCTGAGACGTCGCCCAGGATCACGGCGAGCGTTCCGTCCTCGAGCGCGAACAGATCGTAGAAGTCCCCTCCAGCCGCGGGACCGTCGGCAGGCCGGTATGCTGTCGACGTGGCCACGGGGCCCAGCCGCTCCGGCGTAAGCGGAAGCAGCGCAGCCTGAAGCAGACCGACGTCTTTGGCCAATTCCTCGCGCTGGCGCTCGAGCCGGCGGGCGCGCAGCCCGACAAGGCGCGAGCGCAGCGTCATCGCGCCGGCAAGCGCAAGCAGCGCACCCAACAGGACCCACAGGCCGGTCGGGACCACCCCGACGATCTTGGTGATCGTCGTCACGATCGCCGACGGGCGAGCAGTTGCCCGCGCGCGATCTCGTGCTCTGCGTGTGCGTGAGCGTGCCGTCGGGCTGGTCGCCGCCGAAGTCGTCGCTGCCGTGCTCACCACGGGTGCGGCCACCCCTGCCGCTTCGCGACCGCGGGCACCCCGGACGCGCGCGGCACGCACAGAAGCGCGCCGGCCATGCCGGCTGGGTTGAGACCTCGCACCGGTGACCACCGGCCGCGAGGCGATAAAGGGCGTCGATGTGACTACTGGGGCCTGTGTGGCTACTGGCGCCGGTGCGATTGTTGGCGTCAATGTGGCTGTTGGCGCCTGCTCGAGCGGCGGCGATGCAGCGGTCGCGGGCACGACGGCAGATGTAGTAGGGACCGACTGCAGACTCGCTGGATCCGAGACCGGCTGAGATGCACCGACGGTCACCGGCAACTTCGCCGCCGGTGACTTTGCCGTTTGGGGAGAGGCGACGATGCCGGATCGTTCGCTGCCCGAACCTCCTCCCTGTTCATGGTGCCCTCCCGCGTGTCGCTTGTGGTCGGCCGCTTCGCGCCCTTTGTGCTTGCCGGAATCGTCGCGTTCACTGTTCCCGCTGTTGGCAGGCACACCAGCTATGGCAGGCACCCCAGCAATGGCAGGCACTCCAGCAATGGCAGGCGCCCCGTCAGCAAGCTTCCCGTCATTGGCGGGCGCTCCGCTTTCGGCGGGCGTCCCTTGACCTGCAGAGCGATCCGACCGTTCATGTTTTTTGGCGTGGTGTTCCTCGGCGGGGCCTTGCGATCCACTGCCAGCGGGGGCCTGAGGTTCATGGTCGCCCGAATGTTGTTCCACGGGTGTTCCGGCGCGAGCACCGACCTGGCCCTGTTCGGTCGATTCTCCGCCTGGTGTTTGGCCGGCAGTCCCGTGGTCGGCCGCACCGGTCGGCCCAGCGCGATCCGGCCGGGCCAAAACCGCCGGCGCGCACGAGAAAGCGACCGTGCAGGCGACGAGCACAGCCACCGCCACCGATCTGCGTCTCGCAGCGGTTGGCGGAAGCTTGCTCGTGTCGCTCACCATCAGCTAGCTCCGCGATCGCCGAGCCGTTCGTGTCCTTGCGCGTACGCGAGCGCGCCATCAAGCGTGGGAAAGATCGCGAACACGCCATCGAGTCCGGCGATTTCGAAGATCTTCAGCACGTTGGGCGCCGTGCAGACGATTGCCAGACAGGCGTCGAGCCCAAGCGTCCGCTCCACGCCCAGAAGCACTCCAAGCGCCGTCGAGTCCATGAATGTGGCAAGCGAGAGATCGACCACGAGCCTGTCTTGGCCAGCCGTGAGCGCATCGAGGAGCACCCACTTCAAGCGCGGCGCGGTCAAGAGATCGAGCTCGCCTTCGATCGAGATCACGCTCACGCGCTCATCGAACTCGGTCTGCGAGATTCCAAACGCGACCGGACCCTGCAGTGGACGATTGGATGTCTTGATTCGGCCTAGCATCGAACCTCCGCGTTTGCGGGGCGCACCAGCGTAGCGCTCGACCACACGTGGCCCAAACGCGACGCCATCGCGTACGCGCGCGTGCAAAGCGTACCTCGTCCGGCATCGATCGAGCCTTGACCAACGCGACCGACTATCGAACGAGCGTCCATCCCGCTCCGCACCGAAACCGGCTGACTCAACTCCGAGAGCCAACAGTCGCCGCACCGGCCCTAGACTGGCCAGTGCTCATCTCGCCACCCGCCCACGTCCACAGGAGCCCAATGTCCACCTCGCCCGCAGACTTCAATGCCAAGATCATCGACGAATTCCACGCCAACGAAGGACGCGTCGGTGGCATGTTCGAGGGCATGCCGCTGCTCCTCCTGCACCACACCGGCGCCAAGTCCGGTCAGAGTCGCATCAACCCGCTCGCCTATCAGGACGACAACGGGCGCTACGTCATCTTCGCGTCCAAGGCCGGGGCGCCAACCAACCCAGACTGGTACCACAACCTCAAGGCCAACCCGAACGTCAAGATCGAGGTCGGCAGCGACACGCTCGACGCCGTCGCCAGCGAGGCCACAGGGGCCGAGCGCGAGCGACTCTTTGACACGCAGAAGGCACGCGTGCCGCAGTTCGCCGAGTACGAAGAGAAAGCAGCCGGGCGGGTTATCCCGGTGATCGTGCTTACGCCGGTCGCGGCCGGTTGACCTGCCTGGGAACGGAGGCCAGAAAAGCCCAATAGACTCACGGGACCTAGGGCGCGTAGCTCAGTGGGAGAGCGCTCGCTTCACACGCGAGAGGTCGCTGGTTCGAAACCAGCCGTGCCCATCGGCCGTTCGTGCTACTTTGTATTACAAAGTCTTGCACCAGGAGAGACGGTCATGTCACGCACCAAGCGCACGAAGTCGTTTTCCGCCCGGTTCTCGGCAGAGGTCGTAGATATGCTCGATGCTCGCAGCGAACGCCTTGGCCAGTCGAAGGCACGCGTGGCGGAGCGCCTGATCGAGGAGGGCCTGCGGATCGAAGAGTTCCCGGGGATCACCTTCCGATCGGGCCCCACCGGCAGGCGGGCCGGGATCGCCGGCGGCCCCGATGTCTGGGAGATCACCCGCGATCTGAAGGCGGCAGCCGGGGAGAGCGCGACGAACCCGATCGAGGCAGTCGCGCATATAGGCGGCCTCGATCGCAGCACCGTGGAACTGGCAGCGAGCTATTACGCCGCTTACCCTGGTGACATCGACGAGCGCATCCAAATGGATGAGTTGGCAGCTGAGCGGTTGCGGCATATGCTCGCGGTCGCATCTGCCGCGTGAGGCTGCTGCTCGACGAGATGTGGACGCCGACGATCGCGCTCGAGTTGCGCAAGCGTAGATTCGACGTGGTCGCGATCAGCGAGCCAGCTCACATGGGCCGCTACGCCGGGATCAGCGACGATCAGGTCTTTGCGCGTGCACAAGACGACGGTCGCGCAATCGTCACCGACAATATCGCGGACTACGAGCAGACCAGACGTGCCCATGAGAGCCGCGGCCAAGCACATCATGGGCTGATCTACGCGCTCAACCCGCCCTTCAATCGCCACCGAGGCAATCGCGTTATTGGCCAGATGGTGAACGCACTCGAGCATTTCCTCTCATCGCCGGACGCAGCGCAGCAGCCGTTCAGCCGAGCACACTACCTCCGCGAAGCTTCTGGCGGCACCTGAGCGCGGCATCCGCGCGGGCTTCGTGCTGCTACCAGAGGCGCAATGACCAAGCGCCATGCTCCTCCGCCCAAGCTCGACCGACACCACTTGCAATTGCGAAACCCTTGGCTCATGGCGCGCAACGACGGACATGCCCCTCAATGGCGGGGAGACTGCACAACCGGTTTCCGCACAAGCCGAGCGCCAACCGGCAGCCGCACGGTGGTACTCCCGACCAGCACCGGAACCGCACCCTGATACTTGCTGTAAACAACTTCGATGACAGCCGAACGCCTGCTGACATCTAGCAGGTGCCGCCGACCTCCACACTGACCGCTGAACAGTTCGAGGCTGGAGAATCGGTGTTTCACGGTCGAGCCGCGCGTCACGTTGCGTCCCAGTGACCAGCCGCTGTACCCAAGAGCCACACCACTCTGACCTGGCGCAACGTCGCGATTGCACGAAATTGCGGGTATGCGCACGACATAGTCTTCCTTGGCGCTTCTGACAGCAAACGGCGCTGTGAAGCTCAACTGGGCTCCAGTCACTTGGCGATTGGCCCACTGAAGCTGTACGTGCAGCGGGTGGTGCAGATCGCGCGGCGCCACATCGCGGGCAGCCGGCCAGTGCGGCTCAGGACATGGATCGGCCAGATGCTCGATGCCCCAAGGCGGAAGAACCGGCCCGCGCTGACAGAGCTTGCCATCCAGCCGATAAGCGATCGCGGTAAGCGGCGCGGACGCAGGCAGGTCGCCTTCGCTGCCAAGACTTTCTCCGCCCGATCCCTCGAGCTCCTTATGGGCGGCCCTTCGCACAATCAGGTACGCGCCAAGCGGCCTCAGCACCGCGAGGCTGCGGTCTGTCTTGCCGGCCTTGTAGCTGACGCTGACCGCAGGCGCTCCGAGCATTCCGTAGTAGATGTTGCGCAGCTCGCTGAGCGGACGCTTCCGTTCACCTCCGTCTGCCGCACCGGCACTGCGGTCTACACCGACATGCTCGCCCACGACGACCTGGCCGGCAAAGTGGCAGCTGACGGCCTCTGTCGCGTCTTCGTCATTCACTCTCACGCCCACTCTGCTGGTTTCCGGCAGCACGTCCGCAGGCAGCGGGTGAAAACGTCCGTCGTCGTGAAAGACGCCGTCGATACCGAGCTCGCCGAGCTGCCCGTTCTCGACGCGGGCGATCTGCACGCAGACCTCCCCGCGCGTGGTGCGCACTATCCGCATTCCCCAGGGCAGCCCACCTTCTGGATCGGGCACACGCAGGGAGAGCAACTGCGACGCACCTGGCGCGGGAATACCCTCGCCCACGCTCGGGTTCAACCGCCCCTCCGGGCGAACCGGCGCCCCGCTGAGGATCACCCCGTCTGCCGCCAGGGCAATCGTCGCGCTCGCGAGCAGACAGGCAAATACGATCGACAGGAGGCGCAGCCTGCGGAGCCGAAAGCGCACAGCAAACCGCGATACCGGCGCATCGACGCTGCTCTCGGTAGCGACTGCATTGGCCGCGTTCCTACGGTTCGCCGCCTCGAGAAGGTCGTGCTCCAATTGCGCAAGGACGCTCATCGCTCACCAGCCAATCTCGCTCGTAGTGTGCTCAGCCCACGGCTGACTCGTTGCCTTACCACAGCCTCCGAGCAGCGCAGTTCCCCAGCGATCTCCGCATAGTCGCGACCCTCCACCACGCGCGCTTCGATCGCGTACTGCTGCTCGTCGGGAAGGCAGGCCAGCGCAAGTGCCGCGTGCTCCTCGTGCTCGCTCAGCCGTGCAATCGTCTCAATCGCATGGTCATCGAGGACAAGGCGCGGCAAGCCGAGCCGCTCGCGCGCGGCGGACTCGACCCGGCCCTGGCGATAGCTCGAGCCCAAGACGTTGCGAGCGATACCGAACAGCCACTGGTCGGCCCGTCCCCTGGCGGGATCGTAGGTTGCCAGCGACTCGAGCGCGCGTGCAAAGGTCTCGGCCGTGAGATCCGCGGCCAGCTCAGGGCGAGCAGTGGCACGCATGAAGAAACCAAGGACTTGGCGCTCGAAGTGCCGGTAGAAGGCGGCAAACGCCTCGCCGTCCGAGCTTGCCGCAGCCAGCAGAGCAGCCTCTTTGTGCGTGTCCCGCTCCATCGTCCACACCTATTAGCCCAAGCCCTCAGCTTTGTGACCGCAGATCGTCTACCGCGGTAAGGCGGACCAGCTTTTTATGCGCTGGGTTGCTTATCGCTCTCGAGCTCTTCGAGCGCCTTGCGGACCGCCTCCACCGCCGCCGCCCCGGCAACCGCCATCGGCTCGCTCGAGCGCAGCGCACGACAGAAGATGAACGCGCCCTCGAGCAAGGACAGCATCGCGAACGCCAGTTCGCGCGCACGCACGCGCGAGATGCCGGCGTGGGCGAAATAGGCGCTCGCACCGTCGATCCACTCCGTGAAGACATCGGCCGTGGCAAGCCGCAGCGTCTCGTTGGTGCTCGCGACCTCGAGCGCCACGGTCGCTATCGGACAAGCGTCGGCATAGTCTGTCTCGCGCAGCGTCTCGGCGGCGCCGGCGAAGAAGTCGTGCACGGCGCTCAACAGGTCGGGAGCCTCGATCGCGATCGCCGCGAACAACTGCGAATACAAGCGACCCGAGGTGCGAATCGTCTCGGCACCCAACTCCTCCTTGCCGCCGGGAAAGAAGTGGTAGACCGAGCCGAACGGGGCCGACGCTTCAGCCGCGATCTGCTTCATCCCCGTGCCGACATATCCCTGGCGACGAAACAGCTCGGCCGTCGAGTCGAGAATGCGCTCCTTCGTGGTGTTGGGCATTGGCCCGTCGAGTCCTTTGGTTGTGGATTCCCTCCGGCTTCTGACAATATCCTGTCTAGAACGATCTATCAACCAAACCGTTACCCAAGTCCCGGAGGCAGTCGCGCCGCATCAGCGAGAACTTGTTGACGTCTTGTGATTTTGGAGTTCCAACATTGCGGCGAAGTACGCTAAGTCGTATTATGGCGATCCGATCAGATGGCCGTCCGAGGCGCGCCGAGGCGGCCCCCTAATAATTGGAGGTTTCGCCATGGCGAGCTCGACTGACGTCGCTGAAACAAACACAGCGACCGCCCTCACCGAAGAGAACTTCACACAGGCAGCGGCACAGGCTTCGCACTTCATGAATCCGGCCACGTTCGTCCAGACCGAGGCTGCCAACCAGGGTCTTGGCGCTCCTGTGGCCGCGGCCCCGGTCAAGGGTCCCCCACCGGGCGAACCCCGCAGCGGCGGCGAAGCCACCGATAGCGAACTGGGGGTGCTCGCAGGCCTTCGTGGTTCCTGGGTCGGCAAAGGCTTCAACTTGATCGCACGGCCCGACAAGCAGGGCGGCCTACCGTTCTTCCTCGAGCTCAACGCAACGAAGGAGACGCTCGAATTCACCTCAATCTCCGGTCCGATCCCCAATCGCGGCACCGAGCAGGACGACATCTTCTTCCTGGGCCTCACCTATTTGCAGCGCATCAGCGAAGCAAACGAAAGCGGCGGCCTGCACATCGAGCCGGGGATCTGGATCAACGTGCCCGCAACCGAGGCACCCAAGGCGCCGCCGAGCATCGTGCGTCTCGCCACCATCCCCCACGGCAACGCACTGCTTGCGCAAGGCCAGGGCTTTGAAGTCCAGGGAGGACCGAAGATCTCCCCGGCCAGCTCGACTCCAGTGCAAGATAACGGCGAACCGATAAAAGGCCTGGGCTACCTGGACCCGTTCCTGACCGCGCAACCTCCCGCAGGCATTCCCTTAGGCGCCATCGCCAACCCCAACCTGGTGCTCACCGAAGCCATCAAGGGTCAGTCGATCGTGAAAACCGTGGTGCTGCTTGTGGCCAGCGAACCGGTCGGCGGGATCGAGAACATTCCCTTCCTCACCGCCAACGCAACCGCGGTCAAGATGAGCGCGATCTTCTGGATCGAGACGATTCAGCTTCCGGGCGGTCAGACCCGTCTACAGCTTCAGTACTCGCAGACGGTCGTGCTGAACTTCGAGAAAATCAACTGGCCGCATGTGTCGGTGGCGACCTTGGTCAAGTTCTAGAGATCGTGGCTGGGCCATCTTGAACAGAGCTAACTAACCTCGAGCACGATCTTCCCGCGCGTGTGCCCGGCCTCGCTCAGCTCATGAGCTTGACGAACCTCGCTGAGCGGGAACGTCCGCGCGATCTCAACACGCACCGCCCCGTCGGCAACGAGCCCGGCGATCTTTTCAAGCTGCTCAGAGCTCGAACTCATCACGAGTAGCTCGGCACGGGCGCCGCGCGCGGCGGCAAGCTGCTCCGGCGGCGCATTGGCGATCGTGACAAGCACACCGCCCTCGCGCAGCGTGGGCACCAGCGACTCGGTCGTCTCACCGCCCACGGTGTCGAACGCTACATCCACATCGCTCGCGGCCTCGCCAACGTCCTGACTTGAGTAGTCGATGTACTCGTCGGCACCAAGGCCGAGCACGAAGTCGCGGTTTCGAGACGAGCCGGTGGCGATCACACGCGCACCGGCGTGCTTTGCGAATTGGACAGCGAGATGGCCGACACCGCCAGCGCCGCCTGCGACCAGCGCGGTCTGGCCAGCTTGCAGGCCGCCGCTGTCGAACAGCGCCTGCCATGCGGTCAGGCCGGAGACAGGCAGCGCCGCCGCCTGCTCGTGGCTCACGCCAGCAGGCTTCCTTGCGATCAGGGTAGCCGGGACAGTCGCGAACTCGGCATAGCCACCGCTGGAGGCGACGCCAAGCACCTCGTCTCCCGCGGCAAACCCATCCATACGCGAGAGCTCGACCACTCCGGACACATCGTTGCCGAGCACCGCGGGCAGCTGCGTCTCGCGCAAGCCGCGACGGATCTTCCAGTCGATCGGGTTCACCGACGCGGCACGAACCTCAATCAAAACTTCTCCCTCGCCCGGGGTGGGCCGCTCGGACTCCTCGTAGCGCAAGACATCCGGGCCTCCCGTCTCATGGATCAGCACGGCATGCATGGGAGTCTCCTCTCCGAGGGAAAACGAACGAACCCAGTCTAGGCCGCCGGCTCAGCCGGCGGCGAATCCTCCTGCTGAGCTTGCTCCTCACCTGCAGCTGCCGCGGCGTCCCCCCGCACCTCCTCGATCGGAGTCGAGGGCAGAGCGTCAGCCTGCGCCTCCGCTGCCGCCCTGTTCTCCTCCTTGACCGCGAGCCATATCTCCTCACGGAAGATCGACACCCCGCGCGGCGCCTC
>DATHMQ010000167.1:0-19596 GCA_035486935.1 Solirubrobacteraceae bacterium
AACTCGCCCGAGGAGTGCCTGTGGGTGATCTCCGACTCCGGCGCCAGCGCGATCTTCTGCGAGGACGACGCGCAGCTCACCAAGATCGCCCAGATCCGCGATCAGATTCCCAACCTTCGCACGGTGATCGTGATGGATCCACCCACCAGCGAGCACGCGGTCCCTACCGTCACTCTCGACGAGGTGCGCGAGCGTGGACGCACCCACGAGGCCTCCGAGCTACAGGCACGGCGCGAAAGCGTCAAACCGGAGGATCCCTTCACATTCATCTACACCTCCGGCACCACTGGGCCGCCCAAGGGCTGCGTGCTCAGCCACGGCAACTACGCCTCGATGATGGAGATGCTGCGCAGTGTCGGACAGATCGAAGACGACGAGGTCATCTACCTCTACCTGCCGCTCGCCCATGCCTTCGCACTTCTGATCCAGCTCGGCGCTTTCGACCTTGGCGCGACGGTCGCCTATTTCGGGGGTGACACCAAGCAGATCGTGGCTGAGCTGATGGAGGTCAAACCGACCTATCTTCCGTCGGTGCCGCGCGTCTTCGAGAAGATCTACACGCTCGCCAACGCCGCTCTGCAGTCCAAGTCCCCGGAGGAGCAGGAGCAAGCTCGCAAGGCGATCGTTCTGGGCGGCAAGGTGCGCGAGTTGCAGGCCCGCGGCGAAGAGGTTCCCGCGGAGATGATGGCGCCCTTCGAAGAGGCGGATGAGAAGCTGTTCAAGAATGTCAGGGCCATCTTTGGCGGCAACGTTCGCCACGCCGTCACCGGCGCGGCTCCCATCTCCAAGGAGATCCTCGAATTCTTCTGGGCCGCCGGCGTACCGGTACTCGAGGGCTACGGCATGACCGAGACCGCCACGGCCGCAACCGTTTGCACGGTCGAGGACCACAGGTTCGGCACAGTCGGCAGGCCATTCCCCGGTGTAGAGATCAAGATCGCCGAGGATGGCGAGGTCCTGATCAAGGGGCCGAATATCTTCCAGGGCTACCACAACAACGCCGACGCCAGCTTCGGCTCGGTCGAGAACGGCTGGCTGCACACCGGCGACCTCGGCTCGCTCGACGAGGACGGCTATCTCTCGATCACCGGCCGCAAGAAGGACATCATCATCACCGCGGGTGGCAAGAACATCACGCCCGCGAACCTCGAGAACGACCTCAAGCAGTGCCGCTGGATCTCACAGGCCGTGATGCACGGCGACCAGCGCCCTTATCCCGTCGTGCTGATCACGCTCGACGAGGAAGAGATCGCCACCTATGCGCGCGAGCACGACCTGCCCGAGGACACCGCACAGCTTTGCGAGGAGTCTTCGGTACGAGAGATGATCGGCGAGCAGGTGGACCGCGCCAACCTCCGCTACGCGCCCGTGGAGCAGGTCAAGCGCTTTGCGATCCTGCCGCATGATCTGACCCAGGAGACCGGCGAGCTCACGCCGACGTTGAAGGTCAAGCGCAACATCGTGGCCGAGAAGTACGCCGACGTCCTCGACGCACTGTATACGGGCTAGCGTCCCGTTAGCTGCGAACATAGCTGGCGACGATGCGTACCGATCCAAGTGAGACCGGCGGCCTCTTTGTTGGCCGCAGACCCGGCACCGCGCCTACTCGCTTCCGTGCGCTACCCGAGCGCGGCAGCAGCTCCAGGCAGCGCATCGACAACACGCTGGCCAAGCTCCTGTTCGCGGGGATGGTCGTTGGCAGCCTGCTGTGCTGGGGGCCGATACCGGTTGCCTGCCTCTGGCTCAGCGCGCAGGCCAACTACCTCACCGGCAGCGTGTCCTTCGGGGTGCTGATCGCACTGGTGGCCCTGTTCGCGCTTTTGTTTGGCATGCTGATGCTGCTCAGACGCCTTGACAATGCTTGGATCTTGGTGCGTCGGGCCGCCGGCTATGACCAGCGCACCGGCGCTCTCGGGCGGATATTCGGCGTCACCGCCGCCGTCTGTGCCGCGGCGTTCTCGTTCTGGTTCGTCGTGATCCATGGCCCGGGATCTAGCGTCACACCGGGCAATTCGCCGTGAGCAGGAAACGCGGGCGAGAAAACCGCGCACAATTCGCGGTGAGGGATCGACGCACGCGAGAAACCAATACGCCAAGCCGGCGGAGAGACTGTTGACGAGATGGGACTGCTCGACTACTACAAGCAGTTCGAGGGGATGACCGAGGAGGAGGTCAACAGCCAGCTGCGCGAGGAGGCAGACGAGCGCAAACGCAAGGCGCTGACGCGCGTCGAGACGCTCGACCTCTCGCAGACGACTTGGCCCGATCTGCCACACCCAGAGGTTGTCAGCGCGATCACTTTCGTCGCGCGGCGCGGGATGCAGCGCTACCCGCACATGCGCGGCTCCCAGCTGCGCGCGCGGCTGGCTGAGCGCCATTCCGTCGACCAGGCCCGGGTGATCGTGGGCAACGGTGCTGCCGAGCTGCTGAGCGCCGCCACACGCGCATTGATCGAGCCTGGCCAGGAGCTGATCACCTCTTGGCCCTCCTATCCCCTTTTCCCGATCATGGCGCGCCGCGCACACGGGCGCGCGGTACCTGTCAACGGCGGTGTGGACGCGCTGCTGGAGGCTGTTGGCGATAGCACGCGCGTGGTCGCACTGGCCAGCCCCAACGATCCCACAGGCGAGCTGTTGCCAACGACCGAGCTGGAACGATTGCTCGCGGCACTGCCCGACTATGTCGGCGTGCTGGTGGACGAGTCGCTGGTCGAGTTCGCCGACGCCCAGCCGACTGACTCGTCGCTGCGGCTGCTGGAGAGCAACCCTCGCCTGCTCGTGTTCCGCAGCTTCTCAAAGGCCTGGGGGCTGGCCGGCCTGCGCTGCGGCTACGCAGTCGGTGCGCCCGGTGCGGAGGACTTGCTTGCCGAGCTCGAACCCGACCTTGGCGTCAGCGAGATCTCCCAGGCCGGAGCGCTCGAGTCCTTGCGCAACTGCTCGGATTTGATCGCCAAGCGTGTGCGGCGCGTGAGCAAGGAGCGCGAGCGCCTGACCACGGCACTGCGCCAGCGCGGCTTCGAGCTCTCAGACAGCCAGGCCAATTTTCTCTGGCTTGCCCATCCCACGCTCGACGGCGGCGAGCTGGCCGCGCGCTTGGCGCGCTCGGGCATCCTCGTGGCGGCCGGCGATGCGCTCGGCGAGCCCCGTCACGTGCGCATCGCGATCCGCGACGAGGCCTGCTCGACGCGTCTGCTGAACGCGGTCGACCGCGCGCTCACCTGAGCACTGAACTGGTTCTGAACTAGCGGTAGGGGTGGGTTTGGGATTTGTCGTGCTCGCAGCGCTCGGGCGCCACTTGCACAACCCACGGCGGAGGTGTGCCCAGGCATGGCGCGCCCAGACCGGCCAAACGCCACTTGCACAACCCACGGCGGAGGTGTGCCCTGGCCTGGCGCGCCCAGACCGCGACGGGCCTGGCCCGCTATCCCGCGGAGCCCGACTGGCGCAGCAGCGCACCGGTCGTGCCTTCGAGGATTTTGCGCCAGGCGCCAACCTCCTCTTCCTCGGCCTCGAAATGGCGGACCACTTTACGCACGCGGCGCTCGGAGATCTCGATGCCGTGGCGCGCCCAGATCTCCTGGTAGCGCTCGTATTCGTCAAGCAGGTGGTAGGTCACCGACTGGAATCCGTGGCGCGCGATCTCGATGCGCGAGGAGAAGCTCATGATCGAGGTCTCGAACATCAGCTCGTCGGTCGGCTCGGGCTCGATCAACACGATGTCCACACCCGGATAGCGCTCCTCCCACATGCCGGCCAACTCGTGCAAACGTCGGTGTGCTAGCAGCTTGAAAGCCTGATAGCCGATCTTGGAGAAGCCCATGTCGGAGATCCTGCGCGCCGGAGGGCCAGCCTCCCCGTCCTCGCGTTGGTTCACGAATGGGACGATCGGGTTGATCACAATCACGAGCGCCGCCCCGGCCTCCACGGCGATGTCGAGGTTTGTGGTCGAGACGATGCCCCCGTCGATCAGCTCGCGGTCGCCGATCTTGACCGGGGCGTAGACCATCGGCAAGGCTCCCGACGCACGCACCGCCTTGGAGATCGGCACGTCGTCGAAGCCGTCGGCTCCGAACACGATCCGCTCGCACGAGTCGAGATCCGTCGCCACCAGATAAAGCTCGTGCTCGAGCGCACGGAAGTCGTCGTGTCGGCCGTCCTCTTCCAGGACGCGGCGCAGGTAGCGCTCGATGCCCTCTCCCGTGTATGCGCCGCTTGGCAAGGTCTCGGCGATGCCGAGCAGAATGTCGATCAGCGATACTTGACCCAGTTGGGGCAGCAACTGACGCGCCAATAAGGCCATCCTCAGCGGCAGGCGCACGCCCGTTCGCGCCAGCTCAGGCAAGTTCAGGCGCAGCAGGTCACCGAGATCGATATCCCTGAATGCCTGCGGGCCCTGGTGGGTGACGACGCGCATCATCTCCTCCGGGGTGACCCCATTGGCGCACAGCGAGGCAACGAACGCGCCGGCGGAGGTGCCTACGTAGACGTCGAACTGGTTGATCGTGCGATTGGCCGCGAGCAGGTCGAGGGCACGCAAAGCCCCGATCTCATAGACCCCGCCGGTGAATCCTCCGCCGCCGAGCACCAAGGCCGTCTTGTCGCGACGCGGCCCGCTGCGCTTAGAGGTTCGCGCGGGAGCGCTCCTCTTGGAGGGCGAGCGTGTTCCAGTGCCCGAGCCACGCTTAGCGGCTGCTTTCAAGTTGACAACCTCGCCCATGAATACTGATTGTACGTAGTGTTACCCGATCCTATGAGACTCGCAGCCCTGCTAGCAGTCGCAACGTGCGCTCTCCTTGCCGCGAGCGCAGCCCCCGCGGCCCTGGCCCAGAACTCGCTAGAAGCGCCGCTTGCCCGCGAGATGAAGCTCGCCGGGCCCGGGTCGGGCGCCTATGTGTACGACCTGACGAAGGCAACGACGCTGTTCAGCGAGCACGCCGAAGTCCCCCACCCTCCGGCCTCGGTAGAGAAGCTCTACACCGCCACTACCGCCCTGGAGCTGATGGGCCCGGAAGCAACGCTCACCACGAGCGTGCTTGGCACGGGACATTTGGGCGCGAGCGGGCGCTGGGAAGGCAACCTCTACCTGAAGGGCGGTGGCGACCCCACCTTCGGCAGCGCCTCCTACGTGGCGGCCCGCTATGGCGGTCAAGGCGCGACTGTGACCAAGCTGGCGGCACTCGTCAAGGCTGCGGGCATCAGCGAAGTGACTGGCAACGTGGACGGCGACGATTCCTGGTTTGACTCCCTGCGCGGAGATCCCTACAGCGGCTACGCGCCCGACCCCGAACTGGAAGGCGAGCTCAGCGGACTCTCCTTCAACCGCGGCGCGACAGGCTCCGAGGGCGGCGCACACGCACCTGCCGCCTATGCCGCCTTGCAGCTGAGGGGAGCGCTCAGGGCCGAGGGGGTCAAAGTGCACGGGGGCACAGCCGCAACGACCCCGGCGGGCGCCAGTACGATCGCAAGCGAGGCCTCGCCGGACCTGGCGACCCTGCTCGGACTGACCCTTCCGCCGTCTGACAACTACTTCGCGGAGACCTTGATCAAGGACATCGGCGCGCGCTTCGGCGGCGCCGGCACGACCGCCGCGGGGGCCGCCGTAGTACGCACGACGATCGCCAAGAACTTCGACCTGCACCCCTACTTGATCGACGGCTCGGGCCTGTCGCACTCCGACCACACCACCCCCAAGCAGGTGGTGGGGCTGCTCACCGCGCTTGCCCATAGTCCCTTGGGTACGACCTTGCGAAACGACTTGGCCGTAGCTGGCCAAACAGGCACGCTCTCAGAACGGATGCGACACACACCAGCCTCGGGGCGCTGCCAAGCCAAGACGGGAACCCTGAACGGCGTGTCCAACCTGGCCGGCTACTGCGAAAGTGAGGGCGGGGACATCCTTGCCTTCGCGTTCTTCAACGACGGCATCGAAACGTATGAGGCGCACACGATCCAGGACAACATGGCGATCACGCTCGCGCGCTACTGAGCGACCCAGAAAACGACTCGACCCACCGAAAGGCGGGCCGAAGGCGCCACAGCCACTTGACACGTGCTGTAGCGATACTACCACAGCAACCTCTGTCTTAGGACGGACGACGGGGACACGGTGGGGACGAATCCGCCTCGGCGCGTGACCGTTGCTGCCTATCCCACATCGTCCATCCAATCGGCGGAAGGTGTGGGAGTCGAACCCATCCGGAGGGTCACTCCGAAAGCACACGTGTCAGGTGGCTGCGTCGACCGCGACACTGCACCTTCCTGTTGCTTATTGTATGCAAAGGGCCGGACGGAATCGTGGCTATCCACCCAGCAAATCGAGCAAACCGCGTTCGTCCAGGACCGCCACCTCCAGCCGCTCGGCCTTCTCGAGCTTGGACCCCGGAGACTCGCCAGCAACCAGGTAGTCGGTCTTCTTCGACACGCCGCTGGTGACTCGCCCGCCTGCGGCCTGGATGCGCTCGGTCGCCTGCTCGCGCGAGAGCGTAGGCAGCGTGCCAGTCAGCACGAACGTCTTGTCCACGAGGGGACCGCTTGTCGGGGCAGGACCCTCCTCGGCGAAGCGCAGATCCTGTGCGCGCAGGTCCTCGACCAGCGCGCACATGCGCTCGTCGTGCAGCTGTGCGTGGATCAGGAGACTCATCTTCTCTCCGATCCCGGGGGTCTCGGCGATCTCGGCGGCGCCTGCCGCAAGCAGGGCATCGATGTCGCGAAAGCGCAGCGCGAGATTGCGCCCAGTGATCTCGCCGACCTCCTCGATGCCGAGCGCAAACAGGACGCGCCCGAACGGGCGCTGCTTGGAAGCCTCGATCGCCGCTAGTAGGTGGTTGACCGACAGCTCACCAAAGCCCTCCAGCTCGAGCAACCGCTCGCGGTGCTCATGCAAACGGTAATAGTCGGCAGCCGTGTGAACCAAGCCCTGCTGCTGCAGCAGGGCCACCTGCTTCTCGCCGAGCCCGTCGATGTCCATCGCTCCCCGCGAGACGAAGTGCTTGAGCAGCTGCCACGCTCGCTCTGGGCAGTCACGGTTGGGGCAGCTCGTGAAGACCGAGCCCTCCGGCTTGATGGTGGGGGTCTTGCAGAACGGGCAGCTCTCAGGTGGGTGCGTGGGCGGTGGGCGATCCTTGTGCTCGGCAACGTGCGGCGCTGGCGAGACGACCTGCGGGATCACGTCGCCGGCGCGCAGCACGATCACGTCCTCGCCAGCGCGGATGTCCTTGCGGACGATGTCCTCCTCGTTGTGCAGCGTCGCTAGCTTGATCACGACGCCGCCGGCCGCCACCGGCTCGAGCATCGCATATGGACGCAGGTCGCCGAACTTGCCGACATTCCACATCACCTTGTGCAGGCGCGTCACTGCTGTGGTCGGTGGGAACTTCCAAGCCACCGCCCAGCGCGGATCGCGACCGACCGAGCCGAGCCGGCGCTGCAGCTCGAGGTCTGAGACCTTGACCACGACCCCGTCGATCTCGAAGTCCAAGTCGCCACGACGCTCCTGCCAGCGCAGGCATTGCGCGATCACCTGCTCCTCGCTGTCGAGCAGCTTGATGTCGCGGTTGACGCGGAAACCATGCTCGCGCAACCACTCGAGCGCCCCCCAGTGTGTCTCGAATTTGAGATCCGGTGCGACTCCAACTTGGTAGGCCCACATCGAAAGCGGGCGTTCGGCCATCAGGGAAGGATCGAGCTGGCGCACCGCGCCGGCGGCCGAGTTGCGAGGATTCATGAAAGTCGAGAGGCCGGCTTCCGCGCGGTGCTCATTGACAGCGGCGAAGTCCTTCAACGACATGTAGATCTCGCCACGCACCTCCAGCAGGGGCGGCGCGTCGTCGATGCGCAGAGGCACCGATCCGATCGTGCGCAGGTTGTGCGTCACGTCCTCGCCGACCTCGCCGTTGCCGCGTGTAGCCCCGCGCACGAGCACACCGTCGCGATAGAGCAAGCTGATCGCCAACCCGTCGACCTTCGGCTCCACCACGTACTCGAAGCTCGAGCGCTCGATCCCTTCGCGGGCGAGATGCGTCCTCATCCGCGTCACCCAAGCTCTCAGCTCCTCTTCGTTGCGAACGTTGTCAAGCGACAACATCGGCTCTAGGTGAGCCACCTTCTCGAGCTTGCCGACCGGCTCACCACCGACGCGTTGGGTAGGCGAGTCGGCGGTTCGCAGCTGCGGGTGGTCGCTCTCCAGCCGGCGCAGCTCGTCGAGCAGCGCGTCATAAGCGTCATCGCCTATCTCGGGATCGTCGAGTACGTAGTAGCGGTGAGCGTGATGCTCGAGTTGCGCGCGCAGCTCATGTGCGCGGGCGAGCTGCTGCTTGGATGGCCGCGCCCCGGAGGACGCCTGTACGGCAGGCTCCGCTGCGGTCGCAGCCTCCGAGCGCCGCCCCATCGGGGCAGACTCCTGCTCACGGGGAGCTCGCGTCGACCGTCTGCTCACGTGCTCCCGCCATCGAGAACCGGCGCGAGCAGCGCTTGCAGATCGAACCCGCGCAACACCTCCAGCCCGCCACGGTGAGTCAGGTCGAAATGGATCGGCGTCACCGCGATACGCCCTTCGGCGACAGCCGCGAGGTCGGTGCCGGGCTCGTCATGGAAACCAGGGTCAGACCCGTATATCCAGTAGCGCTGACGCTTGGCGGAGCCGTCCGTGTGCGGCGCCACCTTCAGCTCGTCGCGATAGATGCGCTTGCCGAGGCTTGTCACCTCGACTCCGTCGGGCTCGCCGGCAGGCACGTTCACATTGAGCAGGGTTCCGCTCGGCAGGGGCAGCTCCTCGATGCGCTCCACCAGGCGGGCAACGAACGTGGCGGCAACCTCGAAGTCGAAGCCGCCGTCGTAGCGAAAATCAAGCGCCCGCGCGCGCGACTGCTGGGAGACGGCGATCGCTGGCAAACCGAGCACGACGCCCTCCAGTGCCGCCGCCACCGTGCCCGAGTAGGTGATGTCGTCGCCGAGGTTGGCGCCATGGTTGATGCCGGCGACGATCAGTTGCGCATCGAAGTCCTCAACCAGGCCGAGGCGCGCAAGGCGCACGCAATCGACGGGCGTGCCGTCGGTCGCATAGCCGACCGTCCCGTCCGAGAACGACACTTCCTCCACCCAGAGGGGACGCCTCGTGGTGATCGAGCGAGCCATCGCCGAGCGGTTGCCGTCCGGAGCAATCGTGACAAGACGGACGCCAGGCACCTCGAGCAGAGAGCGGCGCAGTGCCTGCAGGCCGTCGGCCTCGATCCCGTCATCGTTGGTGAGCAACACGTTGAGCATCGTCGTCTTCCAGCATAGGGTTCACTGCGGCCCGACCTTGTTGAAAACGTGATGCCCCACGCGCGCGCGGGGGCATCCTACGTTTCGTTAGCCGCCGAGTCCAATTCAGCTCGGCCCAGCTCGATCCGTCCAATCCAGCTCAGTCCGTCCAATCCAGCTCAGCCGGCTCCAGCCCACAAGCCTGAAGCCGGCGAACTGGACATCAGCCTTTTGGATACGCCACCGACACCAGCGCCAAGCCATGCGCCGGCGCGGTAGGACCGGCGTGCGAACGCGGGCTGCCCTGCAACAGCTCGGCGAAATCCTCGAGCGCGCTTCGCCCGCTGGCAACCTCGAGCATCGTGCCGACGAGCACCCGGATCATGTGCCGTAGGAACGAGTCTGCCTCAATCCACAGCTCGAGCACGTCGCCGCGCGCGCGCCACTCCGCGCTGAGCACATTGCGCTCGAAACGCGTGTGCTCCGTCTCGGTGGGCGTGAAAGCGGTGAAATCGTGCTCGCCAGGGAGCAGCGCGGTGCACTGTTCCAACAGCAAGCGATCGAGTGCTCGCGGCCACCACAACGCGCGCCCGCGCTCGAACACGTCGCGTGTACGTCGAGCCAGAACTCGGTAGCAATAGGTGCGGCTCACCGCGTCGCGCCTGGCATCGAAAGCGTCGCCTGTGGGTTCGCAGGCGAGCACGGCCATGTCGGCCGGCAACAGCGAGTTCAGGCGCAAAGGATCGAGCGCCTCGTGGCGATAGCTGACCACCTGCCCCCAGGCGTGTACCCCACGATCGGTGCGCCCGGCAACGGTGACCGTCAACGGCGCTCCGTCCTCGTCTCGCTCGCCAAGGACCGTACGCAACGCTCGCTCCAATTCAACCTGCACGGTTCGCAACTGCGGCTGGGACGCCCAGCCGGCGAACTCGCTCCCGTCGTATTGCAACGTCAGCTTGGAGACCACTTGTGCCCTAAGGGTATTTGTGCCCAGCATGGACGCTCATGCCCCGTGGGTCTCGCCCCATTGCGGCCGGCCAACGCACCGCGGGCGTGCTCGGCACAACCAACTCGAACCCACGCTCCGGAGGGAGCTAGACCAGCTCGAGGTAAACCATCTCGGTCGCGTCTGAGCGACGCGGGCCGAGCTTGAGGATGCGCGTGTACCCGCCGGGCCTGTCGGCGTAGCGGGGAGCGACCTCCTCGAACAGCTTATACACGGCGAACTTGTCCTGCGAGAGCGCCGACAGCGCCTGACGACGAGCATGCAGGTCGCCGCGCTTGGCGAGCGTGATCAGCTTCTCGATCTCAGGCTTGACCGCCTTGGCCTTGGCTTCGCTCGTCTTGATCCGCTCGTGCTCCAGCACCTCCTTGGTGAGGTTCATGAGCAGCGACTTGCGGTGCGCCGAGTCGCGGCTGAGCTTGTTGCGTGTCTTCTGGTGTCTCATGGCTTTGTGCGTTAGCTTGCTGCACGTGCAAGCGGTCAGTTTAGAGAGCTGACCGCTTGGGCGGGCTCTGCTCAGTCCTGGCGCAGTTGCAGGCCTCGCGCTTCGAGGGTTTCGATTACCTCATCGATCGACTTCTTGCCGAAGTTGGGGATCGCGTTGAGCTCCGCCTCGGACTTGGAGATAAGGTCGCCGACCGTCTGGATGCCGGCACGCTTGAGGCAGTTGTACGAGCGGACTCCGAGCTCGAGCTCCTCGATCAGGATGCTCCACTCCTCACCCTGAAGCGCCGCGGGAGTGCCACCGCCACCGACCGCCAGGCCATGGCCGTCGAGTTGACCGCCGGGCACGGCGCGCAGCTCCTGGATGCGGTCCGCGTCGGTGAAGATCGCAAGCTGGGAGATGAGCAGCTCGGCCGCCTCGCGCAGCGCGGCCTGCGGCTCGATCGAGCCGTCGGTCTCGATGTCGAGCGTGAGCTTGTCGAAGTCGGTCTTCTGGCCGACGCGAGCCTGCTCGACCGCGTAGGCGACACGCCGAACGGGCGAGAAGATCGAATCGATCGGGATCACGCCAATCGGCTGGTCGGCCGACTTATTCTCCTCGGCGGGCCGGTACCCACGGCCACGACCGATCGTCATGTACAGCTCGAGCTTCGTCTTCTTCTCGAGCGTCGCCACGTGCACGTTCGGGTTGAGGATCTCGACGCCGGCGGGTAGGTCGATGTCCTTGGCCGTAATCTCCCCTGGCCCGGTCACGACAAGCGGCGCCTCGACCTCGCTCGCATCGGAGTGCATACGGCACACGATGCCCTTGAGGTTGAGCACGATGTCGGTCACGTCCTCCTTGACGCCCTCTACTGTCGAGAACTCGTGCGCCACGCCCTCGATACGTACGCTCGTGACGGCGGCGCCGGCGAGCGAGGAGAGCAAGACACGCCTGAGCGAGTTACCGAACGTGTAGCCAAAGCCGCGGTCGAGCGGCTCGATTGTGAACGTGCCACGGTTCTGCTCCACGGACTCGCTGGTGATCCGGGGGATTTGGAAGTCGAGCATCGGGGTCCTAACGTCGTGTTGATGTGAAACCGGCGCCTGGAGGAGCGCCGGCTCTTGCGCGCCGCCGCCGCCTTCAGGCGCCGGCGCGGGGAAAGCCTCTACTTCGAGTACAGCTCGACGATGAGCTGCTCCTGCACCGGCGCGGCCACCTCTCGGCGCTCCGGCTTGCGCAGCACCTTGGCCGTGAGCGACTCGTGGTCGGCCTGGAGCCACGCGGGGATCTGGCCGGTGAGCTCGGTGGCGTCCCTTACCACCTGCATAGCCGGGGTCTCCGCTTTGATGGCAATCACGTCGCCAGGACGCACCTGATAGCTGGGAATGTCGACCCGGCGACCGTTGACCGTCCAGTGGCCGTGACGGATCAGTTGGCGCGCCTGCCTACGCGATGCCGCGAATCCGAGGCGCACCATTACATTGTCGAGGCGGCACTCGAGCAGCGCGAGCAGGTTCTCACCGGTGATGCCGGGCTGGCGCGAAGCCTTCTCGTAGTAGCCGTGGAACTGCTTCTCAAGCACACCGTAATAGCGACGTGCCTTCTGCTTCTCGCGCAACTGCAGGCGGTACTCGCTTTGCTTCTGGCGACCGCGCCCGTGCTCGCCAGGCGGATAGGAGCGACGCTCGACGCCGCACTTGTCGGTCAGACAGCGCTCACCCTTGAGGAACAGCTTCTGCCCCTCGCGACGGCACTGCTTGCACTGTGGGCTTGTGTCTCTTGCCATGAACCTAGCTCTCTGCGATCAAGTTTGCTTTAGACACGGCGTCGCTTGCGGGGGCGACAACCATTGTGGGCCTGAGGGGTAACGTCCTTCACGCCGGTGACCTCCAAGCCAGCGGCCTGAAGGGAGCGAATCGCGGTCTCGCGTCCCGAACCGGGGCCCTTGACATAGACCTCGACCTTCTGCAGTCCCTGCTCCATGCCCTTGCGAGCCGCCGCGTCGGCTGTGACCTGGGCGGCGAATGGAGTGGACTTGCGCGAACCCTTGAAGCCCGCGCCGCCAGCCGACTCCCATGCAAGTACGTTGCCCTGGGTGTCGGTGAGCGAGACGATCGTGTTGTTGAAAGACGTCTTGATGTGGGCTTGCCCGACCGGAACGTTCTTCTTCTGCCTGCGTCGACCGCGGGCAGGACGCTTGGGGGCGGCCATCAACGGACCTTCTTCTTGCCGGCCACCTGCAGACGCTTGGGACCCTTACGCGTACGGGCGTTGGTCTTCGTCTTCTGTCCGCGCACCGGCAGCCCGCGGCGATGGCGTAGGCCGCGATAACAGGCGATCTCTTGCAAACGCTTGATGTCCTGCGAGCGCTCGCGGCGCAGATCGCCCTCGACCGTCAGCGAGCGGTCGATTGCGTCGCGTAGACGCGAGACCTCGTCCTCGGTAAGATCGCGGATGTAGGTGTCGGGGCTGACCTTGACCTCCTCCAAAATCTTGTTGGAGGTCGAGCGGCCGATGCCATAGATGTATGTGAGCCCGATCTCCGAGCGCTTGTTCAAGGGCAGGTTGACCCCAGCGATACGTGCCATTCCGCGCTTAGCCCTGTCGCTGCTTGTGACGCTTGTTCTGGCAGATGACGAGAACCGCTTTGTGGCGGCGGATGATCCTGCACTTCTCGCACATCGGCTTGACCGACGGTCTTACCTTCATGATCCCTTTCGGCTGGTCCCTGCGACCCGGCTCTGGCTGCCGGGACGGCTGCCGCTACCGCGTCGTGGTGTTGCCCTCACGCGCCAAGCTTCGGCGCATTCGAGCAGGACAGCGGATGGTAGCAACTATCCAGCCGGGGCGGCAGCTTGCGCGCCGGTATCCTGTGGCTCGCGCTGCTCGGCGGCGAGATGCCACGGGGTGAGCACCCGTGGCCCATCGCGGGTGACAGCCACGGTGAACTCGAAGTGTGCGGCGAGCGAATCGTCTTGGGAGAAGATCGCCCAGCCATCGCCGGCCACGCGTACAGCGGCCCGCCCGGCCGTGGTCATCGGCTCGATCGCCAGCACCATGCCCTCCTCCAGCAACGGGCCCTTGCCCGACTTGCCGTAGTTGGGCACCTGAGGATCCTCGTGCATGTTTTTGCCGACGCCGTGGCCGACCAGCGAGCGCACCACCGACAGGCCCGCCTTCTCGGCGGTCCGTTGGATCGCGTTCGACACATCGCCCATACGGTTGCCTGACCGGCATCGCTCTACACCCGCGTACAGGGACTGCTCGGTGGCACTCAACAAGTTCTCGGCCAGCGGCGTGATCTCGCCAACAGCAAACGTACGCGCGGCGTCGGCCACCCAGCCGTCGAAGGTCACGCCGATGTCGACCGAGAGAATGTCCCCGCGCTCGAGGCGATAGCGGCCGGGGATGCCGTGCACGACCATCGTGTTGGGCGAGGCGCAGATCGACCCGGGAAAGCCACGGTAGCCCTTAAACGTCGGGGTCGCTCCCTGGGAGCGGATGAAGCGCTCGGCGGCGGCGTCGAGCTCCTCGGTGCTCACGCCCGGGCGAATCTTGCCGGCGATCAAGTCCAGAGTCGCCGCTTGGATGAGGCCGGCGGCGGCCATCTTCTCGATCTCCTCAGGCGACTTCTTGATGATCACCCTAGGAGCTTATCTTTCCCGCCCTGCCGTCCCACTCACCGCGCACGCTTCGATCGGACGAACGAACGAGGATGGCGCTAAAGCTCGTCCTCGAGGCGCAGCGTCGCGATCGTGGCCCTGATGTGATCGTGCACCTCGTTTGGATCGCGCTGCCCGTCGAAGCGGCGCAACAAGCCCGCTTGCTCGTAATAGTCGATCAGGGGAGCGGTCTGGCGCGCGTAGACCTCCAGGCGCCGGCGGATCGTCTCCTCCTTGTCGTCGTCGCGCTGGATCAGGCGCGAGCCGTCCTGATCGCAGATGCCCTCGCGCTTGGGCGGGTCGAACTCAACGTGATAGACGTGCCCCCCCTTCGCACACACGCGTCGGCCGGCGAGCCGGCGCACGACCTCCTCGTCTGGCACGTCGATCAACAGGACCGCCGTCAGCCGCCGCCCGGAGTCGGCGAGCGTCTTGCCGAGCGCATCGGCCTGAGCCGTGTTGCGGGGAAAGCCGTCGAGCAGGAACCCTTCGCGGGCGTCCTGCTCACCGATGCGCTGTCCGATCATCCCGAGGATCACCTCGTCGGGGACCAGCTCCCCCGCCTTCATGTACTTCTGCGCCTCGCGGCCGAGCTCAGTGCCCTGTGCAACCTGGGCTCGCAACATGTCGCCCGTCGAGATGTGCGCCAAAGCGAAGTCGGCTTGCAGGCGCTCGGCCTGAGTGCCCTTGCCGGCGCCCGGAGGCCCCAACAAGATGAGGTTCGTCTCAACCACGACAAAGAGCCTACCCGCTGCTTCAAGCGTGCGCCTGCCATAGGCACGAGGCACGCCCACAGCGCTGCTACTTCAAGAAGCCCTCGTAGCTGCGCATCATCAGTTGCGCCTCGAGCTGCTTCATCGTTTCCAGCGCCACGCCGATGACGATCAGGATCGAGGTGCCGCCGAAGTAGAAGTTCTGGTGTGTCCGAGCGATCAGAATCGCCGGTATCGCTGCGACGGCAGCGAGGAACAGAGCGCCTGGGAAGGTCAACCTCGCAAGGATCCGGTCGAGGAATTCAGCGGTCGGACGCCCTGGGCGCACACCGGGGATGAAGCCGCCGTACTTCTTCAGGTTGTCGGCCTGGTCGACCGGGTTGAAGGTGACCGCCGTGTAGAAGTAGGCGAAGATCACGATGAAGATCGACTCGCCGACCACGTAGTGCCAGCCGTTGGGCGTGAAGAAGTTCGACACGTCTTTGGCCCAGGGTGTTTTGATCAGCTGGCCGACGGTGGGCGGGAAGGCCATGATGCTCGCGGCGAAGATCACCGGGATCACTCCGGCCATGTTCACACGCAGCGGCAGATAGGTTTGCCCACCTTCTGTCATACGTCTGCCGATCACGCGCTTGGCGTACTGGACTGGGATGCGACGTTGACCCTCCTGCACGAACACGATCCCGGCGACGACTGCCAGCACCATGAAGGGCATCATCACCTTGAACACCTGATCTTGGGTCGTCCACCAAGCTTCGATGCCCTGCGGCATGCGCGAGACGATCGAGGCGAAGATCAACAGCGAGATGCCGTTGCCGATCCCACGCTGGGTGATGAGCTCGCCGATCCACATCAAGAAGACGCAACCGGCGGTCAGGCAGATCACGATCAGGAAGATGTGCGGAGCGTCGAACTTGGATACGACCGCTTCGTTGGCAGAAGCCGAGAGCGAGTGGAACAGGAAGACGTAGCCGATCGACTGGGCGAAGGCCAGGCCCACGGTGAGGTAGCGCGTGTACTGCGTGATGCGCGCCTGCCCAACTTCGCCTTCCTTGGAGAGCTTCTCAATCGAAGGTACTACGACCTGCAGCAACTGCAGGATGATCGAGGATGTGATGTAGGGCATGATCCCCAGCGCAAACAACGCGATTCGCGACAGGCTGCCCCCGGAGAAGAGGTTGAGGTAGCCCAGGATGCCCGAGCCGCCGAACTGCTTCTGCAGGTTATTGACGGCCGAGAGGTTGACACCCGGAACAGGGATATGCGAGCCCAGCCTGTAGATGAGAAGCATGCCCGCTGTGAACAGGAGCTTCTTGCGGATGTCCGCAACCTGGAAAGCGCTGAGAATCGTCGAGAGCATTGGTTTAGCCGGTCAAGCGGGGTATGCCCGCACGTGCCGGTCGTGCGATTCTAGCTCTCGATGACGGTGCAAGTGCCGCCGGCGGCCTCGATGCGCTCGCGTGCGGTCTTGCTGAAGCCGTGAGCGTGGACCGTGAGCGCCTTGCTCAACTCGCCCTTGGCCAGCACCTTGACCGCCACGCCCTTGCGCGTGGCCAAACCCTTGGCCTGCATCGACTCGATCGTGACCTCGGCGCCGGCATCGAAACGAGCCTCCAGGTCGGAGACATTCACGGGCTGGGTATGCGTGCGGAACATCTCAAAGGGCATCGACTTCTTCATGTGTGGCCCGCGCAACTTGCGCATGCGCATGTGGATCGGCATCTGCCCACCCTCGAAGCGAGCGCGGCTCTTTGAGCCCGAGCGCGAGCCCGCGCCCTTCTGGCCCCTACCCGAGGTCTTGCCGGTGCCCGAGCCTTCGCCGCGACCGATGCGCTTACGCGGGCGACGGCTGCCGGGGGCGGGTTTCAGCGAGTGCAGACCTACGCGCTCCTGCTCCTCCTCGGCGGCTACCGCACCCTTGCCCTTGGCGACGGCGCTCATCGGCTCTGCTCGCTCTTGCTCGAGCCCTTCGGCGTGTGCACCTCAGGGTCCGACTCGACGAGGTGGCGCACAGCATGGACCATGCCACGAGCCTGCTCGCAATCCTTGACCTCGACCGTGTGGCCGATGCGTCGCAGCCCAAGCGAGCGAAGCGTGTCCAACTGACGCTTGTCGGAGCCACTGCTGGAGCGCCGTTGCGTGACTCTTATGGTCGCCATTAGGCCGACGCCTCAGCGGGTGTGTCGGCTGACGCCTCGACCGGCTTCTCGACCTGACCTTCGGCGGCCGCATCGCCGGTCGGCGCGCCGACGGCGTCGCCCGCCTCGGGAGCGCCAGCCTCCTTGACGGCCGCACCCTCCTGCGCCCCATCCTCGGGCTGGTCGGCCGCGCCATTGGCAGGCTGCTCGGTCAAGCCCAGCACCTTTGCGATCGACAGGCCGCGCAGCTCGGCCACCTCGGCTGGGGTGCGCAGGCCGCGCAGGCCGGCAACGGTCGCCTTGACGAGGTTGATCGGGTTCTGCGTTCCCAGGCTCTTGGAGAGGATGTCGTGAATGCCGGCGAGCTCGAGCACCGCGCGCACGCCACCACCGGCGATCACACCGGTACCGGGAGCGGCGGGCTTCAAGAAGACGCGGCCGGCGCCGAACACACCGGTCGTCTGATGGGTGATCGTGCTGCCGTGCTTGGGCACCCTGAAGAGGTCCTTCTTCGCACGCTCCACGCCCTTCTGGATCGCGAGCGGAACCTCGTTGGCCTTGCCGTAACCGACGCCCACCACTTCGCGTTCGTCGCCGACGACGACGAGTGCGGTGAAGGAGAAGCGCCGGCCGCCCTTGACCACCTTTGCGACGCGGTTGATCTCCACGACACGCTCTTGGAGGTCGAGGCTGCCTGCGTTGACTGATCGATCTGAATTCATAGAAGAGTTAGAGAGGGTAGCGGGGTGCCGAGGTCAGACGGTTATGCCGGCCTCGCGGATCGCCTCGGCGAAGGCGCGAACATTGCCGTGATAGCGGTAGCCGCCGCGATCGAACACGACCTCCGACACACCCGCCGCCTTGGCGCGCTCGGCCAGCAGCTCACCCGAGCGCTTGACGCGGTCGGAGCTTGACAGCTTGCGCAGCTCGGGCTCATACCAGTGGACGGCGGCCAGCGTGCGAGCGTCCTGGTCGTCGATCAGCTGAGCAGAGAGACCGCGGTTGGAGCGGAACACCGAGACGCGGGGACGCACGGCGGTGCCGGAGATCTTCGCACGCACACGACGACGGCGTTTGAGGCGGCGAGCCTCCTTGGTAATCGTGCTCATGCGCGCTTGCCGACCTTCCTCGCGACGTACTCGCCCTCATAGCGGATGCCCTTGCCCTTGTAGGGCTCCGGCGGACGCTGCTTGCGGATGATCGCTGCGATCTCACCGACCTGCTGCTTGGAGATGCCCTTGATGACGACTCTGGTCGGCTGGGGAACTTCGAATTCGATGCCCTGCGGCGCCTCGATCGGTACCGGATGGGAGTAGCCGACGGCAAGCTCGAGGTTCTTGCCCTTCATCTGGGCGCGATAGCCGACGCCCTGGATCTCCAGCCGCTTTTCATAGCCGGCGGTGACGCCCTGGACCATGTTCGCAACGAGCGAGCGGGTCAGACCGTGAAGCGCCCGGTGCTCGCCACGGTCGGTCGGACGCGAGACAAGCAGCTGCTCGCCCTCTTGGACGACTTCGATGTCTCGTGGAACGCGCTCTGAGAGCTCGCCCTTGGGGCCCTTGACGCTGACCGACTCAGGCTCGATCGCGACGGTTACGCCGGAGGGCACCGTAATTGGCTGTCTACCGATTCTCGACATAGCCGCGCCTACCAGACCTGTGCAAGTACCTCGCCACCGACACCGGCGGCGCGCGCGTCGTGACCTGTCATCACGCCGCGCGAGGTGGACACGATCGAAGTTCCCATTCCGCCGAGCACCTTGGGGATACGGGTGGCCTCTACATATGTGCGTCGGCCGGGACGCGAGACACGGCGCAAACCTGAGATCGCAGAGCGACGATCGTCGGTGTACTTGAGGCGAATCTCAATCAGCTGACCGGCTGCGCCCTCACGTGCGGGGACGATCGCCCATGAGTCGATGTAGCCCTGCTCGGTGAGAATGCGTGCGACCTCGGCCTTCAATTTCGAGGCAGGGATATCGACAGTCTCGTGTGCAGCGTGGATCGCGTTGCGAATGCGCGTGAGGAAGTCGGCTATGGGGTCTGTCATGGACATGGCGTGCTCTGATCTGAAGTGGTTCTTAAAAAGGACGTTGCGCCTACCAGGAGGACTTCGTCATCCCCGGTATCAAGCCGTTGTGAGCCAGCTCGCGCAGGCAGATGCGGCAAATCCCAAACTTGCGGTACACCGAGTGCGGGCGTCCGCAGCGGTTGCAGCGAGTATATGCACGTGTCTTGTACTTCGGCGTGCGCGCCTGCTTGACGCGTAGCGAGGTCTTTGCCATCAGTCGTTACTCCCGTTCTCTGAGCTGTCGGCGCCTGACTCCTCAGCGCCTGAATCCTGATCGAAGCCGGCAGGCCGTCCCTGGGTGGCAAAGGGCAGCCCCAGGGCCTGGAGCAGAGCGAACGCTTCGA
>DATHMQ010000168.1:0-37201 GCA_035486935.1 Solirubrobacteraceae bacterium
TCCTCGACGCGCCCGCCCGCGCGGCGGGCCTGCAGCCGACCGTCTCCATATTCAACCTCGGCGACTCCAAGAACGACTTCCGCGTTCCCGACGGCGGCCTCCACCGTCCCGGCGCCGCCGAGATGTGGCACCCCACCGCCGCGCTCGTGCTCGAGATCGTCTCTCCCGGCGACGAGACCTGGGAGAAGCTCCCCTTCTACGCCGCCCACCACGTCGACGAGATCCTCATCCTCGACCCCGACACCCACCAGGTGCACTGGCTCGGGCTCACCGCCGACCGCTACGAGCCGATCGAGCGCAGCGCCCTGATCGAGCTTGGTCCCGCTGAGCTTGCCCAGCGGATCGACTGGCCCTGAGCCGCCCCGCCGCAGCCTTCGAATCGGCCGCTGAACCGGCTCAACTCCCGCCGCGCCCGAAAGATCGCCAGCGCCGGCCAGGCCAGCCGCCCGAACACATCCAGCACCGCCCGCGTGACCACCGCGGCCTCCCCAACCCGCGCCTCCGGTGCTGCCAGATAGAAGCTTGCCATAGCGGCCACGATCGGCTCGTGCCGATGCTTGGGCTCCAACCCGCGCGCGCACTCCAGAGCCCGCCCGGCCAGCAACGCCATCCGCTCCGCGGCCTCTGCCGGGGACCCGTACAGCTCGATCAGGTTTGGTTGACCGCTGCTTGCGTCCTCTTCGACGTCGATCAATTGATCGAGCATCGAGTGCAGCGCCCCGATCCAGGGGAAATAGGCCCGCTCCAGCGCATCGACGTGCGCCTGCTCGATCCCCGGCTCGGCGGCGGCCGCGATCGTCACGTGTACGCCTAGCGAGGAGCCCCCCGAGGCGGCCGTCTCCCACCAGCAGAGGTCGCTGCCTGGCGGCGTCTGTGCGCGCCCCCACCGCTCGATCGGCCCGCGCTCGCGCCGGTTGAATGCCTGGAAGGAGACGACGCGCTCGGCCGCGCGCCTTGCGGCTGGGGCGACCACCTCATACGAGGGCAGCTCCGACAATGCCTCCTGGCAGGTCTCGACGAGCGCTTGCAGGTATCCGTCTGCGTTGTTTTTTGGGGGATGGATTTGGCGTTCGGGGTCGTGTCCCGATTCTCCTGATCGCCCGCGGCTGCTCCGCGCTCCCGGCCTGACGCATGCCAGTGCCGCCAACAGCGCTTCGTGCAAAGTCCGCGCCTGCGCCGGCCCGATCTCTCCCGACTGCTCGGAGATCGTGTCGAGGTGGTTGTAGGCCGTCTGGAAGGCGACTGTCGCCCGCACGACTGCTGAGCGCTGCTCATGCCCCACGAATGTCGCGAACGCGGCCGCGCCCTCCATGTTGCCGCGCTTCTCCAGCGCTTCGAGCGCCTGTGCGCGCAGGGCCGGATCGGGTATTTCCTGCGCCCGCTCGCGCCAACCGGCCAGCTCGCGCCTTACCTGCGGGAAGACGCTGCCCCAATAGGTGCGCGTGGCCCGCGCGAACGTGGCCCCGGACGCAAAGCTGCCCGCGACCGTGGCGCCCATCTCAGCGGCCCCTGTCCCGCTTGCCTGCCCCTCGATATGGGGGGCGCCCCGATATGGGGTGCGAGCGCTCGGTCGCCCGCTCGATCTCGAGTCCCAGCGGCGTCAACTGCCATTGGTTGGCCATGCCTCGCTCCTGACCCGCCCATGCGTTGACGATCAAGCCGAGCCGCTCCAGGCGCTGCAAGAGCTTCGACACCTGGCCCTGGTCGGCGATGCCGGCGGCCGTCCCGACCTGGCGGTTGGAGGCTCCAGGCTGCGCCGCGATCGCGCTCAGCACGAGCATCGTGCGGTAGGTGATGCGCATCGGCAGGCCGTTCAACCGGCTTGCCCCGTCGGCCGCCTGCGGCGTGCGGCGCTCGCGCTTTGGCAGCGGTCGAGCCAACTCCTTGCGTGCAGCCGCCGCGCCGAGATACGGCAGCGCGATCATGCTCATCAGCGGGTTGGTCAGCTCGACCAGCTCCGGCTCGCCACCGCCGACCATGCGCGCGTGCACGACCGCCAGCACCGAGCCGACGAGGCCCTCGGCCGTCAAGGGCGTGACGGCCGAGCCGCGCTCGGCCCCGCCCGCATCGACCGCATCGATCAGCTCGCCCAGTACTTGCGCACGGCGCTCCAGCACTACGTGTCCCGCGCCTGGCGCGTCCACGACCAGCAGCCGGCCGCGCGCCGGTTCGTCCTCGAGGAAGCACAACAGCGCGTGCAGCGCCCGCCTGACCCTGACCCGCCACGCCTCGCCCGGGTCATACACCTCGGCCACATAGGAGCGCGCCCGCGCGAGCGAGTCTTCGAGCGCCGCCAGCAGGCACTCGCTCACGTCCGCGAAGATCTCGTAGAACGTGCGCCGCGAGACGCCCGAGCGCGCGACCACGCTCGCCACCGACAGCCTGCTCGCGCCGTCCTCGCCGGCGACCACGATCATCGCCGCGACGATCCGCCCGCGCTGGATCTCCAGCAGCTGCTCACGCCCCGCGGAGCCATCGCCGCGACGCTGCTGGCGCGTCCCGGCGTATCCGTTCGGGGGCAAAGCGCACTCCCTATTTCTTCTTGTGGCCTTTGGAGGCTTTCTTGGCCGTCATCGTCTTTGCTTTCGCTTTTGGACAGCCGCTGACGCCGACTGGCGTGGACTGCTTGATGACCGCGCCGTTTTGCGCAGTGAAGGCCGTCGGCATCTTCAGCCCGCCCTTGACCTTGCACAGGTTTTTGTTCGCGCCGAGCGCCGAGTACTTGCCCTCTGGCAACGTCAGTTCGAAGCTGCCGACGGGGGCGTCTGGGATCGTGCGGAACGTCGAGCTGGTGATCCCGGCTGTGTTGATGAACGTTTCGCCGTGCAGGTTGAGCGTCACGCCATATCCCTGCAGCACGACCACGAGTTCGGGGAACTTCGCGCCACCGTAAGACACGAAATATGCGGGACCGGTCAACGGGACGGGGATCAACGGTGTGATTGCGGTGGCGTGCCCCACGATCGACGCCGACGGACACCCAGCGGGGTTCGCTTCGAACGTTTTGGCCGGGCACGCCTTCTGCAGCGTCGTCAACCTCGACGGCAACTGCCTTGGCAGGTCTACCTTCACGCTTTTGATGTTCGCCTGGCTCCCGAACGCCGCTTTGGGATAGCTCAGCTTCACATGCAGGCTCGCGCCGTCTGTCCGCGATGTCTTCCCGGAGGTCGAGACCGCGAAGCCCGGTTTGAACGCGAGGATCGCGCAGTTGGTCACCTGGAAGGGGACAGACACGTTCGAGCTTGCGCCCTGTGCGCTTGCGACGTCGCCGGTCACTTCCATCGGACCGCAGTTCGTTGGGTTGAACGTGAATCCTGAGCGGGTGGTCGTGAAGTTCACGTGCTTGATCTGCAATGGGATGCCGTCGAGGATGTGCGGGATCGCATAACCCTGCGCCTGCGAGTTGGTCGTGACCGTCAAAGCGGCAGTAATCGGGTTGACTGCGATCGTGCCCCTGACGACTACCTGTCCGAGGTTGTAGGGGCCGGCCTTCGCGGGCACCACGACAGAGATCCCGAACGGTGCGCCCTCGTAAGGTCCGGTTATATAGACCTTTCCGCCGGTCACGCTGTAGGGGTCGCCGCCCAAGCCGACGCTAACGGTCGTTTCGCCAATTAGGCTGTTTGGGCCGCACGTTCCCGCGTCCGCCTGTGCTTCACCGCACAGTTCGATACCCGTCAGCAGGCCCGATAGGCCCGCGGGCATGTGCAGTTGGATGCCCTGGATGTTCTGCTGACCGTCTTCGCGGCTGACTGTCATCGTGAACGGCGTGAACCCACCTGCCTGGATGCTCGTCGTGCCGGCTGTGAGCGACGGACCGAACGGCGCCGGGCTCTGGCACGGCGAACCGTTCGGGCCGGAGGTGATGTCGAATGTCGAGGACGGTTCCGCGGAAGCATTCCCGGACCACGGCGCTATCGAAGTGGTCGTCGTGTACGCACCGCACGCAGCAGGCGTACCCAACGGCGCACGGTCTCCGCCGAAGAAGTGCAACTTCAAATCTTCGAACGGCAGTTGCGGCGTGTTCAGGAACGTCGACACCAACTGGCCCGTCACCGGATCCGGTGTGACTTCGCCCGCGACCTTGACGAGCACGCCGGAGACGGGATCTTCAGCGACCAAGTACAGGGCGACCAGCGAGCCAAACGGGTTCTGGTTCTGCGCAGCCAGATACACCCCGCCTACGAGCGGGTTGGGCAGCAACGGCGACTTGATTTCGACGGTCGCCACCTTCGACGCTTCAGGACACGACGGCACGGCGTCTTCCTGCAAGCCGATCTGCGCTTCAGAGCATGACAGCAAACCATCGGCGGCAGCGGGATTCAAAGCGACGCCCGCGGGCAGTATGACCTTCGTGTCCTTCACGTCAGCCTCGGAGAGGCCCTGCCCGTTGAGGCTCACTTCCTGGGGCACATGAATACCGACCGTCAACCCCGTCGGGGTGCTCCCCGCCGCACCGTCCGCACTCACCTGAATGCTCGGCGTAAACGGCAGTTGGTTGCAGCCGTCCATCCCCATCGGCCGCCCCAGAGCGTCCTGGAACGTGTACTGGAACGGCGGCGTGAACGCGCCCTCCTGCTCCCACGAATCCGCCGCCACGCTCGTATGCACCTGCCCGGCGCACGAGGTCGGCAGGCTCAACAGCGGCGGCGGGGATTCCTGACTCGTGGCATTGCACGACGGTACAGAAAACTCATGCGGCTCCGGACTGAGCGGATTGAGGCAGTTCCATCCGCGCACCGAATCGTGGCGCGGGTCTCCCGGCACGCCCCAGAACGTGACACGACTCGAGATGAACCCCGTGAGCTCGGTGATGTTGTTGACGTTCACCTGCACCCCGTAGTCGCCTCCCGTCCGCACCGAGGTGTCCAGGTACACGAGCGTAGAAACGATGTCGAACCCGAACCGCGCCGGCTCGCCGACCGACGGCACCAACGAAAACAACGGCGATAGATACGTCACGGGTGCGTAGCCTGCACCGAGGCCCTGCTGCACAGTCACCGATGCGACTCCAACGACAGTATCGTCCGGGCATCCATTCGCCGCATAGCCTCCCTCACTCTGCGGGAGGCTGGCGAATACTGCATCGGAGCACTGGGGAAAGGGTGTCGGGTTGCCGATCAGGCCTGGCGGCAAGTCGAAATGCAGGTCCTTGAGCGCAGCCGGTGGCGCCGACGCGTCCGCCGTCTGGTTGAGCGCGAGGACGCTCGTCAGCTGGAACGGGTGCGAGCCCGCCTGCGTATCCATCGACCCGTCGGCGTTTTGCGCTCCGAGTTCGTACTGTTCCACCCCAAACGGGGTCGGTGCTCCATCCGCCACGATCGGCCAACGCGAGGACGCAGACGACGCGCCCCCGCCCGACACGCTGGCTTCGTTTACTTCACCCGAGGTGGCACCTGCCACCCTCACACCGATGAAAGCCTCGATGTTGGTATAGGGGACGGTCCCGAACAGGCTCGGCAGGAATTCCGCCGGAATAGTGCATGTCACTTCATGCGTTTCTACTTTACAGAAGATTGTCGCAAAGAATGTACTCAGATCACCGAACTGATCTGCGCTGAACCCAAGCGCCACGCTTTGCGCTGCCAACCCCTGCGGCAACCTGTCCTTCAACACGACAGGCGAGCCGCCGAGCGCCGCATCGCCGCGGTTTTCGCCGAGCACGGTGAGCTGGCCTTCCCCGCCGGGCGGCAGATTCCTCGGCAGCGACCCCACGCTCACGCCCCACCACGGCCTGCACCCCGAACACGGGGTTTCTTCGGCCGCCGCCACGGACACGCTGCCCGCAAGCACAGCCATCGCCGCGACGAAGATCACAGGGAGTAGCCGCAAGCGACTGCTCATCTTAAAAAGGACGCTGAAGGCGTTCATGACTTGGGTCTCCGTGGTGAGGGGGATGTATGCCCGTAGCGCTTTCTCGCTTGCTTTTCGCAGGCTTTGCGTTGGCGGGGGTTGTGCTTGGCACGGCAGGCCTTCACCGCCTTCGCACGCTTCTGCACATTGGTCGAGGGTTTGGGCTTCACCGGCGGCGGCGCTGGGGTGAGGTTCCCGGCACCGGAGAACGTGCTGCTGGCCGGCGCCCCAAACGTACTCGGCTGCGGCGCAGGCGCGGGCTTGCACGAATCACCCGTAGTACACGCCGGCGGAGCAACGACTTCCGCGGCTGCGCAGGGCGAGGCCGTGGTGCATTCATGCGCATCATAGATGTCAACGCTCGTATCTTCATCACGTAGCGACAGTCTCGACACCGTGAGAAAGAACACGTCGCCACCGTTTTCGCTGGCATCCATGAATGACGATTCCGCCGAGGAGGCGCCTGCCGATATCAGCGCGACGCACCCGTCGCTGCCCACAACGAACACATCGCCTGCACTCTGCCCGTAAGCGGGCGATCGACAACTACCTGCCCCACTCGGCTCGTACTCATAGACATCCTTCGTGCCGTCGACGTCGGCCGGAACGAGCGCATCCTGACTGTCGAAGAACAACCTGCCTTCATTGGACAGGTAACGGGACTGATATACGGGTCCTTCTCCGACGCCCTTAATAGTCCAGCCAGGGACACTCGCCGCAACCCAGCGTTCCTCCCACAGAGGCACGGAGAAACCTTCTCCATGCGTCCGCCACACCTTGCCGACTGGCCGTCCCCCGGCCGGATCGCACGAGGCGCACACAAGCCGACCGGTATTCGAATCGTACTCGAACACCTCCTCATCGGGAATGCCGCTGTTCGCATCGCGGTTGTCATATCCCGTCAGGCTGCGATCCGACATGAACGCCAGATAGCGGCCATTGGGCGACGTACGCGAGACCATTTCTGCAAGCTCTGTTTCAGTTTCATTTTCACCGCTGCTCCCGCCCCACGTCGGTCGATCTTCGCGCGACAGCGCGGCTATGAACACAGGCTGCACCCACGCTTTCTTGGTTTGATCGTAGTGCTCCACGTACAGGTTGCGGCCTTCGCGTTCAGCACCGTGTTCAGCGCCGTCGCCAAGCACGGCGCTGTCGACGAAATAAACAGACGATCCGTCTTCACTGGCGCCTATCACGCCGTAGACGGTGCCGCTCGTCGTGAGCTTCATCGTATGACCGGCCAGCGGTTCTCCACCACCACTCGTAACTTCGAAGACCTCGAGAGCGCCATTGCTTGTGAAGAACACCCGCGACTCTTCCTCGTCACCGAGCTGAAAGCCGTTACTTTGTTTCTCTTCTATTTCTGCGATCTGAACCGTTTCTTTCTTAGCCATGTCGCGCAAGTAGAGCGTAGATCCGTGCTGCCAGACGACGCGAGATCCGTCATTGGAGAGCCCGTGCCTCACGCCCGCGAGACCGCCATTTACGATTTCGCCGTCCGGCAAGACCGTGTACAGATCGAGCTTGCCTTCCGACCACTCATAGGACGTGGTTTGTTCTTCAGCGGATATGCATGCCGGCCCTCCGATGATGATGTGGTGCATGTCAGGCGTCCCATCGCCAAATCTTATAGCACCGTATTTGCAGCCTTGCTGAACGTTTGCCGGGCTGACGAGCGCTTCGTACCCACCGTCCGCCCGCCGCAGGTAGATAGTATGTTCCGATCCAGCCGGCAGCGGCGGAAGCGCCGTGGAGCCGGCCGGTTCGACGAACCCGAGCGAAAGATCGTTCGAAAACAGCTTGTATTCCGCTGAACTACCTACAGCAATGAATTCAGCGCCTTCGTAGTGGGGCGTCGTGATGTCCTGCGAGCCCCAGACTCCCGGTGCGCTGCGCGTCGAGATCACCTGATTCACTTCGATCGAGCGGTTGCCTGCCGGATTGGCGACGAACGACCCATTCGCGCCGAACGTGATGCCGTTGCCAGCCTGGGCGGCTTGAATGTCGTCACCCGACGGTCTCACCCCCAGCGGAAATATGCCCGCGCCCTGCTTGTCTGGCGGCGTCACCATTTCCCACGCGCGCCCGTCGGGCAGCGAGAACTGCGTTGCGGCACCTTGCGTGGTGAAGGTCTGGTCGGGGCTTTCGACCGTGCCGAGCGCGTTCTTCGCGATCACGCGATAGTGATAGAGAGTGTCGGAAGCCAGGCCCTGCAAATGAATGCTCGCCGGCACTCGGGTTTCGCCTTCCCCAAGATCTCCGGCGCAGGACAGCGTCGCAGCCGCTTGGTAGCCGCTTGCGTCATAGCTTTCGGCCGTCAGGTATTCGAAGCGGCAGCTGGTATCGATGCCCAGAGGATTGATCTGCGCGTCGAGAGTAGCGCTGGTCGCTGTCACGCTGGACGCCGAGGCTTCGACGAGTGACGCGAGGAGCGTCGTGAACGTCTGGTCGGGGCCCGTGACGGTGCCGTATTCATTGGTCGCGACCACTCGGTAGTGGTATGTCGTGTCGACCCTCAGCCCACTCACTTCGCCCGGCGGCACGGATTCCGGGCTTTCCCCGGCGCCGATCACACCCGGCGTGGCGGGTACGCTCGTCCCGTAAGAGCTGGTTTCGCCGTATTCGAAGTGGTAAGTGGTTGCGCGCCCGTCGGGCGTGATCTGCGCCTGCAGAGTGACGCTAGTCTGTCCCAGCTTGCTTTCGGATGGGACTTCCGCGGAGGAGCTGTCGATCGTGGGCGGCCCCAATGTTTTCAGTTGGCTTTCCGCGCCGTAGCTGGCGCCAAACGTGTCGACAGCCACGAGCCTGTAGTGGTAGACGGTGTTCGGAGCCAGGTTGCCGACCACACCTTCGGCAGCCACCTGCGCGCATTCCGCGCCTCCGGGCGGCTGGCAGTTGGTGCCGCCGCTACCCGCATCGACGCCGGGAGGGAACGCTGGGCTCTCGAAGCACCCGAGCGCTTCGGTGCACGACCCTTCGGGCGTGGCGCCGATGGCACTGTACTCGAAGTAATAGTGTGCGTCGGTGCCGTCCGGAGAGAGTGTACCGGTGAACTTCGCGCCGCTGGCAGTGATGTCTTCGGCGGGCCCGGTGCTCAGGCCTTGCACAGCGGGCAAAGTCGTAAACGACCCCGTGATGCTGTAACTGGCGCCTTCCGCGCCGGTCGCCGCGAGGCGGTAGTAATAGGTAGTCGCCGCCGTCAGATTGTCCAACTGCGCCTGCACAGGCTGGGCAACGTTTCCGGTATAGGGTGGCGTCGGCGAACAGTCCGCGGTGCTCGTCAGCGTTTCGGGGTTAGAACCCCATTCGAACTCGCAACCGCTCACTGATAGCCCGTCCGGGTTTACCGTCCCGTGCAGCGTGGCCTCTGTCTGCACGACGCCACTGGCCGGTTCGATGCCCACTTCCGCGATCTTCGCCGGCGTGAAGACGTCGACCCTGTTGGCGGCGTCTTCGGCGACGTACACGTCACCGGAAGCACCGTTGACCGCGATACCAAGGCCCGCACGAAGCACATTCGGGCCACCTTGGCCGAAGCTGTCATTCAGAGTGCCTTCACTGTTGGGCGAAAGGAAGTGCGTCACCGCGCTGCCGTCGTCGACATACAGATCCTGGCTTGCCGGGTCGATTGTCAGCGCCAACCCTCGGCTGCCGAACACCGCTACTTCGGCGATGCTAGATTCGGACTTTGCGATGCAACCGCAGTTTTCCAGCGCGTAGAGATGGCCGCTGGAATCAAGCGCCAGGTGACCCACCCCTCCTCTGCTTTGGTTGGCGAATGTACCGAGGTAACGACCGGGCTCCACACCGCCAGGCGGGAACTCCTCTAGTCCTCCGCTAGCTTGGATGAGCCAGAGATTGCCGGTGGAATCAACCGCCACACCTGTGATGGCTTCATTTACTCCAATAAGCTGTTGCACGTACTCTCCAGATATCTGCCTCAAATAATCACCTTTAGCATCAAACACCTGGACGCGATTGCGACTGGTATCGAGCACATACACATCGCCAGGAAGCCCAGTGCTGTTATCGATCGCTATCAGGGTGGGTTCCTTGAACTGCCCGTTGCCATTGCCCCGCGACCCGAACGCACGAATAAATGTACCCGCGGCACTGAACACCTCCACGCGGTCGTTGCGACCGTCCACCACGTACACTTCGCCGGTGCTCTGCTGGATCGCGACGCCTTGCGGATCCGACAGCGCATGTTCACCTTCACCGGCGAAGGCGTTAGAGAAAACGTGGCTTTCGAGCGCGAACGCGGGAGCGCTCGCAAAGGCCAGGGCGCCGAGCAGCGCGCACAACGCCGCCAGTCCGGCCGCGATTGGTTTACGGGTGCTCATCGCTTGCTCCCTTCCCCCCGGTGGTCTTCTTGCGCCATCAGTACGACCGAGACCACCCTGCGTGCGCCCATCACAAAAGCTCCCCTCTGCGGCCGCGAGAGCCTATTCCCCCGCTCGATAGCAGCCTCGCAGGACCAAGCCGCTGAGACAAGACAAAATTTGGGTACTTGAATTTAGAGACGGCCCTAAGCGACCCCCCATACAACAAGGGGTGGGGCCCCCGGCGTTCGCCAAGACCCCACCCCCTCACGACCTGAAGCGTACTGTCGTCTCGATGTCCTACTAGCTTTTTATTTCCAGCGTTTGGCCGGAGAATGTGATGATTCCGGGGAATGCCTCTATGATTCCCAAATCTTCGAGGAATGCCGCAGGCTTCCAGGTCAACTGCTGCCCCGACGGGCCGCCTTCGAAGCCGCCGGGTTCCTGAACGCCTTTTGTCTCGGAGAACGCCAGTTTCATCGTCCTATACGCTGGTTTGTTGAGTGGGGGTTCGGTGATGCGCGCGATGACATGCCCCTTTATGGCCGCTTTGTATTCGCCGCACTTGATTTCGCCCCAGACCGGTTCTTCGGAGCCCACTTTGGTTTCTCCTTCGAGGTCCAGACCAATTTGTTCTGCGCTTTTGTTGATGTATCCCAGTGTGCCTTTCAGCGACGCCGTTTTGATTTCACATTTGGAGCCAATTTCCGTAGTGCATTTTTCAAACGTCCCCACCATTTTTGACACGACCGTGAGGTTCGTGATTTCGCCCGTGACGCTTTGACCGACACATTCCACGTCTACGTTTTTCGCCGATTCAAACTCGGCCTTGCCTCCGGAGCCCGAGAATTTGACCGGGAATCCCGCGCTCGGATGGAACGACAGGCTCGCCGACGCACCGGCTGCCGTGAACGCACCGACGGCCATTACCGACGCTAGCGCGAGTAGCACGATCGACCTATGTCTCATCTGCTGACTTCCTTTCGAGTAGTTAACCCAACCTGCGCCCCTACCCTAAGGACAGACCTTGAGTCAGTCAAGATGTTTCACACACGATGGTTACGCTTTCGATGTGTAACACGCATATGCGTCGAGTCAGCTCAGTCGGATCGCGCCGTACAGGCCTACCCCGCACGCTGCAACCCGGCCGTCCCGATGCCTGCCTCGGCGCTAACGCTGGCGACACAAGTCGCACATCATTCCCACTCCTCTACAAACGAGTTGGAAAGAGAGCTATTTGTCACGTACTCGGTATTACCCGAACCGATAACGATTCCTCGCGGTTCTTTGAATTGACCGTTGCCTTCGCCTGCGGCCCCGAACTTGGTGAGGTACTGACCGTATGACGTGAACTCCTCAACGCGATCGTTTCGCCTGTCGACAACCAGCATGTTGCCCGACGACTTGAACGCGATCGCGTTGGGTTCATTGAACTGACCTTCACCGGCTCCTTCTTCGCCGAACTTGCTGAGGTATTCGCCGGTTGAGGAAAGCTCCTGCACACGATTGTGCCCCGCGTCGGCAACCCACACGTCGCCGCTTTTGTCGATCGCGATGCCCCCGGGTTTCTTGAACTGACCGTTGCCTTCGCCCAAGCTTCCCACTTCGCGGATGAATTCTCCCGACGAAGTGAACTCCTTTACGCGATAGTAGCGCGAGTCGGACACCCATATTTCTCCATGCGACGGCTGGATCGCGATACCCGTTGGTTCGCTTAGCTCGCTCGATTTTTCTTCCGTGCCACTCGAGCCGAATTTGGCGAGATATTCGCCTTTTTCGTTGAACTCCTCGACACGGTTGTTGCCGCCCTCGGTCACCCAGAACTTGTCGGTCGACGGGATGAACGCCAGATACATCGGCTTGTTTATTTCACCATTGCCGGTGCCGCCCTTCCCGGCCTGGCAGACGTTGCCCGACGCTGCGGTGCACTGGTTCTTTTCGGCTTCGCTCCCGCCTGATTCGACCTTCGTCTTGTTGACTTCCTTGCCGACCACGCGCACGAATTCGCCGCCCGCCCTGAACTCCGCCACACGGTCGTTTTCCGTGTCGGCGACCCAGACGTTGCCGTTGGGATCCGTAGTCACTCCGATCGGATCGCTCAGATCGCCGCCCACCGAGCCCGATGAGCCGAACGAGAACTTGAACAGGCCCGAGGTCGTGAAGGTGTGGTCCGCGCCATAACTCGTACCGGCCACGTCCGACGCGGCTATGCGGAAGTGGTATGTCGTCGAGGGCAGAAGCCCGATGACCGTGGTGTGCTCTTCGACGTTTTCGGTGCCATAGCCGGCGGAGGCGCCACCCGACGGCGCGACTGTACCGTAGGACGTCGTCGTTCCGTATTCAAACTGATATTTGGTTTCGTGGCTATAGGGGTTCACCACGCCGACCAGCGTGCTCCCGGTGCTTCCCACGCCGGTTGGGGCCTTCGTTTCGGCAAGCGGCAGGGCTGGGGGACCATAGAGCTCATTCTCGGCCAGCTGCCTGTACTCGTTGACCGGTCCCGCGATCCGACCGGCGTCGTTCAGCCCAACAGCGGCGCATGCCGTAGGAGAGCAGGAAACCGATACAAGCTGCCCTGATTCTGCCTCGGTCTCATATCCCAAGCGTTCCTCTACAAGATCTTCTTCGGAAAGCGGATTGAGCGTCGGTTGTGAGTACCATTCAGCGCCGTTCCAGCGCAGCACGATCGTCGGTGTACCGCCCGTCGCAACGCATTCGTTGGCCGATAGGCACGATACGCTCTGCAGCGCGTTCATTTCAGCTCCCGCTGGGGGCTGAATGCTCTGGATAGACCATTTTTTTTCGCCGCCGTTCCAGCGCTCGGCCAGTGGGCGCAAAGTCCCCCAACTGGTCAGATAATAACCCACCGCCGTGCATACGGTCGTGGAGGAACACGACACCCCTTCAAGGATGGTAGACACAGCTCCCGCGGGAGTCGCTGTCGTAAGCAACGACCATTTAGTCCCATTCCATTCCTCAGAGAGTGGTCTGACAAAGATTTTGGATTCTTCTTCAATCCTATAGTCCCCGATCGCGATACAGGAACTTGCACTCGCACACGATATCTTGATGAGTTGCGGGTCTGACGCGCCTTCGGGAGCCGCGACTGGGGTCAGACTCGACCAGGAGGTACCATTCCACTTCTCAGCCTTGAGTTCACCGGCATTGACATTGTTTCCACCAACAGCAATGCATTCAGTCGATGAAAAACAAGACACGCCCTTTAGTGTTCCCGCTTCCGTGCTTCCGCTTTTGAGGATTTCCTGAACCGACCATTTCGTTCCTTCCCATCGCTCGGCAAGCATCCCCGCATTCGTGTGACCGACGGCGATGCACACGTTGGCAGATGTGCACGATACATCATTCAATCCCCCTGTGTCGTTTTCGATTTTGGGTAGAGGCACCGACTCCAACAGCCATTCTTTGCCATTCCACTTCTGCGCTATCGGTCCCGTACCATGGGGTTCTCCTTCATTTTTCTGGAGATTGTAGTCGTAGGCTTCACCGACGGCCATGCATTCTGTGGTCGACTTGCACGACACTCCCCATAGGATGCTTTCGCCGTTCGATGTAAATTCTCCTTCTTTGAACGGGTAGGGTTCAGTGGTTTTTTGAGGAACCCACTCCAGGCCTGTGAACTTATGGTCTTCCCCGTAGATCGTGCCTTTGCTATTCGACGCAACAAGTCGATAGTGGTAGGTCTGCCCGTGTCCTAGGCCCGTCAGCTTCGCCGTTACCGCCTGCCACACCTGAGACGTGGTTTTTTCCGTTGTCGTCGTCGTGCCATACGCGCTTGTCGGTCCGTATTCGAAGTAGTAGCTTGTGCTTAGGCCTTCGGGGGACACGTAACCGACCAAGGTTGCTTCGCTTGGTCCTTCGGCTTCTACTGGCGCCGTCGTCACCGCGGACCCGACGCTGAGTTCGAGCGGTCCGTCTGGCGTACCCCATCCCGTCGGACTGTCGTAACCCGACTTCCCGTGACAGGCAAGAGGTCTGGTTTCACCGCATTGTCCGTCGCGACCAGCGCTCACGTCGAAGAGCTTGTGTCGATAGAAGGCTTCGGCTCCCTCGGACCGCACGGTGCTGCTCGCGTGAGCCTCGACCGACGCGATGATCGGCGTGCCCACGCTCGTCCCGCCCAATAGGATCCAGCCGGGTTTTTCATAGCTGTCATACACCGAGACGGGCGAGTAGGGGTTGGCCACGGCCGCGACATCGTTGTCGTTGCGATACGAGCCACAGACCCCCGGCAACGACTGCCAGAATTTTTCTGGCTTCGATTCGTATTTGGAGCAACCACCCCCGCTTCCGGACCAGACCGTCTCTTCCCATCCACGGGAGTTCGTCGCCTTTTCGAGCGTCGTCCCTCCGACAGCGATCACGTCCGCCGACGCGGCCGGATAGTCAGCTCCGTAACCGCTGTCACCGGCGCCCGCGGTGATCGGGATCCCAGGATGGTTGAAATACGTGTTATAGTTTTTGTCTTCGCTGGACTCCGGCCCACCCCAACTGTTGCTCACCTCGGTGGTACCGCTCAGCGTGGCAGCGGTGCTCTCGGCCGCGAGCAGATTGCCGGTCGTGTTATCGGTCGCCTCGACCAATCTGATATGGCATTCCGCGCATATCGCCGACACCATGTCGATGTCAAGAGACTCCTCTTCTGCCCAGCCTTCGTTCGCCGGCGGGTAGTTGGCTTCTTCGTCTTTTTGGTTTAGCTTTTTGAAGCAACCGTTCGCCGCCGTGCATTCGGAGAGGCCGTAGTGCGAACGGTATGCTTTGAGGTCCGCTTCGGCGTTTGGATCGTTGTAGGCGTCGACGATCGCCACGGTCTGACCCGACCCGCCGGTTTCAGAGATCTTGTACGCAGAACGAAGGTCGCTTGGGGAGAAGCCACCTTCGACCCCGCTGCCTTCAAGCGTGGGACTGACTGTACCTACTCCTTGTTCAGAAAGCTGGCCAAGCGACTGCAACTTGCGCGCGACTCTAAGTGGCACGGCGATAGCCATGCACTGGAAATGGCCCGGAACTACTGCGCCGCACGTCGCATATGGTTCGCTGCTGGAAGGAGTAAGGGAGTATCCCAGCGGATGCTCATCCACACCTTGGCCGTAGGCTGCGTACGCGAACCCTTCGGGACTTGCGCTCGGTGGCAGCGTGACGGCGCCCGCGGCCTGCACGGTAATGAGAGACGCGAAGACCAGCGCAAAAAATACAGCCGCCGAGACGACCAGACGTCGGACCCCGAGATTCCTTCCAAACAAGTCACCCATATGCCCGCTCTCCTCAGCCACCATGCCACCATCCTCCTCGATGTACTCCTGCCAAGCTCATGGCCCGGCCCAGTCGTACTCAGTGATTTGGATCGAGCGTAAGGAAACGCACTTCGCCGGTCAAGATGTTTCACAGAAAAGCTGTGCTTTTCGATGTGTAACAACGTATATATGTCGAACCAAATCCCTCCTGTTAGGCACTGGGTCGACCAGAGTGGACGGGCACGGGCTGAGTCTGAGCGATGCGATCTTCCAACTCGGCGTCGACCATTGACGCTAACGCCGGCGACACGCGCGCGCCGTATTGCGTCAGCGTCCACGCGTTCGGGTGTCCCCGTGCGCCTGGGTGCTTGTCGATCAGGCCCATGGCGGCCAGACGCGCGAGCAGCGTCGAGGCCTGGTCGTGGCGCGCAATGCCGATCGCGTCGGCGATCTGACGGTTGCTTGCGCCCGGGTGCTGGGCCAGGTAGAGCAGACAACGGCGCACGCGATGCGCCCTGGGGTCGCGCAGCGCCGCGGGGATCTCGACAGGAGGCTCGGAGGCAACACGGCTCGGCGGTCCAGCTTCGCGCCGGGCCAGGATCGTTTGCCCGAGCCTCTCGGCACGATCGATCTCACCGTGCACCGCCCGCGCATCGAGATACTGTGAGGTGACAAGACCCATCAGCGGGCCGAGCAGTGTTATCAATGGCTGCGGCTCGGCCGTTATCAGGTGCGCCTGAACGATCCCGGCGACCGAGGTCACCATGCCGGCGCTCGCCAACCGCGGCGCGGGCGGCTCGGCCGGCACGGGGCAGTGAACGGCGATCGTTCGCGCAAGGGCCTTCAGGTGACGCTCGCGACACTCGAGCGCCCACACTCCGGCGCACAGCGACTCGACCAGCCACACGCGCGCCCGGCGAGGCTCGGCGTCGAGCAGCGACAGCAACCCCGCGAGCGCGTCGAGCATGCCGTCCTGCCAGCGCTCGGCCCGCTCGAACGCGTCCGCGACCAGCGTGCCGATCTGGCGATATCCCTCGTCGAGCACGGCCAGGAAGCACTGCTCGCGGCCGTCGAACGCCTCGTAGAACGTGCGGCTCGATATTTTCGCGCGAGCGCAGACAGCGCCGACCGACGCGCCGGCGAAGCCCCGCTCATAGATGACCGCGACCATCGCGTCGAGAATCCGCGTGCGCTGGATGTCCCCCAACGAGCCTTGCGTCATGGCCTCCCCGTTCGACGACGCGGATCGCGCCACCGGCGACAGGATTGCCCGACCAAGGCACCGCCGCAAGGCAAAAATTGGGTACTTCAATTTAGAGATGGGCTACCGGACGTGCGCGCCAAACTGCGCACCGCTCAGCGGAGATCACGGACAAGCGTCTCCATCCACCACTTCGACGACTTCTCGACGAGTAGCGCACCGTCGTAGACGGGAAGCTCATTCCTGCAGCACAGCCCGCGCCGAAACGCGCGCGGCGAGCATGCCCGGCAGCGCGATCACCGCCAGCGAGATCGCACCGAACAGCACGATCGTCAGGACCACCTGCGCCGGGGCCAGCGAAAAGGGGGCAGGGAATCCCGTCGTCAACTGCAGGAAGCGACCCGCGAGCGCGTGGCCGGCGATGCCGACGAGCGCGCCCACGAGCGCTCCTGCGCCGATCGTGATGCCACACTCCAAGAGCACCGCGCGCCACAGCTGAGCGACGTCATACCCCTGGATCTTCAGTGCGGCCAGGCGCGGGCGGCGCTGCCAGATCGCGGCGCTAAGTGCCGCCGCCACCGACAGCGCCGCCGCCACGATCAACAGCGTCGAGATCTCTTCCAGCGTACGCAAACCCTGGCGCGCGCTTGCCGCGCTCTGCGCTGCTCGTTCTTCAGAGGTACGCGCCTGCAAACCGCTGCCTGAACCAAGCGCCGCCAGCACCGCGCGCCTGCCCGCCGCCGGGCTCATACCCGGCTTCAAAGTCACTTCCAAAGCTGCCGCGTCGCTCGTATGCCACAGGCGCGCGTAGTCGGCCGCCGTCAGCGTAATCGCGCCCGCCGGCCAGCCCGAGTTGGTCGTGATCGCCGCCACACCCAGATGTGCCGTGCCCGACGGCGTCGGCAGCGCGAAGTAGCTGCCCACATGCAGATGGCGTTCGCTCGCGAATTCGCTCGAGACCGCCGCCCAGCCGCCCGCGCGAATCAGGCGCGTGGCGCTCGCGTATTCGCCGTGTACGAGCTGGCTCGATTCCAGCAAAGTTTCGTCACTCGCCGGCTTGGCCCGCACCCACATCCGCCGCTCGCCCACGTCGAGCAGGCCCCCACGGTAGACCCGCACCGAGGCGACACCCGGCGCATGCGCAATCGCCGCCGCCGGCGCGCCCGGCGCAAAGCTGTTCGTGTTGAACACGTCCCTGCCTGAAGTCACCCATACCTGCGCGGTCGCAAAATACTGGTCGGTGGCGCGTTCGATGCCGGCCAGCAAATCGCGCCGCGCGCCGCCGATCGCGATGCCGCCGTAGACCGCCAGGCACACGATCCCCGCGAGCGCGACCGAGCGCGTCGTCGTCGCGCGCAGCTCGCACATCGCCACGATCAGGGCGCTGCTGTGAACCCGCTCGCCCGCGCGCGGCAGCCAAGCCGCCAACAGCCAGAACATCGCTGGGATCATGCATACAGCCGCCAGCGCCAGCGCCACGCCCGCCGCGATCGTCAGCGAGGGGGCCAGCAGCGCCAGGGCACTCGCCACCACAATCAGGCACACGCCCCCGACGCCGAGCACGGCGATCGTACGCTCACCCACCACCTCGCTGTGCGCGCCTGTCTGGTGCAAACCAACGTCTACCGGCCGGCCTGCGCGCAGGTCCAAAAGCGGCGAGAGCGAGGCCAAGGCGGTGGCGAGCACGCCGCAAGCCACCGCCGCTGCGACCGTGGCCGCGTGCACTACCTCTTCTGCCCCGATCGGGAACGCCGCCGTCAGGAAGCCCGGGACCTGCTGGAAGAACAGGTGCGATAGCTCATAGCCGAGCGCGATCCCCACGAGCGAGGCGACCAGTCCCAGCGCAAGCGCCTGCATCCCCATCAACAACACGATCTGGCCCGCACCATAGCCCTGCATGCGCAGCTCGGCGATGAAGCGGCGTCGCTCTGGGACGGTCAGCAGCATCGCGTTGAGCGCCAGCAGGAAGCCGATCATCACCGCGATCGCCGTGAACAGCGAGGTGGACTGGCGGTTGGGTCCTGTGGCGACGTCGAGTAGGCGCAGTTCGTCGTCGGCCGGACGCAGATCGAGGTGTTCGGATGCGGCCAGCCGAGCAAGCTCGCTGGACACCGTCCGGTCCGCGCCGGCGGTTGGGCGAATCAAGATCCCGCTCACCTGCCCGCGCTCGCCGGCAAGGGCCTGTGCGACCGCCAGCACCGCCACCGCCACTGGGCTGGCCGCCGCGCCGGCGACCGAGCCACCGAGCAGTGTCCGCATGCGCGCTTCGTGCACTGCTCCGGCGCTTGCCAGTCGCAGCGTCTGGCCAGGCTTGGCGCCGAGCGCGCTCGCCACGCCGCTCGGCAATCCCAGGCCGCCCTTGAGCAGCACCGTCGCGGCGCCCAGCTCCTGCGTGGCCACGCCACCCAGCGCTTCGATGCTCGGGGTGACGCCGATCAGCTGCACCGCCTGCTGATCGTGCCCGGCGCTGAGCGTGACGTTCTCGCGCAGCACCGGCGCCGCCACCTGCACGCCTTCCATTTCGCCGACCTTCGCCACCAAGCTTTCGTTGAAGCCCTGCGAGGAGCGCGCGACCAGCTCGTAGCGTGCGGAGCCGGTCAAACCGTGGATCAGGCGGCCGGCCGAGCTCGTCAGACTGGCATTGGCCAGCAGCACACCGAACACGAGTGCCACACCGATCGCCACTCCCCCGCCCGCAAGCAGCTCCGCCACCGGGTGCGCGCGCAGGCGCCGGCGGTACAGGTACAGCAGCATGTCCAGGCGCACGCCGAGGATTCGCGGATTCATCGCCGGCTCATCCCCCGCGTCTTCCTGACCGCGCAGCCATCGTTACGCCTCGCCCACTCGCGCACGTATCGCCGGCCCTTCGACCGCTCGTCGCTCGTCTACTCCCACGCGTACCGGTCGCACCCTGGGGTCAGGTTGGCCCTCGTGTAGACGCCCGTCGCGCAACGTGTGTACCCGGTCAACAAACGCGACAGCGTCGGAGTCGTGCGTTACGAGCAGTCCCGGCAGTCCGCGCTCGCGGCAGATCTCGCGCAGCATTTTGAGGATTTCGTTCGTGCGAGCAGAGTCCAGGTTGCCTGTTGGCTCATCCGCCAGCAGCAGTCTCGGTTCCGCCGCCAAGGCGCGCGCGATCGTGACCCGTTGGCGCTCGCCCATGGACAAACGCTCGGGGGTGTGCTCGGCACGCCCCGCCAATCCCACCCTCTCGAGCCATGGGAGCGTGCGCAGCCTTGCTTCCTTCAAGCTGAAACCGAGCACCGGCAGCTTGATCAGCGCGTTGTCCAGCGCCGTGGCGCCCGGGATCAGATGGAACTCTTGTGAGACGAGGCCCACCTCGTGGCGGCGGTACTCGGCCGCTCCTCTCGCAGACAGAGAGGCGATGTCACGTCCGCCGAACATGATGCTGCCGCTGTCAGGTCTGAGCAGCGCGGCGATCAGCATCAGCAGCGTGGACTTGCCCGAGCCGCTCGGGCCATATAGCGCCGCCAACTCGCCCGGCTCTACGCACAGGCTCACGCCGTCGACGGCGCGCACCGTCTCCCCGCCACCCGAGTAGTGCTTGACCAGCTCGCGCAGCTCCAGCGCGCCGGCGCTCACCAGGCCTCGATCGCGGCAACGCTCACGAGTTCTCTAACGCCCCGACGCATACGGCTCTCGACCCCTGAGCCCTCACTGGCCCTCCACCGCCCCCGCTCGCCGGCGTGGAAACTCCACCACGGTTCCTTGATCTTCGGTCGAGCACAATTCCCCTGCGGACAGCGACGCAAGAGACGCAATGCCTTGCAGGGCACTCAACTCCTCGGAGGCCACAAGCAGCGCGATCGAGCGCTCTCTGGCGACCTCGCGCAGCAGCGCGCAGAAGCGCTCGCGCTCCAGCAGAGCCGGTAGCGGGGCTGGCTCGTCGACCGCAAGCAGGCGCGGTTCGCGCACCAGCGCACGGGCCAGCATCACCCGCGCGCGCGTATCGGGCGCCAGCGAGACCGTCATCTCCTCGGCGCTCGCGCCCGCGACTCCTACACAGTCGAGCGCGGCCAGCGCGCGACGACGTGCCTCCCGCAACGACAAACCTGCGCTCCCCGCGGACATGGCGACGTGGTCCATGACAGTCTCCCCCGGGCTGGGGAGCCAACCGTCCGCTGTGAGTAGCGCGATCGGGCCGCGCAGCAAACGTGCCCGCTCACCGCCGGACATGCTCTCGAGCCCGCGACCCTCGAAGCGCACGCTGCCCCCGTCGGGCAGCTCGAGCCCGACCGCCAGGCGCAGCAGCGTCGACTTGCCCGAGCGCCGCTGACCGTAGATACCCAACGCGCTGCCCGCCTGCAACTCGAAAGAGACACTCTCCAGCACGACGGTCTTGCGCTCACCTTCACAGCGGTGCTTACCGACGTTCGCAAACGACAGCAACGGCGCGTGCACGCGCCTGCCGCTAAGGCTGCCTGGACCCATACCGCTCCATCCTAAGCGCGCATCGTCGCACTGCCGCCAACCAATAAGCACTCGGCCGCACAATCGCCGTCCTATGCCACCCTGTCCGCGTACTCATCGATCCGCCTCAGCGTGCGATTGACCCAGTCGAGCTCGGTTTGCAGCATCTGATGGATACCGTCGCGGGTGCAGTCCATGAACAGGGCGCCCCACGAACCTGGCTCGCCGTCCCCGGGGCACATCATCGTCGCGAGCGTCAGGCATTCCCGGCGGTGCTGCGCTAGAGCCAAGCGCAGACCGGGAACGTCCTGCTCGCGCGCCACCGCGAGCTTGGCGTGCAGACCGAGGCGAAACGTCTCGCGCGGCAAGAGCGTCTCGATCCAGCGCGTGAGCGCCGCCGAAGTCAGCTCGGTTGGGTGGTAGACGATGCGCGTGCCCAAGCGTTTGTCGCGCCTGGGCTCTTCGCGAACTTCGATCAGGCCCTCGTCCAGCAGATTCTGCAGCAGTCGATAGACGTCGTTGGAGTCGATCCGCCACGTCTCTCCAAGGCGCATGGCAAGGCGATTGGCCAGCTCGCCACCATGACTGGGACGCTCCAACACCAAACCGAGCAGTGCTCCGCGCAAGTGTGCGGAACGTCCCCGTATCCATTTGGCAGTCCCTGCCTTGCCCTCCGCCACTCCGACCATACGCCGCCTTGACTCCCCGACTTCGACGATCTTCCGAAAACCATACCCCAATTGGCGGTCATTGGCAAGGGGGGATACTATTGTCTTCTAACTGGCACTGTCTCGCCGACACGCGGTATCGTTCTCTACACAATCCTGGGGTCGTTGTCCCGGGTCATCGCATTCGGGCGAGGGGCAAGGGGTCGCACGATGATCGGCAAAAAGACGCGCTCACTTCGACTGGCGGCTGCTCTGAGCGCACTCGCCGTGGCCGCAACCACCGCCCTGAGCACGAGCGTCGCGGCCGCCACATTCACGGCAGTCGCCCGCTTCTCAGGCCAGAACGCACGGGCCCTGAGCGTCAACGACACAGGCCACCTGCACCTGCTCAAAGCGTTCGGCTCGGTGCTGCTCGAGGAAGGCGCCGCCGGCGGCACGCTGCCCGGACTGGCGAAGGTCCGCCTGCTCGTCGGCTCCACGGTGATCGCCTCCTTCACGATCCAAACCAAATACGGGACGATCTACGGCAACGGGCGCGCAGCTCTGCACTCCTCTGGCAGATATGCCAGCTTCGGCGGCTCGCTTTCGGTGAGCCACGGCACGGGCAGCTATGCACGTGCCCACGGCAGCGGCAAGCTCTACGGGGTGATCGACCGCCGCACCAGTTCGCTCACGGTCCAAACCGTCGGCACACTGAGCTATTGATCGGGTCGCGGTGTGCGAGCTCGCTCAAGGAGCCCTCGGGATGAGCCTCGCTTGATCGCCACAGCACCTCGTAACCTGCCTGCGCGGAGAGCGCTTCGTCAGAGGTTCTTTGCATCTCTCGCGCCCACGTGCGCATTGGCGTGGGTTCTTGTCGCAACCCTCGCACCGGCCGCGACGGCGGCGCCGTCGGTCAAGCTCGCCGCCTCCTTCTCGCCCGAGCGCCTCGGCAAGGGCACCACGATCCGGATCGGCTTCCACGTCGCCTATCCGAGCGGCGAAGCGCCGCTCGCCGCAACCGCGATCCAATTCTTTCTGCCCCCAGGGCTGGGCATAGCAACGAGTGAACTGGGACTGCAGAACTGCCTACCAGCGCAACTCGAACAGCTCGGACGAGCCGCCTGTCCCCCCAACTCCCTGATGGGTCACGGCAGCGCGACCACGGCCGTGCCCTTCGGCTCGCGCTTCGTGATCGAGCACACCGGCGTCACGCTCTTCTCGGGGCCTGTGCAAGGTGGCGATCCGCAGCTGTTGTTCGTGACCGTCGGCGAATATCCCGTGATCGCCGAAATCGTCTTCAGCGCGCTCGTGTTGCCGGGCGGACCTCGTTTCGGTGGGCTGATCGAAACGAAGCTGCCACTCGTGCCGAGTGTGCCCGAAGGACCCGACGTGGCCCTGCTCGGCCTGCAAACGACGATCGGGCCTGCCGGCATCGTCTATCACGAAGACATCGACGGTAGGATCGTCGACTTCCGTCCACGCGGCATCCTGCTGCCCAGGAACTGCCCGCGCGGCGGCTTTCCCTTTGCTGTGCGCCTCAGTTTCAGCGACGGTGTGGGCGCGAGTTCGGGCGCAACGGTGCCATGTCCGAACAGTTCTGCCCGTGGCCGCCGCCAATAAGTTCCAAACCTCCTGGCGGTTGCCATGACCGACTTGCCTGTACTTGCCGCGACAATCGGCGCCCCTCGACCCCTATATCTGGTATCAATCCGAGCGTAGTTTCGAATCGACAGGGAGATATGATCGGGTTGTGGTTCGGGCGAAACGTTTGAGGCGCGAACGCCAACACCGCAGGGCGCATTCGCAAGGAGGCCGGTAGTCAAAGACGGGGAGGTCGGAGCAAAGGATGCTCCGGCGGGGAGCCACATGGATCCTGGGGGGTCCGGCTATGAGCCAGAACACTGAGGGATTGCTGATGGCCACGGATACTTCCGTGGTCGAGTTGGAAGAGGTTCGCACCGAGCTCGACGAGGGCGACGAACGGGGGTTTGTCGCCTCGCGCTTGGACGAGCTGCGCGAGGCCGAGATCGACCTGACTGTCGATCCGAGCCTTGATTCTCTGCGTTTGTATTTGCACGCGATCGGGCGCGTGCCGCTGCTGAGCGCCGAGGAAGAGGTGTGCCTTGCCAAGCGCATCGAGCGCGGCGAGGTGGCGGCCAAGCAGCAGATGATCGAGGCCAATCTGCGACTTGTGGTGTCGATCGCCAAGGGCTATGTCGGGCGAGGCATGACCTTCCTCGACTTGATCCAGGAGGGCTCGCTTGGCCTGATCCGGGCCGTTGAGAAGTTCGATTACCGACGCGGCTATAAGTTCTCGACCTACGCCACTTGGTGGATTCGCCAGGCAGTCACGCGCTCGATTGCCGACAAGGGTCGCACGATCCGTATTCCCGTGCACATGACCGAACGGTTGAACAACGTCGTCTACGCCGAGCGCGCGCTGATCCAGCGACTCGGTCGCGATCCGTCCGCGACGGAGATCGCGGCCGAGCTCGAGTGCTCCACGGGCGAGGTGCGCGAGGTGCTGCGCATGGCTCAACAACCGGTGTCCCTGGAGAAGCCGATCGGCGACGAGGAAGACTCGGCGCTGGCGGACTTCGTCGAGGACGCGACGGCGGCCTCACCGTTCGATCTCGCCGCGGAGGAGCTGCGCCGCCAGAGTGTGGGGCGCGTGCTCGCCTCCCTCCCTCGCCGCGAGCGCGAGGTGCTGGAAATGCGCTACGGCATCGCCGGCGACCGCGTGCGCACACTCGACGAGGTCGGCAGAGCCTTCAACATCACACGCGAGCGAGTCCGCCAGATAGAGAGCCGCACGCTGAAGAAGCTGCAGGCTTTACCAGAGGCCCAGGAGTTGCGCGAGGCCAGTTGAGGAGAGTCGGTTCTCGCGGCGGGAGCGATACTCCGATCAACCTCGCCGCGCCGCCAGCCACTACAATCAGCCTCTCGCCCGCGCGGCTCATCGCCGGGGCACCTGGTGGGGTGTCCGAGTGGTTAAAGGAGATCGGCTGTAAACCGATTGGCTCTGCCTACGCAGGTTCGAATCCTGCCCCCACCACTTCGTCTGACCCGTCCCCCAGACGCCGTGCAAGCTCGCGCGCCTCATGGGTGCTGACCGTGACGCGCTCCAGGGCGCCCTGGTTGTGTACGGCGAACGACAGCGCGGGGACGCCGCGACGCACCGCCCAGGCCTGATCGAGCCGGATCGAGCGACACACGTAGTACAGCCACGGCAAGCGCAGGCCGACCTTCAGGCCTGAGCTCATGACTTCGCGCAGCGGGTCGTCGAGGACTTGCACGTCGCTGATGTCCGAGCGGGCGACCTTGATGTTGCGCAGCAGTCCGAGGGCCTTCTCGGCCTTCGTCAGCCGAACTTCGATCTGATCCTCGGATAGGTGCACGCGCATCGCGGGAAGGGTAACCAAGTGTTAGGAGACCAATCCGTCTCGCCATCGCAAAGCGCAGCCATCGGAAGGGAGTTCCCAGCCATGGAGTCCTCCAGCCAAGCCACTCAACCAAAGGTGCTCGTCGTCGAGCACAAGACGTCCGTCACACAGCCATTGCTCGATGCCGTCTCCGAGCGTGCCCGACGCGGTCCCTGCTCGTTCGCGCTGCTCGTGCCCAACAGCACCCACGGACTGCACAAGGTGGTCGATCCAAGTGACCAAGGCAGCGGTGAGGCACGGAGCGCACTCGACCGAAATCTTCCCGCACTGAGTGCGGCGGCAGGGGTGGAAGTCGAAGGCCTGGTCGGCGACCCTGACCCCGTTGCAGCCATAGAAGATGCGATCAACCTGCATGGTTTCGACGAGATCATCATTTCCACCCCCAGCCCACGGCTGGCGCGTTGGCTGAGGCTCGATTTGGCGAGCAAGGTTTCCGGCATGGGCATCCCGGTGACGACGGTGGACTCCTCTCATGAGGTGCATGCCGCCGCGACCGCGTGACGGTCGCGGGGCGTGCAAACCTCGCCAGAGGACGCTCCAGGTTGAACCCATCGCTCAAACCCGCAGTGCGGGACTGGAGAGCGCGCGCCGACTTTCGTCTGTAGACCTTCCGTCTGCGGCCAGCGACAGTGTCGTCTATGGAGTCCGTCCGCGAACAGTTCGCCGCCAACCTACGCCGCCATCGCAGGCGCGTCGGGCTCTCCCAGGAGGCGCTTGCCGACGTGTGCGACCTGCATCGAACCGAGATCAGCCTGCTGGAGCGCTGCAAGCGCTCGCCGCGACTCGAGACGATCGTGATCCTTGCCCGCGGCCTAGAGCTGTCCTCCCCCGCCGAACTGCTCGAGGGAATCAACTGAGCTTCTTCCTCGAGCCTCAAAGCTCGAGTCGGTCGAACGTGGAGGCCGCTCGCGTCGCGAATACGTAATCGCCGATTCGGTGAATCAAGCCTGCCGCCTGTAGGCTCGCCAGCCCGTCGATCACCTCCAGACGCGAGGAGCTCAACTGACGGTTGAGCTCCTCGACCGACCACAGACTGCCCGCTTCGAAGTTCAACAGCAAAGCGAGGATCGCGCCCTCTGCCTGCCGCTCCTGCTCTGCCATGACGCAGCTGCCGCGTCCGCTCATTCGTACGGCCCTCCTTTACGCCGAGGCCCGACCGCCACCACCTACCGACCGCCGAGCCCGCCCTTTCGTAGACGTCGAAAAGCTACTCAGCAACCCGGACGGTATTTGCGAACACACGTTCGCCCGACCGACCCAAGCAAGCTCGCCGACCGGTAAGAGCTTGGCTCATGCTTGCTCCCTTACCTTCCAGTTTGACGCTCGTGAAGCCCGTGGGGTCCGGCTGGGACGCAGACGAGGCAGCGGGTGCACGCGCATGTTGCGCAGTGCTCGTGGCCAGGCTCGTGGCCGGGTCAACAGCGCGATCAGCAGCGGCAGCGGGTCGAAATAGGTCTCGCGCAGCACCAGCTTGTCGCCGTCGAGCTTCATGCGGTCGACGCCTCGCACATGAATCGGCTTGCCACCGATCGTTCCCGTGAGCGTGAACTCGATCAGCGCGACATTCTCATTGACTGCCCAATGATCGAGCTCGGCGCGCAGGTCGGGAATCAGCGCGAAGATGCCCTCGAAAAGTTCTCGCATACCCCGCTCGCCGGTGACGGCATCAAACAACGGTTGGATGTAGAGGGTGTGCTCGTCGAAGATCGTCGTCGCGTGTTCGTCTAGACACCGCCGACTGGCGCCGTAGGACCATCCCTCGCGCCAGCGAGCGACATAGCGCTCCTCCGGGCTACCGGTCGAGGACGGGGGGCGCGTCGTTGCGGCCGAGGCGGTCTCGTTCGTTGCGAGCGGTGTCATTTGTTGGCTCATCTTGTCGCTCCAGTGTCGGTGTTGAAATCGATGTCGATGGTTGGCTCATCGTGTTCAGTCCAATTCCGGGGTCGTGATCTGGGCCGCCTCGCCGAGCGCACTGAGCAGCGCGCTCAGGCACATCTCGCGCACGTCCTCACGCGTAAGGGTCTGGTCGGGGTCGGCAAGCCATTCGACGCAGACCGCGCGCACGAACGCAAGCCAGCCCGAAAGGGCGATCGAAGCGCGTACCCGCTCACGACCCTGGAGCCCGCCGGCGTCGAGCATCCGCCGGCGCAGCTCTGCCAGCTCCCCGGAGATAATCGCCTCGATCGCGGGATCGCCCGCCAGCGCACCGCGATTGGCAACTAGCACCGTCCGCGCGTTCACTGGCTTGCCTGGTCGCAAGAGCAGCTCACAAGCGCCGCTCAACGAGGAGCGCTCGTCCTCAACGCCGTAGTCCTTGCCGAGATCGCTCCGCGGTTCCCCCTTGTCGAGGAACTACATACTTCTCTTCCATCAATGGCGCTCGTTGAGGAGATCCCGCTTGCCGCCTCATTCCTCGCCGGCCACGCCCACGCCGCCTACCGGCGCGCAAGTGGAACTCGTGAGGCCGTCCTGCCGGATTTCCTGATCGGCGCTCACGCCGCCGTGACCGGTCGCCCGCTACTCACACGCGACCCTCGCCTCGTAGCCACCCACATCCCCGGCGCCACGCTCATCGCCCCATAGGCCGCGCCTGCCAGGCTCTGTGGGACCAGGGGCGCATCCGCGAAGGCCGAAGTGCCGGAATAACATCGGCACGCAATAGTCGATTCAGGTTGTCGGTACTCGGAAAAGGTACGCATCCTGACCGTGGTCGAAGGTGGGAGTAGCGAGCGGTAATGAGGCGATAGGTTCAAATCCGCGAGTGAGTACGTCACGGACATAGGCATCCGGGTGCACAGCCGCACAGTAGTTCCGGCCCTGAAACTCCTTATCGACCACGACGAGCTGCCCTGCGTCATAGCGAGCATGCTCGTCGGCGGACAAGCCGTGACTGCTGATTTTCACCGATACCAGAATGTACCCCCCTGGCTTTACCACCCGACGCAGCTCGTCGATCCATGGTCTCTGCAGTGGCTCATCCAGATGTGTGAGCACTGAGATTCCGTACAGGAAGTCGAACGAGTCATCGGGGAATGGGAGTGGAGGAGCGAGTCCATTGGTGGAGAGCCGTGCGAACGGAAGAGCTAGACGTCCCCAGGCAATCAGCTCAGGGTTGTAGTCACTCCCGTAGATCTGCATGTTCTCGACCTGGCCCCACTGGCGTATCACACGCCCACAGCCACACCCCCAGTCGAGCACAGCGTGGAGACTATCCAGCTCAACGCCTCCGTGTTCCAGCATGTCACGGATCAGGTCAAACAGAGTCACCCCCCCGTAGTAGAACAGCTCGTAGTCGAAGTGGCCGACGACGCGGTACACGAGGCGCGGGGGTGGCAACGGAAGGCCGTCGGGTGCAATAAAGCGCTGGTTGTGCCCACGGGTTTCGTTGTCAAATATGTAACGCGCGCGGTCGCGCATGTTCAAGGCCGTCGGGGCGACGCCCGCACGTGTGAACGCGAGAAGGGCGAGTCGCCTCGAAAGACTTAGGCGTTGGATAGACATAAGGGCAAGCACCCTACCTACTTATAGATGATAAAGAACAATATCAAGCTATTGATTGTATCCTATCATTCGAATAACTGCCTTTCCCTGCTGCAGGCCGAAGAGTACGCATGTTGGCCTCGAAATTGCGGTTGCGGCACGTGTTTTGAGTCTGTGGCGGGCGGCTGTATCAGCTACTTTGAAGGTGCGAACTGACCTGCTGTTGGGGTCCTGGGCCAGATCCCGTCGGGGGCGAGGCACTGGTCCCAGTGCCCTAGCGGCCCTTGATTTGGGACCGCAAAGAGACCGCAGGAGCCTCGAAAACCGCATAAAAAGCCGACCTGAACCGTTCGCCCCGGCCGGTTCAGAACCGGTGGCTGCTGGACCAGACGCTTATAATCCGGGCCAGCCTATAGGCACGGCGAGGTCGCTAATGTGGCAGGACCATTCCCCCGCACTTCGGGGCAGACGTGGCAGGCGGCATGCTCAAACGGTTGCCGAGCTGTGTGGCCAACCGCAGGTACGGGCAGCTCGTGAAGCCCGAGAACGGCTACGATTCGCCGTCAGCGCCGACGTAGCTCAGCTGGTAGAGCACCGCCATGGTAAGGCGGGGGTCAAGGGTTCGAGTCCCTTCGTCGGCTCTCGCTTTTACCGCAACTTCGCCCGCAGTTCGATACCATTTTTGTCCACGGTTGCCCTCTCTTGTCCGCAAGGCAAGGGCAGCGAATCACCAGCACAGGAGTCAAAAATGGCGCTCTACCTAGCAATAGGGCGTCCCGGCGGGCCTCTCATGGTAAGGAGTGGGTCCTGGGTTCGAGTCCCGCGTCGGCTTGCGCTTCGTGCCTGCTCAGTCGTTGACGTCGACCGGCTCGTTGCTGACGGCGAGCGGCTGCTGCTGCTCGGCGCCTCCCTCGACCGAAGGTCCTCTGCTCACGCCGACACGGGCGCGCAGCCGCGTGGCCCTGCGAGCTTCGAGCGCCATCGCCTCGGCAACCTGCGCACGCAGGATTTTCAGCTCACGTTGGCGGTAGAGCAGGCGCAGTCCCAGCAGCACCACGATCACGAGGCTGAGCAGGGCGATCGCGGCTTCGATCTTGTCCCTGCTGCTCGTACCGGCGGCACTCGGTGTAGGCAAGGCCACGCCCAGGCGGCGTGGGGCCGCGCTCACCGCCGGCACCCTTGCGCTCGAGCTGCCGACCGGCCGCGTCGTACGGGCGATCGCGACCATCGTTTCGGGCGAGAGACTGTAGGTCAGGGTGTTTTCGATCCAATAGATGCCGCGGCCTTCGCGCCAAGCAACCGTCTTGATGTGTTCGCCGTCGTAGAAGAGGCTGTACGTGCGCGAGCCGATGCGAACGCTCTGACTCGGATCGCTCAACAGCGGCAAGCCGGTCCAAGTGGTGCCCTGAATGTCGTAGTACTGGCCCAGTTCGCCGTCGTCGACGACGATCACATACGAGGGGTAGCGACGGCGACCGTTGGGGCTCTGGATGCCGTAGAGCAGCAGTTCGTCTGGGGCCGATTCGGCGGTGGTCTTCTGGTACTGGGGCGCCTCCAAGGGGAATGGCAGGCGCGGAGCCGCGACCAAGGCCTGGTCTGTCGTCGAGCTCGGCGTGGGCGTGAGCGACAACGTGGATGCAGCGGAGCGATGATGAGAGCTCTTGACCGAGCGCACCGCGCTGTTGAGCTTGTGCTTGGGAATCGCCGCCGTGCCCGCCATGAATGAGTGCGCAGCTTCTTGCAGCTGTTGTGGCGTGGCGGTGTCGTATGCGGGAAGCAGGTTGACGTGGAAGGGCACCTGACGTACCGGCTTGCCGGCCGATTCCGCCAAGAGCTCCAGTAGGTCGAGCACCTGTTCTTCGCCGTGCAGATCGGTTTGCACGGCCTTGCCGAGGACCTCCTCGAACTTTTCGCGGTTTTCAAAGAGCCCGGGGCCATACTGCGCCTTGGCATCCAGCAGGAAACGCTGGTCACGAGCGTCGCGAATCAGCGAGGTGCTTTCGTGACGGTTGGCGACGAATTCGAGCGCCTGCTGACCGCACAGGCGCTGATAGCCCGGCTTCAGGTTGATTTCGAAGTACTGTTCGGCGCCAGGTTCGCTGTTGCTGTGGTAGTAGCGCTTGTCCACTGTCATGTATACGCAGCCCATTTCGTCTACCGCGTGTTCGAAACGTTTGAAATCGGTGACGAACACGTGGTTTACGGTGATGCCGAGCAGGTTTTTGATCGTTTCGAGCATCAGCTTGACGCCGCCTGAGGTGCCGCCACCGTCCTCGTAGCCATAGGTGTAGGCGGAGTTGATGCGGTTGGTGATCACTTCGCCGGTTGGCGCAGTGAAGCTGACGCGAAGCTCACGCGGTATCGAGAGCATCGAGATCGTGGGCCTGCTCGGATCGACGCGCACCAGCAGCATCTCGTTGGAGTGCGGCAGCACCGCTCCCGACGGGTTGCCCTTGGGGGCCTTGCGTTCGTCGTTGCCGACCAGCAGCAGCGTCTCGGGTTCGCCCGTGCCGGTGGGGATCAGCACTTTGGAGGCGACCTTCACCGGCTTGTTCTGCCCGAGCGCGCTTACGACCTTGCTCACCTCGTTGCGGATCACCACGTAGGTCGCCGCGCCGGCGAGCGCGACGATGCATATCGTGGCTGCCAGGAAGCGTCTGGCCAGCCACCAGCCACGGCGCGGCGGCTCAGGCGGAAGCGACCCCAGAGGAGCACCATCGGGCGCAGGCGGTGGCATGGGCGAGGTCGTGACAGTGCTCAACGCTGGCCTGAATGATCGCGGATTGCCCGGCGGTTGGCGTCAGCAGGCAGTGTCTGGGTGTACACCCTAAGCTGGCGCCAAGCGTGATATCCGACCGCTCAACCGACACACACGCGAACCAAAGCGTGGCCGAGCGTGTGGCCGCCTGGATCGTGCCGGAGCGCAATCCGGCAGGCGCCGTCTATGGATTGATCACGCTCGGCGCGCTGCTTGCCGCCGAGAGCGGCCTGCGCGACACCTACCCCGAGACGATCGGCTCGGCGGCGCTCGCCGTGGTGCTCTACTGGTTCGCCCACTCCTACTCCGACGTGCTCGGACTGCGCCTTGACGAGCACGAGAGCTTCAGCTGGGCGGAGCTGTGGCGGACGTTCAGCCGCGACTGGGCGATCGCCAAGGGCGCGAGTGTGCCGCTGCTGGTCCTACTTGTTGCCTGGGCCACGGGCGCCAGCCAGATCACCGGCGTGACCGCGGCCGTCTGGAGCATCGTCGCGAGCCTGATCGCGTTCGAGCTGGCGGCGGGCATTCGCTCCAAAGCGCGGCCTCTGGAGCTGGCGCTGGAGGTGCTCGTCGGGGCGAGCATGGGCATCGGGATCCTGGTGCTGAGGGCGCTGCTGCACTAGCGATGGGACTTGTCGTATGGCCTCAAGTACATGAGATTCCTCTAAGAGAGATGCTGCCGGATAGTAGACAATAAATCTCTGACATGGAATGATATTGTTTCCAAGACTCCTTGATAGTCGAGGGGCTATAAGCATTCGAGGAGATAGAACACGTTGACGGAGGAGGGTGGGAAGAACTTCGGCGGGATGGCGCCACTGTACGAGCGACTGCCCAGGGGGCCCCACCAGATGAAGCCGCTGGAGGTCGCCAAGAATCAACGCCGGCGCATGTACGGAGCGATGATCGAGGCGGTTGCAGCCAGCGGCTATGGGCGCACGAGCGTCAAGCAGATCGTGCTGCTTGCCGGTGTCTCCAGGCGCGCCTTCTACGAGCAGTTTGCCAACAAGGAAGAGTGCTTCCTGGCGACACTCGACCTGATCGCAAGCCAGGCGTTGGTACACATCGCCGCCGGCTATCGTTCCACCGAAGGCACGCTCGAGCAGCGCATGGAGGCAGCGCTGCGCAGGTTCGCCGAGGTCGTCGCCGGCAATCCCAAGGGCGCGCGTCTGATGCTCGTCGACGCTCCCTCGGCTGGGCCGGCCGGTTGGGAGCGGTTGACAGAGACGATGCGCATCTTCGAGCAGCGACTCGCGGCCAGCTTCGCGCATGCACCAAATGCGGCGCCGCTGCCCGAGCCCGTGGCCAGAGCCATCGTCGGCGGCCTGCGTCGCGCCACCTTCGTGCGTCTGCTCGAGCAGCGGACCGACGAGATGCCTGCGTTGGTGGAGGACATGCTGAGCTGGACGCTCGTCTTCAGAACAGTCGAGCCGAGCCCGCTCGGGGTGCGCCTGCGTGCGGTACCCAGCGAGACCTACATCGCCTGTGAGGACGAACGTGCGCGCGTCCTGCGCAGCGCCTTGGAGCTGGCATCGCTGGAAGGCTATGGAAACCTGACGCCGATGCGAATCGCCGACGAGGCAGGCGTCTCGATCGACACCTTCTTCGACATGTTCGACGACATGGAGGAATGTTTCCTGGCGGCGATCGAGCAGCTCAGCGAAGACGTGCGCAAGACCGTTTCCGATCCTGGCCTCACCTCCTCTGAATGGCCCACTGCGGTGCGCCGTTCGCTGGAGGGGATGATGCGCTACTTCGCCGCGCGACCCGCCTACACACAGACGATCGCGACAGGTGTGTTTGCGATGGGACAGCGTGCCGTCGACCTGGTCGCACAGCTCGCCAGCGAGGTCGCCGCCAGGCTGACCGCAGGCGCGCCCGGCCCACCGCTCACCGGGCTTGCCCATGAGGGGATCGAAGGAGCCATATGGCACACGATCTACGCTCAGACCACCGACGGTGGGACAGGCGCGCTTCCCGAGCTCTCGGACTATCTGGCCTATGTGGTGCTGGCGCCGTTCCTCGGCGCCGAGCAGGCCGCGCAGATCGTGACCGAGCAACGCTCCGCCGAGAAGGTGGCTTGAGGTCGCATCGTCAAACCTGTGGCTTTTGCCAAATACAGGGTGACGAGGATGATCCGCCTAACAGTGCTGAAGATGCTCTAGCTGACTGTGCGAAGGCGCTCTAGCGCTGCTTGCGCCGGTAGCGCAGCTCAGCGAAGTGCGTCAGCAGGATACCCACCAGCAACGAGACCACGATCACGATGATCAGCGGCGTCGAGCTCTTGCCGAAGATCCAGTTGACCTCGACCTGTTTGACGTTGAGCACGGCAAACAGCGTCATCAGCACGGCCAGCAGGACCAGCGCCCCCGTGCGCGCCGTTTCGCGGCGGCTGCGCTTTTGGACCTGTGTGGAATCGGACGTCGCCACAGGTTGATGCTACCCGCTGGGCCGGCCCGCAAGCTCGTCCTGTACCCACGAACAGCCCGCGGACAGCTCGGCGACGTCCATCGCAGCCGCCACGTTCAGGGCCATCCCGTGACGAAAGAAGTCGTCTAGGCGCTCTGGCTCGGCTCCGGAGAGCTCGCCCGCCAGCGCCATCAGCTCAGCCGAGCGGCGGCGTACGCGCGCTCGCACCAGCTCGTCGTTGCAGGCCGCGTAGGCCTGATGCTGAAGCATCAGGTAGTCGCGGTCGGTGATCAACAGTTGCTTGTAGGCACCGCCCATCGCCATCAGGACATCCTCACAATCGGCGGGGGCTCGTCCGGCGCGATACTCGGCGGCGGCCTGCGCAAACGCCTCGGCGAAGCGATCGAAGCCGAATTCGACAGCGGCGATGAACAGCTCGCGCTTGCCTGCGAACAGGCTGAAGACGTACGGCTGGGCCACCCCCACCCGCCTCGCTATGCGGTCCACCGGCGTACCGTGCAAGCCGCTGAGCGCGAACTCGTGCACGGCAGCCGCGATCAGCGCCTCGCGCCGCTCGGCCGCGGGGACCCGTCTGCGAACGGCAACATCTCCCTCATCGGCATGCCCCCCGCGCGCGCGGGGGGCATCGCCAACCACTACATCCCCCTCTGCGGCATCCCCGACGGCCCCATGCCCCACGCGCGCGCGCGGGGCATCGTCCTTTTGCGAAGGTTCCACGCTCACGCCGGCTCGCCCGCGAGCACTGCGCGTTGCGGCTCGACCAAGACCTGCTCGGCGTGCTCGTGCTCCGCGGCAAGCGCTGCCGCCTCGGTTGCGCGCGGCGTGCGAAACGGCAACAGCAGGGCCACCAGGGCTCCGGTGCCGAGCACCGCCACACCGACCCACATGGCCGGGATCAACCCGTTCACGAACTCCTGCGGCGAGCCGTAGCCGCCTGCGCCCGTGAAGACCGTGGCGAGCACCGCCACGCCCAGGACGCCTCCGACCTCGCGGATCGCGTTGTTGGCGCCTGAGGCCTGGCCTGCTTGATCCACTCGCACCGAGGAGAGCACTGCGTTGGCTGAAGGGGCGAAGACGAGCGACATGCCTGCACCCGCCATGATGAACGGAATGACCATGTGTGTATAGGGCACGTGCGTAGCGGTGATGAGCGCCAGCCAGCCGAGTCCCAGAGCTTGCAGGGTCAGTCCCGCCACCATGAACGGGCGTGAGCCGAAGCGCTCGGAGAAAATGCCGGCCAGTGGGGCCACGACCATCGAGGCGCCCGTCCACACCAGCAGCTTCAAGCCCGCCTGCAATGGCGTGTTGCCGAGCACGTTCTGCATGTACTGGGAGAGGAAGAAGATCGAGCCGAACATGCCGAAGTACATTGCCAGCGAGACGACGTTTGTGACGGCGAAGGAGCGCTTGGCAAAGAAAGCCATCGGCAGCATCGGGTAGCGGGCACGCCGCTCCCATACGACGAACGCGGCCAGCAGCACAGCGCCCACGATCAGCGAGCTCAGGATAGACGGCGAGGTCCAGCCGAGCGACTGCGAGCGCACGAGGCCGAAGACGATCCCGAAGGCGCCCGTGCCGGCCAGCAGCAGGCCCGGCAGGTCCAGTGTGCCGTAGGGGCCGCGACTCTCTGAGAGGCGACGCACGGCAATCGGCACGAGCACAATGCCGATCGGCACGTTCAGCCAGAAGATCCAGTGCCAGGAGATGCCCTGCACGACGGCGCCTCCCACCAGCGGGCCGATTGCCACCGCGGTACCCGAGATGCCTGACCACACGCCCAAGGCGATACCGCGACGTTCGGCCGGGAAGGCGTCGGCCAAAAGTGTGAGCGTCAACGGTGTGACGATCGCGGCACCGGCGCCCTGCACGGCGCGCGCGGCGATCAGCAGGTTGCTCGTCGGCGCCAATGCCGCGGCAGCCGAGGCTGCGGTGAAGACCGACAGGCCGATCAGGAACATGCGCTTGCGCCCAAAGCGGTCGCCCAATGCTGCTCCTGTCAACAGCAGCACGGCGTAGGAGAGCACGTAAGCGTTGACGGTCCACTCGAGCTCTTGGATCGAGGAGCCGAGGTCGCGGTGGATGCTTGGGAGCGCGACCGAGACCACGAGGTTGTCGAGGACTGTCATGAACAGGGCGACCGACACGATCCCCAGCGTCCAGTTGCGGCTTGTCGGTTTGATTTGGGCTGTCATCTGCTGGTCTCCCATGCTCGCGGATCGGCTCATGAGGCATATCTTAGCAGTCGCTAATAATATTTTGGGAGAGTTTTCCCGCGAGACGGACACTCTCACGCAAGGTCAGGACGGCGAGTCACGCGAGCGCCCTGCCGCACGATTGAGCCGGCGCGCAACGGGCCGACCGGTGCGAGGATGAGAGCGCGCAACGACGAATAGGGGGAAGGATGAGCGCGAGAAGACATCTACCGCTGCTGCTCACCGTGGCCGCGGTCGTATTGGCGACCAGCGGGTGTGGATCTTCAGGCACGAAGACCGTGTCCGTTTCCAGTGCCCTGCCCTCCGAAGGTGCGACACAGCGCACGAGCACTACCGGCACGACCAAATCCTCCCCCACCACCACTACGCCTCCTAGCACTACCACCAGCACGAACGGGACCGGCGGCGCGGAAACGACGCACACTGGCAGCGCGCCTGCGTTCACCAAAGAATCGACCGGCGGCGAAGGCCTTGGGGCGGCTGTGGCGCTCGTCAAAGCGCACGGGTACACCGCCGGCGAAACCTCCACCTACCGCCCCGAACAGACCCTGCGCGTGCTCGTCGGCACCCGCACCGGATCGAGCGACGGCTACGGTCAGCAGGCCTTCTTCTTCGTGGACGGGCGCTACATCGGCACCGACACGAGCGAACCAAGCTCAAGCGTCAAAGTGGTCGGCCAGAGCGACACGGAAGTGACGCTCGCCTATCCCGTCTACAAAGCCGGCGATCCGCTCAGCAAACCCAGCGGTGAAAAGACGGTGCGCTTCCAGCTGAACAACGGCCACCTTGTCGCGCTCGGCACGATCCCCCCTACCTCAGCGCGCAACGGCGGGTAGACGCTCGCACCCAAAGGGGGAGAAGATGCCCACCTGTGGGTAGATTCATTGTCAGGACCACACACCGTGGCCCCTGACCACTCCGACCTGGAAGGGATCCAATGAGCCAAGCGATTGAAGGTCGCGCCGAGGAGCTGCTCAAAGACAAGAACTTCGTGCTCGTGTCCACCATTCGCCCGGACGGCTCTGTGCACGCCGCGCCGGCCTGGGTGGACGTGCAGGACGGGCGTCCGGTGCTGAACACCGCCGAGGGACGCGCCTGGCCTCGCAACCTCGAGCGCGACCCGCGCGTGACGCTGACCGTACAGAACATGGAGAACCCGTACGAGTAC
>DATHMQ010000169.1:0-20484 GCA_035486935.1 Solirubrobacteraceae bacterium
GGAGCCCTGGATGAGCTGCTGCAAGCCCTTGCGCGTCTTGGCGTTGAAGATGCCGAACAGCTGATCCAAGTCGACGACGCCGTGCGTGGATGTGATCGGCAAGGTCGAGCCGGAGGGCAGCGCGGGATGGTTGTTTGGTCCCGGAGCGAGCGCGATATAGCGGTTGGCGACGCTCGACAGCGACGGCACACGGATTTCGGCGGTGGTGCCCTTGTGTAGCGGCGCCAGCGAGGATTCGACGTTGATCGTGATGCGCACGTCGTAGTCGTGCAGGAGCGTGATGTCCTTGATCGAACCCACCGGCACCCCACCGACCTGTACCTGATCGCCGCGCACCAGCTGTCCGGCTTCGGGGAAGATCAGGTAGTAGGTGGCGCTGCCGCTGCCGCCAAACAGGAACACGAGCACGATCGCAACCACCACCGCGATCGCCGCGACAGCGACGATCCGAGTCGTGTTGGCGCGCCGCGGTGGCGGGGGCAGCGGCGGCGGGGTCGATGCAGGTGGTGGGGCGGTGGTCGCCATCGCGCCCTACTTGCCTTCCGTGGCCGGCGAGGTCACGCCGGAGTTGTCTGGGATCGCCGCCGGCGATGGCTTGGAGCTGACCGTGGGATCGGGCACCTCGCCGAGCCGGGCGACCAGGGCCAGCCACTGTGCGGGCGTCAGACCGGACCCGGAGACGGCGGCGGTATGCGCCGGAGCGTCCGCAAGTGGGGCGAAGTCGATGCCGATCGTGTTCCCCTCGTCGGCCAGCACCGTCATGCGAAGCGTGCCGAAACGCATCGAACTTGAGATCTGCAGCGGTTTCATGACGCCCTGCAGCGCTGAGAGCTTGCGCGCCGCGGCGAGCCCGAGGGTGCTCGGCCCACCTGCCTCGATGACGGGAGTCCCGTCGATCGCCGAGAGGTCGAGGACCTCACCGGTGGCGCCGGGCGATGGCAGGCCGTTCTTGGCCGTGGATGCCTGCGCGCAACTACGTGAGGACACGGTCGGGCTCAAGCCTGAGGCAGCGAGGAACTCAAGCGCCGCCAGCACGCGCCTGTCGGCCCGGTCGTCGGCGATCAGACGTCGCTCGCAGCGGGGGAGGCGGATCGCATGATCGCGCGGGACCTGCAGCGAGAGCTGGGTCTTGGACTCGAGCAGCGCCTGTCCGGGGCTGGGCGTGAGCTTGGTAAATGGCGTGCGGCCAGTGGTTTTCACGGCGGAGGAACTTTGCAGCTTCACCCAGCCATCGAGGATCGGCTTCGGATCGATCAACGGCTCGCCGATACCGGCCGGACGGATCTGAAAGACGATGTGAGGTTCGGCTCCGGATCCGACGTGGCCAAGCACGGTGCCCGCGATCACCTGTGCGCCGACGTGCAATGGATGCAGGTAGACGTTCTCCGACCCGTCCCTGAAAGAGCGGGTCGCGCCGCTTGCGGCTGGGTTCGAGGGGCCAGCGTCCAAGCTGATACTGGAGAGACCAGTTGCACGTGGAGCGCCGGCTTCGACCGATTCGAGCACCGGGTAGAGCGAGGCGAGCGTGCCGAGCCCAGCATAGGTGTAGGTGTTTCCGTAGACATCCACAAGCGAGACGCTCGGGCCGAACGGACCGGTCGGGTCGATCTGTGAGATGCGCCCGTCTTGCGCTGCGATCACGGGAGCCCCGGCCTGCGTGTAGATCGTTGTGGCGGGCACTGTATGCGGCGAAGGACCTTCGGTCGTGGGGAAGCCGTCGCTGTAATGCGAGGCGGCGTACACGGGAAAGCGCGCTTCGGTCAAGCCTGTGATCGCACCGAGCAGTTCCGGCGGAGTGCCGCCGAGCAAGCGCGCGCGCAGCATCACCGATTCGACGTATGCCTGCGAATGGTTGTAGGCGAGCACCGCCGCGCGAATGTCGGTATCGCCACCGGCCTGCTTTAGATAGCGAGCGGCAGCGAAGATCGCGTCGGCGGGGTTATAGGGGTCCTCATAGCCGCTGTTGTTGACATCGACGCCATATTGACTCCACTCACTCGGCAGGAACTGCATCCAGCCCTCGGCGCCCGCGCTGGAGACGTTCAGGTCGCGGCCGTAGTCGGTCTCGACTTCGTTGATCGCAGCAAGCACCTGCCAGGGGATCCCGTATGCGGCGCCTGCGGCCTGGTAGATCGGCAGTAGGAAGGGCGGAATCGAGAAGCTGTTGATGAAGAAGCTGGGCACGTTCGAGAGCGAGCCACCGAGTGTCGAGGGCAGTGGCGGCGTCAGCGCCGAGGGCGACACGGCCTTGGTGCGCTTACCGTTCTTGCCGGTCGTGACGCTCGACGGCGACTGCGTCGTGGACGGGCCTCGATGAGCGTGTGTAACAGTCGTACGCGGCTGCGAACGCTGCGCACGCACTTCCGGGGCGGGGACGGTCGTTGTAGGAGGTTCGCTCGTGGTCGGCGTTGTGGGCGCAGGCGTGGGCGTCGCTGTCGTGCTCGTGCTCGAGGATTCGGCCGGCGGTGGTGCCGGCACGTTCGTAGTCGTCGTTGCAGCCGCTGGCGCAGTCGTTTCCGCCGTGGGAGCCGTCGAAGTCGTTTCGGCAAGCGCCGCTTCGGCCGGGGCCAGCGCGGAAAGCGTCGCGAGCAAAGGGAGCAGTAGCGCAGTGAGTGGTGGGCGAATCCTCATGGTCAGTCGCCGAGCAGGTAGTTGAGCAGCATGCCGCTTGCTTCCGAGGATTCCGAGGATGGGCTGTAGTAGGTCGTGCCAGACGCCGCTCCACCCACTGGCTGGGCTGTCGGCGTCGCACCAGAGGCGGTCGACAGCAGGCCAGCAGCGCCGTTCGCTTCGCCGGTGACCGAGCCCGGATACTTGGCGATCGCCTCAGCCGGTGTCATCCCTTTCAAGACGGCAAGCGTGCGCTGCATCACAAGGCCCGTAGAACTGGCGCTTGCAGCAGCGGCCTTCGTGCTCGAGGTCTTGGCGCCGAGGAATTTCCCTGTCGTACAAGTCGGGTTAGTCACCACCGAGTAGCTCAGGCAGGTGCTTGCGAAGATTTCAGTACGCAGGAAATGCCCAAGCGCGTCGTAACCATTGACGCTGCCGGAACCGAGGTAGATGAAATCGAGTAGGCGCTCCAACCCTCCCGTGCTTTTCAAGCTGGTGAGCAGCCCGGAGAAGTTGGTCGAGAACGGCTTGGCGTTCTTGCCCAGTCCCTTGGCCAGCGCGAGTAGCGGTTCGACGGCGGTCAGAGCCGAGGCCGTCTTTTTGGCGTTTTTGCCGAGCGTGCCCAGGAAACCTTCGAAGGATTTCGAGAACGGCGCCGTACTCACGAACAGTTTGTTGATGCCGGGCGCCGCGATACCGAAATCTTCAAGCGTTGGGGTCGTCTGGTCGGCGAAGCGCCCGAGCCGTTCCATCGCCGGTCCGAGCTGTTCGAGGAAAGCGGGGAAGTCGGCCAAGTTCTGGGCGAGCGCGCCGCGCTGGTTGGCGGCGGCCTGGGCGACCGTCTTGCCAGCTTTGATGAAGCCCACGACCTGTCCGCGATCGGCCGTGATCGGCGCGAGCGCGCGATCGCCTTCGACCGCGAGATCGGTCAACACCTTGTTCTCTTTCGCGAGGATCGCGAGCACTTCTTCGAGTCCTTGCAGGGCCGGGTTGGCGCGGCGGATGACGGCGTTCAGGTCCGAGCCGCGGCCCGCGAGACCGGCGCCGAATTCGTTGAGCAGGATCGTCAAGCGCTGGGCCTCAGGCAGGCGCGTGATATCGCCGAGCAGGTCGGGATCCACCGGGCTGTGCGTGTTCGTGACCGGCAGAAGCACCTGGCCAGCGCCTTCTTGCCCTGCGGGGATTGTCTTCAAAGGCGGAGGCAAGGGTGTGCCTTCGACGCGCGGCTTGGTGGGCAAGCAGTCCACGAACTTCTCGCCGATCAGCGCCTGCGGGCGAATCGTGCAGCTCGCGTCTTCGCGGAAATCCTGGAAGCCGGGAGTGGTGATATTGAGCACAACCGCGGCCTTTGCCTGCGGCGTGGGCGTGACCGATCCGACGGTGCCGACGTTGACCCCGTCGATCTTGACGTTCTCGCCAGAGGTCAGGTTGCCGGCATCGTCGAAGATCGCACGGACTTCATAGCTGCCATTGGAGCCACCGGCTGAGGTCGCGAGCAGGACGACTGCAACGAGCGCGGCCACGCAGATAGCGCCGCCGACGGCAGCCATACCTCTCCTGAACCCCTGATTCTGCGTCCTCAACCCGATCCTACCTCTGTGTCGATAACGAGGAGAGGGCGGCCCATCCATTTTGGATTCGGCCGCCCTGTCCCGCTGTCTCTCAGACCTTACGCGCATCGTGCGCCACCTGAGGTACCTCTTCCTTTACTTTCCTCCAAGTCCTGCCGGTGGCCGCCCCAAGCGCAAGGCGGCCACCGAGCCTCCCCTTAACTCCGTCGCAGTCCTATTTCTTCGGGCACGGAGGCTTCGCGCTAACCGTAACCGTTTCCCCGCTGAGGAATTTCAGTTCGGCCTTGACCGTGAAGCCGCTCTTCGGACAGGTCTTCGGCAAAGTGCCGTAAGACACCAGTTTTTTGCCCTTCATGAAGGCCGCTCCAACCTTGACCTTGATGTATTCCGCAGACCCATAAGGAGCCCCGGGCACCGTTATGACCAGCGGGACTTCACTGGAGACCACGGGGCCAAAAGCGCCGGAGGCAGGCAGGATTTTGCCTGTCGCCAGGAGTTCGATCACGGCCGGTTCGCGTCCTTCGGCGTAGAAGGCCAGGTTGCCGCCTGCCGCGAAAAATGGCTGCAAGCTCAGTTTCTCCTGGACGCGCGTGCCACCGAAGCTGACCACGCCACCGGCTTCGCCCTTGGGGCCCGCGTAGGACTTCTTCGGGCAATTCTGCACTTCGTGGCTTTCGAGAATCGTCGCGGAGCACGTCGTAAAGCCATTGGTCGTGACCTTCGAGCCCTTGGGGAAAGAGGCCGTGACGCCCGTCAGCGGCGAGGGAAATCCGCCGTATTCGGTGCCTTTGATCGTGAATTCGGCTTCAACCGCCGTACCGGCGCCGAAGATGTTGCCGGTACCGGGCCAGGTGGGACCGCCGTTGGAGGCTGGGTTCTTCGGGATTGGTACTGCTTTGACCTTCAGCGTGACCGTGGGTGCCGCCCCTGCGACCGCCGGTAGGACCAGCATTGCTACGGCGAGGCCGAGCAAGGCCAAACGGGTGGATGCTTTGCGCATCAGCTTCTCTCCTCTGTTGATGGGACAGGTCCGCCTACGATCCGGGTAGCTCCGGTCCTTGACGGTCCGGCGACATCGAGTCCCCTAACGTCTCAGCCGCCGGGGAGCATTGGCGATTTGCCCGCAAGATTACCCGGATCGGACGACGGGTTCAACTAGGTGGTTGCGCGTTGGCGCTCAAATCAAGCTCGTCGCCGACGTAATGCACCCCGACCGGCTCGACGACCACCTGGCGCGCTCCGGTCTCCACAGAGCCCGCCAAGACGGCCTGAAAGCCCATTCTCCGAGCCATTTCGAGAACCTCCGCGCCCGCTCCTTCAGAGCAGTAGATCGCGTAGCCGGAGCCCATGTTGAATGTCGAGTACGCGGCGTGCCTGTCAAGACCAGCCTGCTCCACCAGGAACGCGAGGACCTCCGGCACGGGGGGCAGTTCGGAGATGCGGTAGCTCAGCGCCTTGATGGGACGCATCAGCTTGAGCAGGCCGTGGCCGGTCACGTGGCTGAGGTAGGAGATGGCTAGATCGGACTCGAGCAGCGCCTGCACCAGCGGCACATACATGACCGAGGGGTCGAGCAGCGCCTCACCCAGCATGCGCCCGCTCGGCAGGGCGGTCATATAGCCCTCGGGCAAGCGCTCGACGAGCAGCCGCGCAAGCGAAGCTCCGTTGGCGTGCAGGCCGCTCGAGGCGACCAGCACGATCTCATCGCCCGCCTGCAGCTGCTCGCCGAGTATCGCCGAGCGGCCCGCCGGCACCGTGCCCACAGCCGCGCCAGCCAGCTCGATGTCCTCTGCCGCGACGAGCCCGGGCAGCGACGGGGACTCGCCTCCGCCCCACGTACAGCTGGCGTCGATGCACGCGCGCTGCCAGCCCTCAAGCAACGCTGCGGCGCGCTCGGGCTCGGCGTACCACTCCGATGCGCCCGTGGCGAAATAAGCGTTGACGACCAGCGGCAGCGCGCCGACACAGCAGAGGTCGTTGAGGATCGCCGCGACCGTGTCGTAGGCGACGTCGGCGAAGCGGTTGATGCCGTGGCGCTCGAAGAGCTGTCGCGCGATGACCGACTTCGTGCCGAGCCCCTCCATCACGAAGGCGAGCGTCCTATCGCCGAGCTCGAACACGAAGGCCGGCTCGCCACGCGAGGCGTCGAGCGCGCGTCCGCCGCGAACGGCAAGCAGCGACGAGGTGGCGAGCGCGCGTGCCATCGCCATGCGCTTGCCCTCGTCGAGCGCGTCGTAGTCGACGCCCGCCGCCTTGTAGTTGGCCGATCCCTCGCTCATCGGCGATGATCCTATTCCCACTGCCGAGGAGGAGACGATGGACTTCCAGCCGAGCGAGCGTTGCATCGAGTTCCAGGAGCGCCTGAGCGCGTTCATGGACGAGCACGTCTATCCCGCCGAGCCCGTGTACCAGCGCCAGCTGGTCGAGTCCGGCGACCCGCACCACCAGCCGGCGGTGATGGAGGAGCTCAAGGGCCGCGCGCGGGCGGCGGGACTGTGGAACATGTTCCTGCCGGACGCCGATCACGGCGCAGGCCTCTCCAACAGCGACTACGCGCCGCTTGCGGAGATCCTTGGGCATAGCCACATAGCTTCGGAGGCATGCAACTGCTCGGCCCCGGACACGGGCAACATGGAGGTCCTGCACCAATTCGCCACAGAGGAGCAAAAGCAGCAGTGGCTTGACCCTCTACTCGAGGGTGAGATTCGGTCCTCGTTTGCTATGACCGAGCCCGACGTGGCCTCTTCTGATGCCACCAACATCACACTGCGCATCGAGCGCTCGGGAGACGAATACGTGCTCAACGGGCGCAAGTGGTGGACCTCAGGCGCTCTGCATCCGCACTGCAAGATCATGATCGTGATGGGCAAGACCCAAGCGGATGCGGCCCGGCATCGCCAGCAAAGTCAAATCCTCGTGCCGATCGACACCCCAGGTGTGCAGATCTTGCGAGGGCTGCCGGTCTTCGGCTACCAGGACCAGGAGGGCCACGCCGAAATCCTCTTCGAGGACGTGAAAGTGCCGGCGAGCAATCTGATCGCCGGCGAGGGCGACGGCTTCATGATCGCCCAGGCACGACTCGGCCCGGGGCGCATCCACCACTGCATGCGCTCGATCGGCGCCGCCGAGCGGGCGCTGGAGGCCATGTGCAGGCGAGCCGTGGAGCGCACGACCTTCGGCCAACCCGTGGCGGCCAGAGCCAACATCCAGGACTGGATCGCCGAGGCGCGCATCGAGATCGAGATGGCGCGCCTGCTCACGCTCAAGGCCGCGTGGCTGATGGACACGGTCGGCAACCGCCACGCACGCACCGAGATCGCCGCGATTAAGGTGGCCGCTCCGAGCATCGCCTTGAAGGTGATCGACCGTGCGATCCAGGTGCACGGCGGCGGCGGCGTCTCAGACGATTTCCCGCTCGCCTGGATGTATGCGCACCTGCGCACCCTGCGTCTGGCCGATGGGCCAGACGAGGTGCACAAGCTGTCGATCGCACGGCGCGAGCTGGCGCCGTACATGTCTTCCGAGGCTGGTTGAACAGACGCTCCAAAACTGACGATTTGAAGACCTACGACTGCACCAGACGCAGGCTGTAGAGCACTGCGGCAACCGATGTAGCGAGGTTCAGGCTGGAGACGCCGGCTCGCATCGGCAGGCGCAGACGGGCGTCGGCGCGTTCGAGCAGACGCCCGCTGAGACCATCGCGCTCGGTTCCAAACGCCAGCAACGCGCGCGCAGGCACAGCCTCGGGACGCAACTCCTCTCCCTCGGGGTCCAGCGCCAGCAGCGGCCTGTCCGTCTCTGGCAGATCCTCCAAGCGCGCGACGGGCAGCGCAAAGTGCAGGCCGGCCGAACCGCGCACAGCGACCGGATCCCAGGGATCCTGGCGGCCGGTCGTGAGCACGCCCGCCGCCTCGGCGGCGGCGGCGACGCGGATCACGGCGCCGAGATTGCCGAAGTGGCGCGGATCCTCAAGCAACACCAGCGGCGCCTGCCCCTCGGCGGCCAGCACCGCGAGCGGGTCGCTGACAACGCGACGAGCGATGCTGACCACGCCGGTGTGCGGGACGTAGGGGCCGAGCCGCTTGAAAGCCTCGGCGGGCAACACGACTGCAAGCGCTTGCATTCGCTCGACCAGATCGGGGGCCAGGCCTTCTCCCAGACGTGCCAACTCGATCGTGTCAGAGCACGCAACCAGCTCCACAGAAGCGTCAAAGCGGAGTGCGTGCTTGAGCGCGTGAAAGCCCTGCAGCACAACTAGATCCTCGCCGCGGCGAGCCTCATGGAAGCGCCGCACGATCGCGGGCGTGTCGATACGGGGTGCCCCGGTGCTCACCGGGCTGAGTGTATGCCGGCATCATGGCTGGCGCCGAGCTGCTCCGACGCCAGCCCACAGCTACTCCCGGGCTTCTCCGCGCCGGCTACTCACTGGCCCTGCCTACTCTCGACTGCTCTTGGCCTCCCCCGGCCGTTCTGGACTCCCCCGGCAGTTCCTAGCCTCTGTTCCCACTCCATCGGCGCATGACGACCAACTCGCTGTTACCGTTCGTTCGAACGAACGGCCTCCATATCGACGATCTGAGTGGGGGCACCAAATGGCACGCCCCTCAATCCCAAAATGTCCTCAACCATCCATCCAAACTCAGCCGCGGACGCCGAAGGCGCCAATGCTCCCAGTCCGCCTCGAGATCTACTGGCGTGTGTGGCGGCGCTGGCCGAGGGGCGCGTCAGCTCCGCGCAACTCGTGCGACAAACGCTCGAGCACATCGAGACGACCCAGCTCACGCTCAACGCCTTCCGGGTCGTGCGCGCCGACGCCGCCCGCGCAGAGGCGGCCGCGGCCGACAGGCGTCTCGCGGCCGGCGAGCGACTCCCTTTGCTCGGAGTTCCGATAGCGATCAAGGACGACGTGGACCTGGCCGAGCACCCGACCTCCTTCGGCTGCTCTGGGCCGTTCGAGGCCAAGAGCGCTGACTGCGAGATGGTGCGCCGCCTCCGCACGGCCGGCGCGGTGATCGTCGGTAAGACCAACACGCCCGAGATCGGCCTGTATCCGTTCACCGAGGGCAAGGCATTTGGTAGCACACGCAATCCCTGGAGCCTCGAGCACACTCCCGGAGGCTCCAGTGGCGGCTCGGCCGCCGCTGTCGCCGCGCATATCGTCCCCGCCGGGCTCGGCTCCGACGGAGCCGGCTCGGTGCGCATCCCTGCCGGCTGGTGCAACCTCGTCGGCGTCAAGCCCCAGCGCGGACGCATCTCCACCTGGCCCGATGCCGAGTCCTTCAACGGTCTCACCTGCATCGGCCCGCTTACCCGCACCGTCGCCGACGCCGCCCTGATGCTCGACGTGCTGAGCGGCAATCGCCCCGAGGATCTGCACGCCCCGCCCCCACCGCCCGAGCCCTACGTCCAGGCGATCGCCCGCGAGCCGCGCCCGTTGCGCATAGCGCTCTCCCTGCGCCATGCCTTCAGCGGCGCCCCCGTTCATCTGCATCGCGAGATCGAGACCGGCGTGCGAAGAATCGGCCGGGTGCTCGCCGAGCTTGGCCACATGGTCAGCGAGCACCATCCCAACTATGGACTGATGGGCCTCACGCTGATTGCGCGCGGGGAGTCGGGAGTGCACGGATGGGTCAAGCGCGTGCCAGACCATTCGCTGCTGGACCCGCGCACTCGCTCGACGGCACAGATCGGCGGCATCCTGACCAGGACCGTCCTGCCCCTTGCCAGACGTTTGGAGCGACGCTTTCAGAATCGCATCGGTTTGATTTTTGGGGATTTTGACGTGCTTGTAACCCCTACGAGCGCCAGTGTGCCACTGCCGGTCGGCAGGACCGATGGACTCTCCAGCTGGTCCACGCAACAGGTGATCGCCGGCGCCTGCCCTTACGCGTGGCCTTGGAATATCCTCGGCTGGCCGGGCGTCAGCGTTCCCGGGGGGCTCACCAGCGACGGTCTGCCTTTTGGCGCGCAGCTACTGGGACCGGCCGGCAGCGAGGACAAGCTGTTGTCGCTGGCCGCTCAACTCGAGCGGGTCGAGCGCTGGCACGAGCGCATTGCGCCGCACGCCGTCGGCACGCTCGTGCCACGATGATCGGCGCAATCGCAGCAGCCGGTGCAGAGGCATCTGAGGAGCGCGACGGGGAAGCCCAAAACGTCGATGCCCCGCGCGCGCGCAGGGGGGATGCCATTTCGAGCAACCCACCCAACCTGGCAAGCGGCGACGTCGTGGGCGTGCGTGAGCGCATGCTGCGTGCGACCCTGAAGCTGATCGCCGATGGCGGCGTCGCCGCCGTCACCAACCGCCGCGTCGCGACTGCCGCCGGTGTCTCGCTCGGCTCGCTCACCTACCACTTCGCAAGTCAAGCCCAGCTGCTGCGCGAGAGCCTGCTCCTGCACGTCGAGGAGGAGACCGCAAGACGCCAACAGATCGCGCAAGAGCTGGCAGAGGAGAAACCAGGCGTGCAACAGGTCGCCGAAGCCGTCGAGCAGTTGGTGGCCGTCCCCTCCGAGATCCCCAAGCAGATAGCGGAGCTCGAGCTGCACCTTCAGGCCGCTCGCGACCCCGAGCTGCGCGAAGCCTCGCAGCGTTGCTTCGAGGCCCACGAACAGATTGCGAGCGCCGCGCTGAGCGCGCTCGGAATTCCCGACGGAAAGCGCCACGCGCCCACCGTGGTCGCGCTGATGACAGGACTGGCGGTGCGCCGCCTCGCTGAGGGTGGACGAGACGCACAGGGCACTTCTGACGCGCTGCTGGCGCTCGTTCGTGGGCTCGAGCCGCGGTAGCTGGACCAGGTTTACCCCAGCCCATTCGAGTCGCGCGCCGCGCCGGTCCCCTAGTCGTCTCAGCGTCCGAGCGTGCGCACCAACTCGCGAGCACGAACGCGAACGCCGCCGATCAGCTCGCGTACCTCAGAGAGGCCGGCCCGCAACTCGACGTCCCCCACCTCGATCGGCAACATCGAATCCTGTAGCTCACCGAGCATGCCGTCAGCTCGGGCAGCGGCGTCGACCGCGGCGTCGATCAGACCCTTCGTGCCAGTCGACGGGGCTACTGGAGAGGGTGTCTGGAACGTGTAACCCGACAGCTCGTAGCGCTCGGCAAACCCCGCATAGACGCGCTTGGCGCGCCCATAGGCCGCCTGGATCGGCTGGAACAGCTGCTCTTCAAGGCGCTCGGCAGCCCGTTCGTCGAGATGCTCGTAGGCCTCGCTCAGCAGCGCGATCGCAGCGGCGATCTCATCGGCCGCGCCGGCGAGATCGTCGAGGATCTGTTGGCGGCCCTCGGCTGTGGTGTAGGACATAGCCGACAGCCTACCCACGAAGGGCACTGCTCCCCCAGACCGAGCTTTTCCCTGTGCGCGGGGCCTGTATCCAACGATCAGACAGCGCTTGCGACTTCGCGTTCCTCGAAGAACGCATGTTCACGCTTACCCATGTCGGTGACCGGTGGAGCGCCCTCGAAATGCTCGGCGGTTATCGAGCCCCAATGATTACCGGCACGCAGCTGCGCGATCACCGACAGCACACCCATCTCCATGCGGCTCATGAAGGTGTACTCGGGCGACATCGTGATATGACGGAAAGCGTTGGCCGAGGGGCCGTTGGGTGAGCACCTGCGCGCGATCCTCCTCGCCGCGTATTCAGGTGTGACAGTGAAGTACTCATTCGCCCAGAGCATCTCCCCGTCCCCTCGCCAGTAGGCGAATATCTCCTCGGGGGAAACCGGGTCCGAGGACTTGCAGAATCCAGCCTCCACGCATGCCCGCCAAGTTCCGAGGACATCGCCGCGCAAACATTCGCGCAATACCTCGTCCATGATCTTGACCTGCTCGGGGCGAAAGCGCTTCACGCAGCCGAAGTCCAGAAAACTCACGCTTCCATCCTCATGAAAGATGTAGTTGCCGGGATGTGGATCGGCGTTGAACTGGTAGATACGCTCGTAGGTGCCATAGACGAAGCGGAAAATCGCCTCCGCCCACTGGTCGCGCAGCTCTTGCCTGGCCGTGAGGGCGTCGCTCCAGTGGATGCCCTGTACGAGCTCCTGAGTCAAGACATGACCGCTGCAAAGCTCGGGGACAACGTCCGGCACGTGGACGAACGGATGTCCTCGATAGTAGTCGGCGAACTCTGCCTGACTGACGGCCTCCAGTCGATAGTCGAGCTCCTCGACGATGCGCGCCCCCATCTCACTCGCCGCACCGCGCAGATCAAAGCTCAGTCTCCGCGGCGACATGCCACCGATGGTCAACGTCAAGAACGTAGCCAGCAATTCTGTGTTCTTGAGGTCGGCGCAGATTGCCTCCGCCACTCCCGGATACTGAATCTTGACCGCGACGTCACGACCGTCATACAGCTGAGCTGCATGCACTTGACCGACCGACGCCGCCGCGAGCGGTTTCCACTCGAATTTGGCAAATACATTCTCGGCAGATTGGCCCAGCTCGCGCTCGAGCACCGCGCGCGCGAGCACAGGCGCCATCGGCGGCGCATCGTCGCGAAGGCGCATCAACGCCGTCTGGTAGATCGACTGGAGCTCCGCTGGAACAGTGGGACTCAGCAACGCGAACGAGGCCATTTGTCCTGCCTTCATCAGCGCGCCCTTGGAGTGGCCGAGCAACTCGGCGTAGCGCTCGGCCGAGCGTACGTGGAACTCGCTTCGATCGGCGTCCGTCCACTTGCCACGTAGCTTGGCCATCAGCGCCTCGCCGACGCTCTGAACAGTGAGACCCACAAGCGGAGCGGTGCGCCGCAAGCGACCTCGACCGATCCCGTCGCCACGCGCCTCGCGCACATCTGGAGAAAGCTCGGAATCGGACATACCCACCTCTCTCCTCAATCAGTCGGCCCTGACCCTTACTCAGCGTATACTTGGGAAACAGCTATGTCAAGGACGGTATTCGACTCACTGTCGCTAGCGCCCAAGACGCTTCTCGTACAACTCGTCGGCACGAACCATCAACCCGCCGAGGCTGATGTGCAGGCCTTCGCACAGCTTCAGCAGGGTCTCGTATGTGGGATTGCCCCGGCCGCAAACGAACGTGCCGACCTGCTTGACGTCCAGGCCTGAGTCGTCAGCAACGCTCTCCTGTGTCATATCGGCGTTTTCGGCGATCACCAATTCGATTGCCTGACCCAGCGTGGCATGGCGAAGACTGCGCGGCTTGACGGTCCTTGGGCGTGACATGCGGTGCAGACTTGCGCATTTCAAGGAGAGGAGTTAGGGCATCGATGTAGAAAAAACGCCACAGTCGCTTTTTTGACCGCACTTTGGGGGCTTTTCGTGGCGCCACGCAGTGACAAAGATCCCAACCTGCTCGTCCTCGGACGAGCAGTCCAGCTGATACGCGAACAGAGAGGTATGAGCGCCGACGAACTCGCAGAAGCGAGCGGGGTTCTCCGCGAACATCTCGACGCCCTCGAAGCCGGGCAACTCGACCCCACCTACGAGCTGCTGTTGGAGATCGCCGACGGCCTCGGCACCCAACCCTCAGCGCTCGTCATCCTCGCCGAACAGCTCGACTCGTCCACCGACCAGTGAGGTAGAGAGCCAGAGCGTCAAGGGTCGAGAGGTTTGCGCTCAAGCGCTGTCAGACGCTACGCAAGGGCGAGCTTGAGATCTGCTGGGCTGGCCTTTGCAGGCAGCTCCAGCCGAAGCTCGCCCTGAGCCTCATCGAGAAGCCTGCGAATATCGATCAGAGTCAGGCCGACGAGATCCCCGTTCTCATCGAAGCTCACGGCGTGCCCTTCGGGCGTCAGATCGAGTCGCTCTTGCTCCGATTGCACTCAGCGCAGAGAAGCTGGAGGTTCTGAAGCGTCGTGGCCCCACCGTGCGCTACGGGCAGGATGTGGTCGTACTGGAGGTCGAAGGCGCCGTCGCACTCGACGCAGTGGCCACCGTCGCGCTCGAATACTGCTCGGCGCAGATCTGTCGGTATTGGAACGCGCGTCGAGCGACCGTTTTCCTCAGCCCGCATCAGGCTTCGCGCGGACTGCAGCTTTTGCTCCTGGCGACGCTTGCGCTGCAAGACCAGCGCCTTCACATCCTCGGCTCCCAGGCCGTCATCATCCCAATAGAAGCCATCCAGGAATTGCCAAAGATTGCGTCGGCCATCGCGCCACAGATGCACCGGTTCCGTCGCCTTCGCTTGCTGAGCTGCTTCCGCCTGAGCCTTCGACCACCGCAGTTCCATGATCTTGCGCCCAGACTGCACCGCGTAGCGACGGCCGGTGAGCATCCGGCCAACCGTCCAGGACAGCTTGACGAGCTGGGCTTTATTGTCCACGCGAAGCATCCGGAACCGTATCGGCATGCTGATCTTCTTTATTGAGCCTGCGTACTCATGGCCAGCTTGGGCTTGACCACACGACGAACATTCTCTACCACTGGGACATACGATGCTTCTGGCGAAAGACTTCTCCGACTACCCCGATACGAGGTGAGACATGGCGAACTTGAGCGTGAAAGCCTCCGAGATCAATAATCCGGCGGAGATGCTTGAGCGGATCGCCTACCGCAACAGGCGCATCATCACCCGAGTTCACACGCATGATGACCCAGCGGCTTTTGCCAAGAACATGGCTAGTCGCACCCGCTCAGACATCAAACGACTAGCAGAGCTTCTCGAAATCAACCTGCCCGACGATTGAACGAGGCTCAAGCCCAAGGACGCCAGCTCAGCTAGGACGTATCGCGAGTCGTAACTCGGCGGCACTTGCACTACCAACGCACGGACCTTCTGCCCGTGGTCAAATGCCGCGGTAGAGAGGGATCCGCCAACGCTCCTCCCCGCTCGAGCCTAGACAGTGCGGACCACCGAGGAGTTCGAGCAGCACTTCGGGCAGCTCCCTACAGACGGCGAGGGCTAATCAGTGGCCGACGCACCGGCCGCACCGATCGTGCCGGTGCAGTTCAACGAGGACGCAATCGCCGAGGACCTGACGTACCACCCGCCCGTCGCCCGTAAGGCCCTAAGGCCCTCGACCTGTTCCGGCGCGAAGTCGATCGCGACGGCGGACTATCCTTCTCACGCCTCAAGGGCTGTGATGAGGAAGGCCGCGACGGTACCCGCCTCGACGGCTGCGTTAAGACCTATGTTCCGTGGCCGACCGGACGCTTCGGTCTCGTCCTGCTTCCAGTTGCCCACCCCACGAGACCGCTCGCCTTGCGAGCCTTCGCCTACGGTATCCGCCACCCCGCGGCGGGCAAGCCGAGCGTCTACAAGATCGCCGATCAACGACACAACACCGAAAACGCTTGACCACATCGACCCGAGCAGCACGGCCTGACCGCGCGCGAGCGCGCGGCGGAGGCGGGCGCGGCGGCCTGACGGCCGGGTGCGTCCGCCCGCCTCCGTGCGTCCGCGCTCAGACAGTCGGCACTCCAGCGGCTGCTACTGCTGCTCGATCCCGTCAAAACGGATCGCAGCTAGTGTCGCGAACACGAACTCTCCGCAACGATGGATGAGACCGGCTGCGTTCAGCGCGGCCACGGCGTCGGTCGTGTCAAGCCTACGTCCGATCTCTGCCACCAGCTTCGACCGACCACACGCAGTCGCTGAGAAGCAGCGTGAGGATGGTTCGCTCGGTCTGGGATCGCGCTCGGCGACCGTCTCGTTACTCTAGCTGCCCTGCATAGGACTTACCTCCTGTGCCGGCCCCGGGCGGTGACAGCCGCCCGGGGCACGCGCATCGTGCAGCCGGGTTGATCCGCGTTTCGCGAACCTCCGCAGGACCCCCAACCAGTGGAGACGCCGGGAATCGAACCCGGGTCCGCAGTCGCGTATGAATGGCTTCTACGAGCGTAGCCGACGCTCTGATCTCGTCTCCCGCTAGCCTCGCCGGCCGGGTTGCGGGGACCAGCCTCCTTGAGTGTTCCCGGGTCAGCGGAGGCGGACCTCACCGGGTGAGCCTACTTTCTGATCCCGAGGATCCCCGCCGTAGGCGAACGGGGCTCGAGACCTCGTGCCTTAGCTATTGACTAAGCAGCGAGGGCGTACTCGTGAGAGTCCGCACTTATGGTTTTCCCGGGTGTTTTACGAGGCCGCCCGGGACCTCGACTCGCGACCATCCACACGAGCCAACCGCGTCGAAGCCTGTCGTCCCCGTGGATGCGTACTCGCAGCAGTGTAGCGGCCGTTCATAGGATGCCCCTGCGCGCACGGGCGTATAGGCGTTTGGCGAACCACGCTCCGCGAACACGCCGCGCTTAAACGAATCGACGCGGTCCCGGGCCGCTTCGAGGAACCTTTCGCCGGTCGGCCCGAAGACCTTCCGACGATGGGTGGCGCGGCCTCACACCTCGGTGGCCTCGCTCTTTGCGGCTCGGGGTCCGCGTCTACATCTAACGTACGCCTCTCGCCGGCCTCCGTCAAGAGGGTTTTCGCGCTTTACCCGCACATTCCGAAAAAAGCGCTTGCGATGACATGCAGGCGGCTTATTAGGCGCCGCTTATGACGGCTGCGACAATAGGTGGATGGACGGTGAGATGCCCCTGGCAAGCGAGGCTCCATTCGGGGCTCCTCGGCGTCCCCTGCGCAAGAGGATCGGCAGCGCCTTTGCGGGCATCGCCGCACTCGCGGCGAAGTTCGGGGCCTACCTGAAGACGGGGCTCTTGCTGCTGCCGAAACTGGCCTTGCTCAGTACCGCTGGCACTGCGCTCATATCGATCGCCGCCTACAGCCTGCTGTGGGGCTGGACGTTCGCCGCCGGCTTCGTTGCCCTGCTGTTCGTGCACGAGATGGGCCATGTAATCCAACTCAAACGCGAGGGTCTCAAGGCAAGCACACCGATGTTCATTCCCTTCCTGGGCGCGGCGATCTTTGCGCGCTCGCTCGGCGACAACGCGCTCGCCGAGGCGCGCGTGGGTTTGGCCGGGCCGATCCTCGGCACGCTCGGAGCGGTCGCGGTGGCCGTTGCCGGAGCGCTGACGGGAAGCGATCTGCTGCTTGCGCTCGCATACATCGCGTTCTTCTTGAACCTCATCAACCTGATCCCGGTCGTGCCCTTCGACGGCGGGCGCGCGATGGCTGCCGTGGCGCCCTCGATGTGGTTCGTGGGAATCGGCGGCCTGGTGGCAATGGTCTTCCTGCTCGGCAATCCGTTCCTGTTGATCTTCATCCTGCTCGCGCTGCGCGAGATGCCGCGCCGCTGGCGCCAGCTGAGGTCGCACTCGATCGAGCAGGCCGCCTTCTACCGCGTGCCACGTCACAGCCGGATCGCAATCGGACTCGTGTACGCAGGGCTGATCTTGGTGCTTGGAATCGGCATGTCCGAGACTCACATCCTCGTCAGCGCCGGGCACAGTTTCCGAGCGATCTGAACTCGACCAGCGGATAGCTCGCCCCAGCCGGGTGCTTGGCGGCCTGAGTTCGATTCGAATCTGTAGGCTGTTCGCCGGGGCAGGACAGGGGCATATGGGCCAACGCGACGGGATTGGGGTTTGCATGGGACCTGGAAGTATGGGACCTGGAAGGTTGGCGGCAGCCGCGCTCGCCGCGACTACTGTGGCTATTGCGGGCTGCGGTGGGTCGGCAAAGCCACTGACACACGCTGAACTTGTGAGCAAGGCCAACACAATCTGCAAGAACGTTACGGCGAAGTTCGCCACCGAGCACGCTAACTCCGTTCACGACATTGCCCGCATAGCCCCTGAACTAGCCTCCTTCGAGCAACAAGCGCTGTCCGAATTGAGCAAACTCGTTCCTCCTGTCGATCTCGAGAGCGACTGGAAACAATTCGTCGCCGGCGCCGAGTTGCTTGCCGAAAACACCTCGAGGCTAGGCGAATACGCGAAGGCGAACAATCTCAAAGCAGCCAGCGGGCTGATCGCCTCGACCGCGAGAACCCAGCACCAGATGCAGGCAATAGCCAAGCGCGACGGGCTGACCGAGTGCAATCAGGCCGCCTGAACCAGTTGGGCGCCTCATAGAGGCCTGGTTCTCGCTGCTGCATGGGCAGGTGGCGGCCCGCGATGGCGCGCCTGTCAGCGTCGCGCTTCCCTGATGCCCCGTTCCATCTCGCGCTTGGAGTCGCGCTCGCGCATGGTCTGGCGCTTGTCATAGAGATCCTTGCCACGGGCTAGCGCGATCTCGACCTTCGCGTGCGGGCCCTTGAAGTAGATGCGTGTCGGCACGAGCGTGAGGCCGCGCTCTGAGACGCGCCCAGCGATGTCCTCGATCTGCGAGCGATGCAGCAGCAACTTGCGCGGACGCTCAGGATCGTGATTCTCACGCGAGGCCGGCAGATACGGGGGAATGTGCACCGACTGCAGCCACAACTCGCCGTCGCGGATCGAGGCGTAGCCGTCCTTCAGCTGGGCACCGGAGGCACGTAGCGCCTTGACCTCGCTGCCCTGCAGCACGATGCCGCACTCCACCCGGTCGGTGAGCTCATAGCGGTAGGAGGCGTAGCGATTGCTCGCCACGTCCCCGGCGCCGATCTTGCGCTTCTTGCCCTTTGCCTTGGCCATCGGTCGAGCCTATCCAGACCGCCCTCGCGGCGCGGAGCGCCACGGGGGACATGTAGCTGATGGCTCTAGCCGGCCGTAGCCAGATCGACCCGCCCGGTTGAGACATCGACCCTGACGACACGCACGTCTACCGGATCGCCGAGCCGCAGCATTGCGCCCGAGCGCTCGCCGCGCATGATCGTTGACTGCTCGTTGAGCGACCACCACTCGCGCTCCTCGCCTGTACTGAGCAGGCGTACCGGCAGCATGCCCTCGTAAGTCGGACGCACCCTGGGCTCAACCCGCAGATCGGCGCCCACCTCGGCATCTCTCCCAGCGGCATGCTCCTCGCGCGCACTGGGGACATCGCCAAATGCGACAAACGCTCCCGCGCCGATCAGGCCCGTGACCTCGCCCGCGAAAACCTGGTCGTATCCCCTATCCAGCAGGACCTCCTCGAGCAAGGAGCATGCCGCGATGTCATCGCCCTTGTACTCCAGCTTTGCAGCGTCGCGCTCGCGCTCGGATGTCCATTCGCCCAGCTCGACCAGCTTGCGCGCGCTTGTCACGCGCTCCCCAGCGCCGATGGAGGACAGCAGCGCCCGGTGGCAGACGAGGTCCGGATAGCGGCGGATCGGTGAGGTGAAGTGGCAGTAGCAGGCCGAGTGCAAGCCGGCATGACCGACGTTCTTCGGCGAATAGCAGGCCTGCTTGAGCGAACGCAACACAAGCGAGGAGAACGCGATCCGACCCATTCCAGTACGACGCACGTGAGCATTCACCCGACGTGAGATCTCCCCGACCAGCTCCGCCGCCTGCGTCGGGAACAGCGGGTCGGGCACCGGTGGCGTTGAGACGCCCAGCGAGGCCAGCTGGGCGACGAGCGTGCGGATGCGCTCGGGGTCCGGACGCTCGTGGATGCGGTACAAGCAGGGCACTGAGGCCTGCGTGAGCTGGCGCGCGACGGCTTCGTTTGCGGCGATCATCAGGTGCTCGATCAGGCGATGGGACTCGGTTTGCGCACGCGAACGTATCTCAGTTACGTTGCCGCTCTCATCGAAGGAGAACTCGGGCTCCTCGGAGTCGATCGCGAGCGCTCCGCCGGAGTCGCGCGCTCGTTGCAGCTCGGCTGCCGCGGCACGAGCGGCCGCGAGCGGCCCACCCCACGGTTCGGGCGCCTGCTCGTCCCGCGCGAAGATGCGATCGACCTGCTCGTAGTCCAAACGCATGTCCGAGCGGATCAGCGAGCGACAGAAGCTCGCGGAGAGGACCTTGGACCCCCGCAACAGCATCTCGACGGTCACCGCCAGACGCTCCGCTCCCGGAACGAGCGAGCAGGCATCGCTGGAGAGCGCATGCGGGAGCATCGGCTCGACCGTGCCGGGCACGTAGACACTCGTCGAGCGTCGGCGCGCCTCGATGTCGATCGCCGAGCCCAGCGGCACGTGTGCGGCGACGTCGGCGATGTGGACCCAAATGCGCACCGTACCGTCGGGCAAAGCCTCAGCGGAGATGGCGTCGTCGAAGTCGCGGGCCGTGGATGGGTCGACGGTGAAGGTTGGCAACTCGCGCAGGTCGCGTCGCACGCCCTCCCCCAGCTCGACCTCGGCCTTGGCCCAGGCGCGCGCGCCCGCCTTGCGTGCCTCGCGCTCGACCGCCGAGTCGAAGCGCAGCGCGTGGCCGGCCTCGCGCAGCATCTGCTCGATGGCGTCACGCGCAGTTTCAGTGCGCTCCTGCGGCGGCCACACGACGCGCGTGTTAGTAGCTGGCTTGGCGGCCCGGGCCTTACCCACATGGGCGCGTGTTGCGGCCTTCTTGCTCTTGCGGGCTGAGCTTCCGCGCGAGCCGCCGCGCGCA
>DATHMQ010000170.1:0-53676 GCA_035486935.1 Solirubrobacteraceae bacterium
CGCGTGCCCAATCGGCTTCCAGCGCCTCACGATGACGGCGGCACCATCTCGTGGTCTCGCTTGCCTGCGCCGCCGGGAGCACGCCGTCGATGAGTTCGCCTGTCTCGATCGAGAAGCGGGCTTCCGCCACGCCCCGCGTTCTGGGACGGCCGATGCGGACATGGACGTGTGGTGGGGGATGGTCGCCGAAGTAGAGCATGACGACGACTCCGTTGAAGCTTGCGAGTCGTGGCACTCGCAGAGCCTATGCGGACAACCGGAGGCCAGGCGGGCGTGAGACGGACTATCCGGCAGATGCGTGGAGGCGATCTCTCCGGTTTCGGAAATAGTCCGCAAGGAAGATTACGAGCCGAAGGAAGGCAGCTACAACGAGCCAATAAATGACGGTGGTGGACACTCTCGCCGCTAGATGCCTGTGCTGCCCAAAGACGAACTGTGGCGTCGTCGTGATCGCGCTGATTACTAGCGATACAACCCAAGGCACTGGCGATATTTGTTTTCGCTGGATCCATTTTCCAAGCGCCACCAGGACGACACCCACTAGAGCGAGAGCCCAGAAGACCAAGACGAGACCTCTCACGAACGGAGCAGAAACGAGGAACACAACAGCAATGCCGAGGATGGCGGCGAACGGACGGATTGAGGACCGCATCATCTAGCTCATCGGCTGCTGTCAGCCAAGGCTTAATCAGGGCGCTGTGTAATTAGGTGGTCCCTTCATCGAACGAGTGTCCCGACGATCGCGCTCACCGCTCGACGTGCCGTGAGAGCGGCACCACCGGGATCGTAGGAAGTGGCCAGTGCGTCCGAGAAACCCGTACAGCGCCTCTGCTGGCGGCAGCCCAGATGAGGTGCGCGTCGCCGGAACGTCGCCAGACGCGGATGGTCAAAGCGCAGTCCAGAACTACCTGATTTGCTGGGCTTTTCAGATGGGCGATCCTGGATTCGAACCAGGGACCTCTTCCTTATCAGAGAAGCGCTCTAACCAACTGAGCTAATCGCCCGCGAGCGCCGATTCTAGCGTCCGTCCACACTACGCGCGAGGCGTGGGGATCACACAGCCATACAGGCCTTCGAGGCATCCTGCCCAGCGTTACACCTTTGGGCTTGCGCGGCCACTTTCCAGCCCCTCGACCAACGCCAGTGCCTCCTCCGGGCCAGCAAACAAAAGCTCGGCCCGATAGCCACCCTTCTCCGGGCGTACCTTGACCTCGGCGCCCAGTGCCTCTTCGAGCGTTGCGGCGATCACAGCCGCGGCCTCCTGCTGATCGGGATGAACGTTGGGCTTGTTTGTGCGCGCGCCGCGCTCGTCCGTAGCGGCCCCACTAGCCTGGTTGGCCTCACGCGCACGCGCTTCGACCGTACGCACCGACCACCCCTCACGGACCGCATCGCGAGCGAGACGACGCCTCGCCGTGTGATCCTCGGCCAGCAACAGCGCGCGACCATGCCCCTCGCTTAGCTTCTCCCGCTCGATCAAATCGATCGTCTCATCCGGTAGATCCAACAAACGCAGCAGGTTCGACACCGCCACACGACTGCGTCCAACACGGAGCCCGACCTCCTCGCGCGTCAAACCAAGCTCCTCCACCAGCGCCGCGCACGCGCGTGCCTCCTCTATCGGATTGAGGTCCTCGCGCGCCATGTTCTCGATCAAGGCAAGTTCCAACGTCGCGGCGTCGTCGCGCGGGCGCACGAGCGCTGGGATCTCGGTCAATCCGGCGATCTGGGCCGCCCGCCAGCGACGCTCGCCAGCGACGAGCTCGTACGTGCCGCCTGGCTTAGGGCGCACGAGCACGGGTTGCAGCACGCCGCGCTCACCCAGCGATCCGGCGAGCGCGTTCAGCGCCTCCTCGTCGAAGTGCCTGCGCGGCTGGTTGGGATTAGCCACGATCAACTCGACCGGCAGCTCGCGCAACTCCTCTGCCGTCTGTGCCTCGCTGGAGACGCTTAGGATCGCCTCCAGGCCGCGACCCATTCCCCGCTTTGGCTTAGCCACGAGCAGCCACCTCCTTTGCCAGCTCGAAATACGCGGCGGCGCCCGCACTATGGGGATCGTGGTGCGTGACGGGCAGGCCATAGCTCGGGGCCTCGCCGACGCGCACATTGCGCGGGATCACCGTCTCGAACACAAGGTCTGAGAAGTGCTCGCGCACCTCGCGCTCGACATCGCGCCCCAGACGCGTGCGGTTGTCGTGCATCGTCAACAGCATGCCCGCGACCGTCAGCCTCGGGTTGAGCTCCCGCTGCACCAACGCCAGTGTCTCAAGCAGCCCGGCAAGCCCCTCGAGCGCGAAATACTCGGTCTGAACGGGCACGATCACCCGGTCTGCAGCCACCAGTGCGCTCACGGTGAGTGGGCCGAGCGATGGAGGGCAGTCCAGCACGATGTACTCATAGCTGTCGCGAATCGGGGCGATGACCTCGCGCACGCGCTGCTCGAACCCGTCCATCCTAGGCAACTCGATGTTGGCGCCCGCGAGTCCGGGGCCCGCCGGAAGCAGCTTCAGTTTCTCTACCGAGCTATCGACGATCGCCTGCGCGGCGGCGCTCTCCCCCGCGAGAACCTCGTACAGACCAGGCACCCGCGAGCGCGGCAGACCGAGACCCACAGTCGCGTTGGCCTGCGGGTCCACGTCGATCACCAGTGTCGCGTAGCCTGCCTCGGCAATGCAGGCAGCCACATTGACCGCCGTGGTCGTCTTGCCCACGCCCCCCTTCTGGTTGGCGATCGCGTAAACCTTGCCCATGGTGGTCCCGCACGCTAGCGTCGATCAAGCTCGCGTGCTCTGCTGGCCGCCGCGAAGCCTGTGATGTCAAGCCGCCAACGGCTTCTTGCGGGCCATACCAGCCCTGCGCGGAAACCGCTCCGGGGTCTCCTCGACCTTCAGGTAGACGTGCAGATGGTGGTCGCGGACGCCCTCGTAGGGCTCCACACGCCGGACCGACTCCAACCGCAGGCCCAGCAAGTCGGCCGCGGCTACGGCCCGACGCTCCTCCTCGGGATCGCGCCGTCCGCGCCAGTCCACCAACGCCCCGCCCAATCGCAGCAAAGGCGCCGCGTACTCGAGCACGACCGGCTGCGGACCAAGCGCCCTGACCACCACCAGATCATGGGCACCCAGGCCCTCGGCCCACTCCTCGGCGCGAGCGTAAACGACCTCGGCGTTCGCGACCATGCTGCCCTCCACCACGCCTTCGATGAACCCACACTTACGCACCCGGCTCTCGACAAGCTTCACCTCGGCACTGGGCAAAGCCACGGCAAGCGCAAGCCCCGGAAAGCCGGCGCCGGCGCCGATATCTGCTATTCGGGACGCCCCACGTACTACCTCTAGCTCAAGCGCCACGAGCGAGTCGGCGAGATGCACGTTGAGAGCATGCACAGGCTCGCGCACGGTAGTGGGGGCGGCCTCGTCAGCCGCCAGCGCCCTCAGGATCGAGCTGAATTGATCAACTTGCCCTTCCGACAAGCAATGACGAGCAGCTAGGCCCGCCAACAAAGACCACACACCGTCATCGCCAGCCGACCGTGGACTCATTGCGACCTCACCAGATGGCGGGCCGAAAGCGTTTCACGTGAAATCATCGATCCCAACCTCCGGCGAGTGTTTCACGTGAAATCATCGGAGTCACGTTTACGCCTGCTGCAGGAATACAAGCCGCTCTCATACGCAGCCTGGTGATGCGTCAGGCCTCGCCCGGCTCCACAACCAAAAACCGCTCAGGCTCAACGCCCTCACTATGCGTCTGCACGCCCCCGCGCTCGCGTAGGTACTCGTGCACGATCCGTCGCTCAGAAGCCGGCATCGGGTCCAGCTCGATCGCTTCTCCACTACGCAGCGACTCCTCGGCGGCATCTGCCGCTATCGAGCGCAGTGTCTCCTCGCGGCGCTCACGATAGCCATCGGCATCAATCACCACTCGCGCCTCTGGCGCGCCCCCACGGAAAACGATCCGTTGGGCCAAGTGCTGGACAGCGTCGATCGTCTGGCCACGGCGCCCGATGAACAGGCCCAGGTCATCACCTTCGACACTTCCCGTCAAAACCCCATCTGCCTGCTCGACCCGCACGTCCGCGTCGAGGCCAAGGCTGTCCACAACCTCCTCGAGCAACTCTCGAAGAACAACAACGGGGTCCTCCTGCTCCTCCTCCCGGAGGTCTTCTGCCTGGCTCATCGCCGCCTGCCAGAGCGCTTCTTCTTCTTACGTGGCGGCGGAGGCGGTGCACTACCGAGACCGGCGCCCGCCAACGCGGGCTCGCCCTTTGACCCGCGCGGGTCCTCGGGCTTACCGTTTGACACAGCCTTACTGGTACCCGGCGGACCGACTCCCTTGCCGACCGACACCGGCGGCGGCCCAAAGCTGCGGCGAACGAAGTAGCCCTGGCCGACCGTCCACAGGTTTGTCGTTATCCAGTACACCAGCAGTCCGGCGGGATACTTGTAGAGGATGATCACGAAGAACAGCGGCAAGGCCATCATCAGGCGCCGCTGGGTCGGATCGGCTGTCGCCGACATCGTCATCGTCGAGACAAGCTGAGAGCCGACGTAGAGCAGCAGCAGCACGACCAAGGCCACACCGGTCGCCTTGGAGGTGATGTCCGGTATGAAAAGGAATTTTGCCGAGCCTGGGTCCACCTCCTGGCAGCCGGTCTGTTCGACGTATTTGGTCGGCAGGCCAGCGAATGTGGCGACCATCGGGTGGTGCAGCAAGTTGTAATGGCTGACCAGCGCCGGCCCACAGATGTTCTTCTTCAGGTCTGTTCGCAGCATGTAGAACAGCGAGATGAACACTGGGAGTTGGAGCAGCAGCGGGAGGCAGGAGGCAAACGGATTGACTTTGTGCTCCTTGTAGAAGCCCATGATCTCCTGCTGCTGGCGCTGCTTGTCGTCTTTGTACTTCTCCTGCAGTTCCTTCAGTTGAGGGGCGAGACGCTGCAGTTCCTGCATCGAGCGGAACTGCTTGAGCGTCAGCGGTACCAGGACCGCTCGTATCAACACCGTCAGCCCCACGATCGCCAGGCCCCAACTCGTGGTCGTGATGTTGGTGTGGATGAAGACCAGGATCGACTGGAAGACGCTGATCAGCGGCGAGAACGCTTCCTGGATGACGTTGGCGAGGATGAACATGGTCGAGATTCCTGGCGCTACTCGGCGCGGCGATCGAGCTTGAACAACCCCTGAGCCGAGACGGGGTCATAACCACCGTCGCTCAACGGATTGCACCTAAGCAAGCGCCACGTCGCGAGCACGAGGCCCCTCAGTATGCCGTACTCCCGGACCGCCTGTACCGCATAGCGAGAGCAGGTCGGCTCGTACTTGCAACGCCTTGGAAGTGCCGGCGAGATCAAGCGCTGATAGACGACCACAGGAGTCAGCAGCACCGACTGCGCCGCACGCTCAATCCTCATGAGCAACCGCGCCAGCCTTGCGCAAACCAGCCCGCCCAATCAGCTCCTCGAGCGCGCCATCGATCCCCTCCAACCCCTCGCGCTCGACAAGCTCGCGGGCCTCTGGCCTCGCCACGACGACGACGTCATTGCCTCCCTCGAGCTGATCCTCGACGCCGGCAAAGGCCTCGCGCAACAAGCGCTTGACTCGGTTGCGCTCCACCGCGCCCCCGACCTTGCGCGAAACCGACAGCCCAAGCCGCGGACGGTCTACCGACTCGTTTGGGAACGAATAGAGGACCAGATGGCGGTTTGCCACCGAGCGGCCCTGGCGGTAGACACGCTCGAACTCAGCACTACGCGATAGCCGTTTCCCGCGGCTCGAGGATCGCGCCGTCATTGCTGCGAGCCCACTAGGTGGACAGGCGCTTGCGCCCCTTGCTGCGCCGCCGCTTGAGCGTGAGCCTGCCTGCGCGCGTTCGCATCCGGGCACGGAACCCGTGGGCACGGGCTCGCTTGCGTTTCTTTGGCTGATAAGTGCGCTTCATGATCGATCTTCTCCGGTCGCGCTCGTATTCCCACCGCAACCCGAGCGTGACATCGGCGCGGCAGACCGGCTTCCGCCGGGCGCTGAAGTATAAAGGTCAGCCGGCCTGCCACCGACCCAAGCTTTCTCCGGCAAGCCAGATCACGGAATTTCTCGCCATTTGCGGTGACCGTCACCGCTGCGCAAGCGCGAGCGCGTGGCCTCGGATATATTCGTTCCACCGGGCCCTTCGCGGGCCCCAAACGAATGACTTTCGCCCGCTTTCTCCTCCCAAAAGGAGCAGGTTTACTCTGCCGTGAGCACAGAGCTCGAGCACATCTGGTCGCAGATAACCGCTGAACTTTCAGCGTCTATCGACGAGCCCATCTACCGCATCTGGTTGGAGCCGCTGCGAGCGATTGAGCTAGACGGCGAGCACCTCACCATCGAGGCTCCGCCACAGACCTACGCCTGGATCAGAGAGCGCTTTGGACGCGTGCTGCAGACCACCGCTGCTGCCGTGCTCGGGCCCGGCGTGACGTTGAACATCGTCGAGGCGATGGCCCACACGCGTAGTAGGGAGAGTCGGAAAGGACAACAGACCACCGCCCGGGCCGCCCAGGAGAGCCGCCCGATAGCGCCTACGCCACCGGAGCTCACCCAAGCCTCTTGGGGCAACCCAAAGCTGACCTTCGACCAGTTCGTCATCGGCGACTGCAATCGGTTGGCTCACGCCGCGGCGCTGACCGTTGGCGAGCTGCCCGGCCAGGCTTACAACCCACTGTTCGTCTGTGGTCCCCCAGGCGTCGGCAAGACCCACCTGCTGCAGTCCATCGCCACGTTCATCGCCACCTACAGCCCAGGCCTGAGTGTGCGCTGCAGCACTGGAGAGTCCTTTACGAACGACTTCGTCAGAGCGCTTGGTTGCAGCCAACTGGACAGCTTCAAGGCAGGCTTTCGCCATGTCGACGTACTCCTGATCGACGATGTCCAGTTCCTCGAGCGCAAGACCCATACCGAGGAAGAGTTCTTCCACACCTTCAACGCCCTGTACGACGCTGGCAGCCAGATCGTTCTGACTTCCGACCGTCCACCAAGCGACCTACAGGCACTCGAAGACAGGTTGCGCGAGCGCTTTCAATCCGGACTGGTCGCAGATATTCGCCCTCCGGATCTCTCGACCCGGATGGCCATCCTGCGCAAGCGTGCACAGCACGACGGTCTGGAGTCCGTCGATGCGCTTGCGCTCGAAGTTATCGCCAAGCGCATAACGGTCAATGTTCGTGCGCTCGAGGGGGCGCTCATCCGTGTGGTCGCCTTCAGTTCGCTCACGGGGCGTCAACTGAGCGCCGAGTTGGCCACCGAGGTGCTCGATGGCCTCTACCCGAAGATGGATTTGCCACAGCGCTCGATCTCTGAGATCAAGGTTGCGGCCTGCGAGCAATTCGGCGTATCCGCTGAGGAACTCGTGTCGGCTGGTCGTACAGCGCGGCTTACTTGGCCTAGACAGGTCGCGATGTACCTGGCCCGAGAGCTTACACAGGAGTCTTTGCCGACCATCGGACGCGAGTTTGGTGGACGTGACCACACAACAGTCCTACATGCTTGCAAGCGCACTTCGGAGCGCATCTCCGAGAACCTCTCCTCTCGCGCGGCTGTGGAAGAGTTGCGCACAAGATTGAGCTCCCCGCCAGTTGACCGGCAGACTTGAGACACTTCCAACGCCCTATCCACAGGCACTGCACAGGTCTTCGGCTTCAATCCTCTTCAGTACTGCCAAACCACACATCTCAACAGCCCCTACTAACCCTATAAATCTACTTAGGTGCATAAGTGAAGCTTTCTCTCTCTACTCCTGAGCTGTTGATGCAGTTGCAAGCAACGACACGCGTTGCTTCTTCTCGCGCTTCCATCCAGGCTCTCTCTGGCGTCATGATCTCCGCCGACGGGGAAACTCCCGTGTTGCTTGCAACCGATATGGAGGTTGGGCTGCGAGTACCTCTGGGCGGAGAGATCCTCAGTCCGGGTTCGGCTGTACTGCCAGCGCGGTTGCTCCTTGAAGTGGTCCGCTCGCTTCCGCAAGAGACGGTGACACTTGAGCTACGCACCCAAGAGCAGGATGTCGAGTTGATCTCCGGCTCGGCCACGTTCCACCTGCGTACACTGCGCTCCGAGGACTTCCCGAACCTCCCAAGCTCCGACCCGGCTAGTCGTATAACGCTTCCGACTCAGGCGTTTGTGGACACCGCTGTGCAAGTCTCCCGTTCGGCCTCAAAAGACGAGACGCGACCTGTACTCACCGGCGTGTTGATCTCCGCCGCCGGTCAGGAGTTGACGATGGTCGCCACCGACTCATATCGACTCAGCGTCAAGCACGCCACCCTTGACTCCCCTCTCCAAAGCACGATCGAGGCCAACGTACCTGCTCGTGCTCTCCAGGAGTTGGCACGCATCGCGCAATCGATGGAGGAGCCTGAGCTGACGATCAGCCTCGGCCAGAATCAGGTTGTCTTCGAGCTCGGCGAGGTTGTCCTTTCCTCTAGGCTGATCGACGGCCAGTTCCCCAACTATCGCCAGCTCCTGCCGGAGTCGGTCGACCACGAACTGCGTCTCGCCAGTGCCGAGATTGCCGATGTCGTCAGGCGTATCAGCCTGCTGGCGCAAAAGAACGCTCCCCTACGACTTAGCTTCAGCGAGGGCGAGCTGACCATCTCCGCTCAGACTCCCGATGTCGGCGAGGCAAGCGAGATGCTGCCGATCCCCTTCTCGGGTGAGTCGTTCGAGATCGGTTTCAACCCGGAGTTCCTGCGCGATGGCCTGGAGAGCGTGGAGTCCGAGGAGCTCGTGCTCAAGCTCATCAGCCCGCTGCGCCCTGGCCTGATCGAGTCGCCGGACGGTGGCGAGTTCGTGTACCTGATCATGCCTATCCGACTGAACGCATGAGGTTTGCGAGAGCGTGAAGTGCTGGTTCTCGGGGTGCATCTGCGCGACTTCCGTACCTATGCGCGTGCCCAAGCACAGCTTGGCGCTGGCCTGACCGTCGCCCACGGCCCTAACGGAGCCGGCAAGTCCAACCTGCTCGAGGGCCTCTACTTTGGCTGTACTGGATATTCGCAGCGCACACGCAATGAGCGAGAGCTGGTGCGCTTCGGGGCGCAGGCGGCACGCGTAGTCGTGGAACTCTCAGACGGCGCGCGACGCCACGAGTTGGCGGTTGGGTTCCAGCCTGGCTCGCCGAAGCACATGACCGCCGACGGTGCCTCCGTCGAGCGTCTCGCCGACGTGCAGGAGCGGCCGCTCGTCAGCGTCTTCTCCCCAGACCGCTTGGAGTTGCTCAAGGGCGCGCCGACATTGCGCCGAGCCCATCTGGATCGGCTCGTGGCCGCGTTGTGGCCTGTTCGCGTTGCAACTCGCCGCGACTACTCGCGGGCGTTGGTTCAGCGCAATGCACTGATAGCCGGGATCCGTGCCGGACGTGCATCGCGCTCGACATTGCCAAGCTGGGACGCAGAGCTTGCCCGGCATGCGCTGGCGCTGAGCAGCGACCGTGCCGTGCTTGTGGGGCTGCTTGCCGAGCCCTTCGCACAACGGGCGCAGCAACTTGGACTGAGCGGGGAGCCCCGTCTGGAGTATCGGCCCCGGTCAAAGGTCTCCGATGTTGAGGGGTTCATCGCGGAGCTCGAGGCACAGCTCCCCACGGACCTGAATCGCGGCTTCTCCACTTACGGGCCGCATCGCGACGAGTTGGCGATCTTGCGCGATGGCCGCGAACTGCGCTCATTCGGATCGCAGGGAGAGCAACGATTGGCTTTGCTTGCGCTGTTGCTGGCCGAGCGCTTCGTGCTCGCGCGCGAGCGCACGCATGTGCCGCTGATGTTGTTGGACGATGTGATGAGCGAGCTCGATGTGACTCGACGAGAACTACTCTCGGCGGAGCTGCAAAGTGCCGGGCAGAGTGTGATCGCGACTACGGATCTCGCCCATGTCCCCGGTTCTGGCGATGGTACCGTCACGCGGTTGCGCATCTCGCCTGGAACGATTTTGGGAGAGGCGCTCGCCGCTTGAGCCGACTTGCTCCACGCCCCTTGTCGCTTGCGCTTGAGAGCCTGACGGCGGCGCTCGTCCCTGCCACCACGCTTGCTCGAGTGCAGCAGGTCTGGGAGCAGACGCTCGGAGCACGCATCGCTGAGGCTGGGACCCCGATCTCCGAGCACGACGGTGTGCTCACGGTCGTGTGTGCCGACTCGGTTTGGGCCGCCGAGCTCGAGCTCATGGGCCCGGAGTTGGTCGAGCGCCTGAACGCCGTCGTAGGCGCCGAGACCATCCACAAGCTGCGCTGCCGCACGGGTTGATTCACGCCGTGTGCCCAGTCCGGCGTCGGGCTCTCGACCGGCACCCTCACAGGGATATTTTCGTGTCCGGAAATCAGCCCTAGTTTTGGCTTGTTTGCAGGCGATTCTTGCGCACGTCTAGCCCGGCTCCAGGGGGTCTCTGTGCTATCGTTGGATAAACACACCCCGCGCCCCGGACCGAGGTATTAGACGCCCGGCGCCCGGGGCGTTCTCGCGTCATCGGAGGACCATTTGGCGACCGACACATCAAGCTCGCAAACGCAGCCTGCCGCAAAGGGGGGCGTCAACGACCCCTCGATGGCTGGCAACGCCAGTTACGACGCACAGGACATAACCGTCCTCGAGGGCCTGGAGGCTGTTCGCAAGCGCCCGGGCATGTACATCGGCTCGACCGGCATCATGGGTTTGCACCACCTTGTGTATGAGGTTGTGGACAACTCTGTGGACGAGGCACTTGCCGGCTTCTGTACTCAGGTTTCGGTCACGATCCACCCCGATAACTCGGTCACCGTGGCCGACAACGGGCGTGGAATCCCGGTGGCGATGCACGAGAAGGAGGGCAGGCCCGCCGTTGAGGTGGTGCTCACCGTGCTGCACTCCGGCGGCAAGTTCGGCGACGGTGGGGGCTACAAGGTCTCCGGTGGTCTGCACGGGGTGGGTGTGTCTGTCGTCAACGCGCTGTCCGAGAGACTGCTTGTGCAGATCGACCGCGACGGCTACAGTTTCTCGCAGGAGTATTCGCGCGGCGCGCCTCAGCAGGAGTTGCAGCGCGGCGAGAAGCTGTCCGCCGGGGCGCCCACGAGCAACACTGTCACTTTCCTGCCCGACGCCGACATCTTCGAGTCGCTCGACTTCGACTTCCATACGCTCGAGGAGCGACTGCGAGAGACCGCCTTCCTCACAAGGGGCCTGAAGATCTCGATCGTCGACGAGCGCGCCGAGGGTCATTCCGCGGAGTTCCAGTACGAGGGCGGCATCGAGGATTTCGTTGCCTATCTCAACGAGAACAAGGACACGGTGCACCGAAAGGTCGTGTTCTTCGCGGGAGAGAGCGAGGAGGGCGCGGTCGAGGTCGCGATGCAGTGGAACTCCTCCTATCAGGAGTCGATCCACTCGTTTGCCAACAACATCAACACTCGCGAGGGCGGCTCGCACATGTCGGGCTTCCGCTCCGCCCTGACGCGCACGCTGAACAAGTACGCCCGCGACCATGGCCTGCTCAAGGAGAAGGAGGACAACCTCTCCGGCGAGGACGTGCGCGAGGGGCTCACCGCAGTCATCTCCGTCAAGCTGCGCGACCCCCAGTTCGAGGGCCAGACCAAGACCAAGCTCGGCAATCCCGGTATGGCCGGCGCCGTCGAGTCGATGGTCAACGCCGGGCTGTCGGAGTTCCTGGAGGAGAACCCGAGCGAGGCGCGTGCAGTGATCATGAAGGCCGTGCAGGCCCAGCGTGCGCGCGACGCTGCGCGCAAGGCTCGCGACCTGACCCGGCGCAAGTCGGCGCTCGAGAACTCGACCCTGCCGGGCAAGCTTGCCGACTGCTCGGTCAAGGACCCGAGCCTCGCCGAGTTGTTCGTGGTCGAGGGTGACTCTGCCGGCGGCTCGGCCAAGCAGGGCCGCGACCGTAACACGCAGGCCGTGCTGCCGCTGCGCGGCAAGATTCTCAACGTTGAGAAGTCGCGCATCGACAAGGTACTGGCGAACACAGAGATCCAGGCGCTGATAACGGCGATCGGCACCGGTGTCCGCGACGAGTTCAACATCGAGAACGCGCGCTACCACAAGGTCATATTGATGACCGACGCCGATGTCGACGGAGCGCACATTCGCACGCTCGCGCTGACGTTGCTGTTCCGTGAGATGCAGGAGTTGATCGAAGCCGGCTACGTGTACATCGCCAAGCCGCCGCTGTACAAGCTCAAGCAGGGATCGCGCGAGCGCTACATCGAGAAGGACTCCGAGCTCGAGGACATCCTGCTCTCCGACAAGTGGGAGAAGCTGAACGTCTTCGACCGGCATGGCACCCAGTTCAAGTTGACCGACACACGCTGGCAGCGCTTCGTGCGACTGCTCGCACAGTACGAAGGCTGGTCCTCGACGCTACGCGCCGTGCACGGCCACGAGATGGTGCAGTTCTTGGAGGAGTCCTCACTGCTGGGTGAGCAGGTGATGAGCGCGGAGAGCGCGATCGAGTTGATCTCGCGCACGGGGCTCGAGGGCGAGACGCACGCAACCGAGCTACTCGATCAGGATCCACTCGAGCTGCGTGTGAAGGCGACGGAGACACGCACCGGCTTTGCTCGCACCCACCGCATCAAGCGCAGCTTGTTCGACTCGCAGGAGTATCGCCAGCTCGCCTCCGTCCACAAGCAGCTGATCGAACTTGCCGGAACTCCCGCGTTCGAGGTGCGTCTCGGCGACGCCCAAGAGAGCGCTCCATCCTTCGAGGCGCTGCGCTCGGCCGTGATGACGGTTGCACAGAAGGGCGTCAAGCTGCAGCGCTTCAAGGGTCTCGGCGAGATGAACGCTGAGCAGCTCGGTGAAACGACGATGGCGCCTCAGTCGCGCACGCTGGCGCAGGTCACGCTCGAGGACGCTGCGGCCGCGGATCGCATCTTCTCGATGCTGATGGGCGATCAGGTCGAGCCTCGACGGGCCTTCATTGAGGACAACGCCCGCACTGTCGCAAACCTAGATGTCTGAGAAGGGGATGAACTAGATGGCAAGCGTTGATTTGATCGGCGGCGGCAACGTCGAGCCGCGCGCTCTCGAGGAGGAGATGCGCACCGCCTACCTCGACTACGCGATGTCGGTGATCGTCGGCCGCGCGCTGCCCGACGTGCGCGACGGCCTGAAGCCCGTGCATCGTCGCGTGCTCTACGCGATGAACGAACTTGGTCTCGGGCCCAGCCGCTCCTATGCCAAGTGCGCAAAGATCGTCGGTGAGGTGATGGGCAACTATCACCCGCATGGCGACTCGGCGATCTATGACGCGCTTGTGCGTATGGCCCAGGAGTTTTCGATGCGCTACGAGCTCGTCGACGGGCAGGGCAACTTCGGCTCGATCGACGACGACCCAGCAGCCGCCATGAGATACACCGAGGCCCGTCTGGCCCGCATTGCGACAGAGATGTTGCGCGATCTGGACATGGACACGGTCGACTTCACGGTCAACTACGACGGCTCGCGCCAGGAACCGACTGTGCTGCCCTCGCGCTTTCCCAACCTGCTCGTCAACGGTTCCTCCGGGATCGCCGTGGGCATGGCCACCAACATCCCGCCCCACAACCTGCGCGAGGTGATCGGCGCCACGATCGCCTACATCGACGATCCCGAGATCGACCTCGACGGTTTGATGCAGCACATCAAGGGGCCCGACTTCCCGACGGGCGGGATCATCCTCGGCCACCAGGGCATCCGTGACGCGTATGAGACCGGGCGCGGACGCGTGCGGGTCCAGGCCAAGGCCCACATCGAGCCGCTGCGCCAGGGCAAGGAGGCGATCGTCGTCACCGAGTTGCCGTTCATGGTCAAGAAGGCCGGCGAAGGCAATCTCATCACCAAGATCGCCGAACTGGTCAACGACAAGCGCATCCCGGAGATCTCAGACCTGCGCGACGAGACCGACAAGCGCGGCATGCGGCTGGTGATCGAGCTCAAGCGCGACGTGATTCCCAAGGTGGCGCTCAACAAGCTCTACAAGCACACCTCGATGCAGACCACCTTTGGCGTGAACATGGTGGCGCTCGTGGACAACGTGCCGCGCACCTTGAACCTGCGTGCGGTCATCCACAACTACGTGGCCCACCAGCGCGAAGTGATCGTGCGTCGCACCAAGCACGAGCTCTCCGAGAAGGAGGCGCGCGCACACATCCTGCAGGGGCTCCTGATCGCGCTCGAGAATCTTGACGCGATCATCGAACTGATCCGTGCCTCGCGCGACCGCGAAGCCGCCCGCGAACAGCTGATCGAGCGCTTCGAGTTGACGGCGATTCAGGCAACGGCGATTCTCGATCTGCGTCTCTCTCAGCTGACGGCGCTCGAGGCCGACTCGATCAAGCAAGAGCACGCTGACGTCAGCGAGCGCATCGCCGAGCTGCGCGCGATCCTCGGCGACGAGACGCGCGTGATGGCTGTCATCAAGGAGGAGCTCTCGGAGATCGCGGAGCGCTTCGGCGACGAGCGACGCACCGACATCACCCACTCCGAAGACGAGATCGACATCGAGGACCTGATCGCCGACCAGCAGATGGTGATCACGATCACCAACACCGGCTACATCAAGTCGCTGCCGCTTGACACCTATCGCCAGCAGCAACGCGGCGGGCGTGGTGTGACAGGCATGGACATGAAGGACGGCGACTTCATCGAGCACCTGTTCGTCTGCTCCTCGCACGACTACCTGCTGTTCTTCTCAAACCGCGGCAAGGTCTACCGCTCGAAGGTCTACGAGCTGCCCGAGGCCTCGCGCACGGCCAAGGGCCGCGCGCTCGTCAACGTGCTTCCCCTACGCGAAGACGAGCGTATCCAAGCCGTGCTCTCGACACGCGACTTCACCGAGACCAAGTACCTCGTGTTCGCCACGCGCGACGGGACCGTCAAGAAGACCGAGCTACAGGCCTACAACACGCCGATCAAGGCCGACGGCATCATCGCGATCAACATCCGCGACGACGACGAGCTGCTCGCCGTACGCGCTGTCGATCCTGAGGACGAGATCATCATGGTCTCCCGCGCCGGCCTGACCGTGCGCTTTGCCGAGTCCGCGGTACGCGCGATGGGCCGCGATACGACCGGCGTGCGCGGCATGGATGTCGGCAAGGACGGCAAGGTGATCGCGATGGACGTCGCCCGCGACGACATGGACCTGCTCGTCGTAACCGAGAATGGCTATGGCAAGCGCACCCAGATCGATCAATACCGCAAGACCAACCGCGGCGCCAAGGGCGTGAAGACGATCGGCCTCACCGAGCAGAAGGGCGCGCTCGGCGGAGCGCTCGTCGTGCGCGAGCACCAGGAACTGGTCTTCATCAGCGTCGGCGGCATGGTCCAACGCACTGCCGCCGGCGGTATCTCCCGCCAAGGACGCTCGGCAACCGGCGTGCGCGTCATGAATCTCAAGGACGACGACGTCGTCAGTGCGGTTGCGCTCGTGATCGATAGTGGCGAGGAGGACGCGGAGGTCGTCCAGGAGGGGTTGCCGCTCGACGGCGCATCCTTCTCGCCGGGCTCGACGGAGGCCTCCGAGCCGGAAACGACAGAGCCCGACGCCTGACCTACCCTCTTCGTCATCTCGGTCCGCTACATTTCAAGGACCAGAGAAAGGAGGTGGTCCTACGTTGGCTGACAGTATTTGCGGGACTCTGGAGGTGGCCGGCCGTTAGGCCGAAGCACTCGGCTGGACCCGCCTAGCGGATTCCAACCCGGGCCACCATTGCGCAGGTCGCCGGACTTGTCCCTCCGGTTCGCAGCGCTCTCGTCGCGCCGTAGTGGCGTGCTTGGCAACGCGGAAACTTGCGTGATCGTGTCCAGCACAGCTGTAAGCGGAGGGCGCCCAGTCGAGGCGCCCTCCGTGTTTTACGGTCAGGCGGGTGTCCAGCAAGGCACGCGTTTGCATAGGCAAGTGACGCACCAGCCAGGTTCCTCTCTGGCCGTTGTCCGGCTTTGCTCGCTCTCCTCAGGCGGCGGCCGGCTCAGGCGGCGGCCGGCAGATACTGTCGCCAGGCCGCCGGAATCGTGGGACTGGCGACGTGGATGAAGATCTCTGCGCGTGGTGTGCGTGGCTTGTGCCGTGGATGCATTCCGGCTTGACGGGGAAGCATGTCGCCCTTGCGCCGGTTGCACGGTGCGCACGAGGCCACGATGTTGTCCCAACTCGAGCTTCCGCCCTTCGAGCGGGGGATCACGTGGTCGACCGTCAGGTTGGAGCGCGACCCGCAGTACTGGCAGGTCCAGCCGTCGCGCGCGAAGACCGCGCGGCGCGTGATCTTGCGGCGATGAGTGTCTCGTGGCACGTGCACATAGCTGACAAGCCGGATCACTACAGGGCGAGCCAGCGTCGAGTTCTCGGAGTGCAACGCCCACAGGCCGCGCTCGATCAACTCGGCCTTCTCCTTCAAGAGTAGGACCACCGCACGACGCACCGAGCAGACGTTGATGGGCTCGAAAGTCGCGTTGAGGACGAGCACCCGGCCACCCATCGCCGTATTCGACGATGAGCTCGGTCCGTGCCGCTGGTGCTCTGCGGGCGACACGGACCCCACTGGCTCTGTGGGCGCCGTGCTTTCCATCTTCAGCGCCGGAGTGTAGCGGTCCGTCGGTCCGTCCGCCGCCCATCTGGTCTCGCTCATATCGCGAGCGAGCGCTGACGGCCGCTCGTGTTGCCGCTCAGCTGGGCAAAGGTCGGTAGCGAATCAAGCTGCCGGATAAGAGCCCAATACCCGCACCTGTTCGCACATGGCACGCAAGCCTGTGAGCGCAAGGGAGACGACCTCGTCCTGCAGCGATCCTTCGAGGTCGACAAAGAACATGTAGTGCCCGAGTTGCTCACGCATCGGCCGCGACTCGATCTTCGTCAGGTTGATTTCGCGCCTGGCGAACTCGTTCAAGCACATCACCAGCCAGCCTGCGTGGTCGGCGCCGGCGCCCCAGAAGACGAGCGAAGTCTTGTGCCCGTTGCCTGTCTGTGCGCGCAGTTGCGGAGCACCCGAGCCAGAATCAGCCCTCGTGAGCCAAACGAAGCGCGTCTCGTTGTCCTCTCGATCCTGAATTCCCTCGGCTACCACCACGCACTCATACAGCTCAGCCGCCAGCTTTGTACCGATTGCAGCTAACGAGTCGTCTCTACGCTCGCTCACCAGTCGCACAGCCTCGGCCGTCGAGCTGGCCGCAACGATGCGCGCATGCGCGAGCGGCCCGTGCAGAAAGCGAGTGCACTGGCCTGGAACATGGGGGTGGGAGACAATCGTCTCGATTTGCCCCAACTCGAGTGGACTTGCGGCGATCAGGTAGTGGCGCACCGGCAAGACGACCTCGCCGACGATCGCGACCTCGCCCGCCTCGCCTGCCAGTGTGTCGAGCGTGACCGTCACCGACCCCTCGATCGAGTTCTCGATCGGCACGAGCGACAACTCCACGGTTCGCTCCTGCACGGCCATCACTGCATCGCGGATCGTCTCGAGTGCGACCGGTGTCACGGCGCCGGCGGCGGCGCTGCCGAGCAACGCCTCCTCGCTGAACGTTCCCTCCGGCCCCAGGTAGCCGGCGCTCGGCGCCGCGCTAGGAGCCGGTGGCATCTACGGTGTCCGTCGTCTCCGCAGTGCGCGTAGGGCTCACTGCTCTCGAGGCCGGGGCTTCGCTGAGTGCGATACGCACAGCCTCCGTCTCCTCTGGCGAGAGCTCCAGTTCGCCTTGACCGTCGCGCACCTGCTTGGCATAGACGCGCGCTTGGTCGCGGTGGTGGATGCAAGTCAGCACAACGCCAGATTGTCGGCCATCGAGCAGTGCGATCGAAACCGACTGTTGCCCGGAGAGCTCGTTGTAGGCGTCGTAGCGCACCAACGCCTGGTGAGAGACCGCTCCAGTAAGCGCGACCTCGACGTTGTCGAGACGATTGTCCAGGTGCTGGGCCACATCGCCCAGGTATACCTGCAGCGCTTGAAACGCCTCCTGCAGAGCGGCGCTGTGGGCAATCACATCCTGCTGCTCGCCATCGCCGAGCACAAGCTTCTGCGCCGTGCGCAGGCTGCGCATCCGGCTCATCAGCATGACGCACACGATCAGAGCGATTGCCGCCATCGCGAGCGCCGCGAGCGCGACGATGCCCTGAGTGTTGTTCAGCGATGCGGCGCTCACCGCAAACAAGTTAGGGCATCTCTCGGCTGGGCTGTGCGGTTGGAGGGGCTGAGAGCATAGCCTGGTCGTGCGCCGCCGGTTCCTGCTGTTGTTCCATCGTCAACGCGCCGAGCACGAGTGCGGTCTTGTCAGAGCCCGGAGTGGATAGACCTATTTCCCGAAGATCACGATAAAGCTGGCCTTGTTGTTTTCGACGGCGGTCTCGCCGGGAACTGGCGCGACGTTGACGGTGACGCGCGAGGCCGCTTCGAGCGTGACCCCCTTCACCATGACGTTGGCGTTGTAGGTCTGTCCCGGTTCGGTCTTTTCAATCGTGTGTGATGCCGTGAGCGTTTTGCCTTCGGTCGTGACCGATACGTTCACCTTGACATCGGTCTCCGGGTTGGACCCGGAGTCTTCGACCATGGCCGTAAAGGTTGGGTTGGCACCGCCGCTGATGTGGTTGAGCGTCGGTGAGGGTTCGAGCGTATTGGTGCCGACGCTCACGCCCTTGAGCGCGGACCCGTGTGTGCCCGGAGCCACCGCCCCGGAGCTTGCCGTCGCCTGACCGGTGAGCTTCGCTTGCACCGTGGAGGGGGTCAACCAGCCAAGGTTCGGCAAGAAGCGACTCGGCGTGGTGGCCTGTCCGCTGACCCCGCCTGAGGCGAGCGTCTGCTGTATCAGCGGCGCCACCCGCTGGGAATAGAGGATGTCTGAGGCGAGGAAGGTCTCCATAGCACCTGCGATATAGGTGCTGGCCTGCTGGGCTTTGCCGCCGAGCGCTTCACGCACGAGTCCGGCGATCTTCGTGAGTCCTTCTACGCGCAGGTTGAGCGCGAGCAGCAGGTTGCGTTGCGCCGAGGTCATCTCACTTGGCACGCTCAGCCCTTTGGCATGTTCGGCGATTTCTTCGGACTGGCGGCGCAACTGATCGATCTGCGTCTCCACGTCGAGCGCTTGCTTGCCACTGGCGGAGGAGAGCGTCGTGAACAGGGGCTTGGCAACCTGCGATTCGGATTGCGCGGCGATCTGGTTGACGTTCTGGTTGTAGCTTTCGAGCGCCTGCTGTTTGCCCCGCTTCAAACAGCCGTTGACAAGCAGCACGATCGCGATCAACAGCACCACCCCGACGCCGGCCGCAATGCGTCGGCGGACCATCATCGCGTGATGGTCGATCGAGGATGCGCCGCCGCCTCCAGGACCCGTGCCTCCCCCTCCCCGTTGGGGACGGCGTGGCTGTGGTCGCGACTGTTGTTGAGTGAGCGCCGGCCGAACTGTGGTCGGCGACTCCTCGTCCTCGTCGTCGAAGAACGACAAAAGAGTGCTCCTTGCAGGGGCTTGTGAAGCACATCAGTATGACCCCACCGTCAGCCGGAATGTTTGCTGCAACTTCTCAGTCAGTGCTGGATCGCACAATCTGGCGGCAGGGAAGGGGCTGGTCATGGCGAACGCGGAGGCGGTGGACTCCTCCAAAACCCTTGTCCAGGGCCAGATCCGCATCTCTGACGAGCGCTCCACCCGTCGGGGCGAGCTGCTGCTCGGGCGCTACCTGTTGCAGGAGCGCCTCGGTGCTGGAGGCTTCGGCACCGTGTGGCGCGCACACGACGAGCAGCTCGATCGCGCCGTGGCGGTCAAGCGTATTCCGCTGCCTTCCGAGGAGGACCGTGAGCGGGCAACGCGCGAGGCGCACGCCACGGCCAGACTCGCGCACCCGGCGATCGTGGCGCTGTACGAGGCCAGCTCGGACGAGGATGCCTTCTACTTGATCTCGGAGCTGATCGACGGAGCCACGCTTGCCGAGCTGATCTCCGAGGACCAACTCGCAGACGAGGAGGTGCTCGAGATCGGCGTGGCGTTGCTGAGCGCGCTGGAGCATGCGCACGCGCGCGGCGTGATCCACCGCGACGTCAAGCCCCAAAACGTGCTCGTGCCAAGCGACGCAGCCGAGCACACGCCGACTCGTGGCGCGGCCCCGCCGCCGGCAAAGCTCGCTGACTTCGGCGGAGCCAGGCTGGCCGGAGACGACGCGTTGACGCGCACCGGGGATGTGCTCGGCACGCTTGCCTACATGGCCCCCGAGCAGAGTGAGGGTCACGAGGCCGGTCCCGCGGCCGATCTGTACTCGCTGGCGCTTGTTTTGTATGAGGCCTTGAGCGGTGTCAATCCTGTGCGCGGTCGCACGCCTGCGGCCACTGCGCGGCGCATCGGCGCCCCGGTGGAGCCGCTGGAGCGTCGTCGCCGCGACCTCCCGCGCGAGCTCACCCGTGCTCTCGACCGGGCACTGCTTGCGGAGCCCGAGCGGCGCGGCACGCTCGGCGATCTGCACGATGTGCTCGAGCGCACACTGGAGCAGGGACTGAGGCAACGACTCTTTGCTCGTCGTGTTGCAAATCGCCGGCCTGACTCGTCGGCGCTGCAGGAGGATGCTCAGGAGCAGCGCACCGCTCTTCGGCCCCGCGTCAACCCGGATCGCACCTGGCCGGCCGTTGCACTCACACACGCTGCCAACCCCCACCGTGCCGCTCGCGATGGCGATCTCCGCGATCTGGATGGCGAGTTCGACGGGCAAGAAGATCGCGCGCGTGCGAGCCGGACAGTGGCACTGCCAAGACTGCTGTGGCTCGGCTGTCTACTGACGCTCGCCGCCTGGCAGGCCTTCGCCGGTCTACCCGGGGTATCCCTGTTGGTGCTCGCCGCCGGCGCTCCACTGCTGGCGCTACCACGCCGCTCAGGTCCCGGCTGGCTGGCCGCAGGACTGGCGCCGGCGCTCGGGCTCGCCGGCTTGGCGGGCGCTTTTCCGGCGCTGGCCGGCCAGCGCTCGAACTGGCTTGCACGTGCCGGACTGGCCGCGCTCGGCTTCTGGTGGCTGGCGCTCGCGGAGTCGCTGCTGAAGCGCAGGCTGTGGCTTGGGCCTCCAGCAGGGCTGCCGCCGAGGGTGGCCTGGGAGAGCTCGATCAACGCCGCCGCCACGCACGTGATCGTGCCGACATTTACAGTCGAGCTCTTGTTCGGTGCGACGGTGTGGGCGCTTGCGAGCGCGATCCTGCCGTGGCTTGTGCGCGGCCGCAGCGCTGCTTTGGACGTGGGCACGGCGATCGTCTGGACGATCGCTTTGCTGGCAGCGGTGCCGTTGCTGGAACGGGCGCTACTCTCGCACGCGAGCCAACCAAGTCCGCGCGGCGCGCTGCTGGGAGCGGTGCTCGGCTGTGCGCTTGCGGTCTGTGCACGCGCGTTGCGTGGCCCCGTTTAGCGACATGCGCACACTCCCATCGCACGCGGCCCTTAGAGTGGGTATCGAAATGCGTGCACCTTTGGATGCGCCAGGCGCTTGTCGCGGCCAAGCTGAGGTGCTCTTTTCGAGGTGCCCCCTGAGATGAATCCGCTGAGGACACTGGAGAACATGATCGCCGGCCTCGTCGAAGGCACGTTCGGGCGCGTCTTCAAAGCAGAGGTCCGTCCGATGGAGCTTGCGCACAAGCTCGCGCGCGAGATGGACGAGAACAAGACGATCTCCGTCTCACGCGTGTACGCACCCAACGAATACTCGGTTTGGCTCTCGCAACGCGATCGCGCCCGCTACGAAGGCGTCGAGCAAGAGGTGATCGACGAACTGTGTGCCTATCTGCTTGAGCATGCGCGCGGTGAGGACCTGGCGCTCGCTTCGCGGCCGCAGATCGTGTTTCACACCGACGAGAATCTGCAGCTCGGCGAATTTGGCATCGAAGCGCGGCTGGCAAGGCTCGAGGAGGAGCCACCGGTAAGTGAGGAGCCACCTCAGCCGGCTCCTACGGGCCGCCGCGCATCAGCTACCCCCCCCGCCGCCGCGGGTGCATCGATCGAGCCTGCCGGCGCGGCTGTCGGGGCCCGTTCTCCCGCCATTGCACCCGCGCCTGCCTACACGGAGCCTGAAGAGGTCGGCAACACGATGATCTTCAGCAACTCCCAGCGCACCCGCGGCGCCGTCGAGCAGACCGGCGCGCGCCGGCGCCCCAAGGCGCTGCTACTGGTCTCGGGCAGACGCCTGCTCGTCGCTCCTCGCGGGGCAACGATCGGTCGCAGCCGTGACTGCGACATCGTGCTCGAGGATTCGAGCATTTCGCGCCGCCATGCCGAGCTTCGCCCCGGCGGTCAGGGTTGGACGATCGAGGATCTTGGTTCCACCAACGGGGTGCGCGTCAACGGCGCCACAGTCCACGGCCCGCAAGAGGTGCGCACAGGGGACCGCATCGAGATCGGCTCGACTGAGATGCTTTTCGAGATCGCCCCATGAACAATCTCGCGCCCGTATCGGTGATGCTGAAGTTCGGCTTCCTGGCTGTCATGTACCTGTTCCTCTTGTGGGTGGCTCGTAGCGCTCTGCGCGACCTGCGTGGCAACGGGGCGCAGGTCTCAGCCCTGGACCGAGGCGCCGTGCAGGCGGGAACCGTGCCCGCCGATGCGACCGGTCTGCACTCGGCCTCGACGCTCGGCCCGGCCGATCTGCTCGGCCGCGAACCGCGCCTGGTCGTCGAGCGCGCTCCGGGTCACGAGCCGGGGATGATCTATGACCTTGGTGGCGACGTCGTCTTCGGCCGCGGCGACACTGCCGAGATACGCTTGAGCGATCCGTTCGCCTCCTCGCGCCATGCGCGCGTATACGAGCAAGGGAAGATCCTCGTGATCGAGGATCTCGGCTCGACCAACGGCACCTACCTCAACGAGGAGTTGCTCGACGGCCCACGTCCGCTGCACCCAGGCGATCGCGTGCGTATCGGCGACTCCGAATTCGTCTTCGAGGTCGACTGACCGGTGGTCCACTGATGCTGCGTGTGGCCGAACATTGGTCTGGCACCGACACCGGCCTGCAACGCCGCGCCAACGAGGATTCGCTGCTCGTACGCTCGCCGCTGTTCGTCGTCGCCGACGGTATGGGGGGCGCGCAGGCCGGCGAGGTCGCCTCGAGCGTCGCGGTCGACACCTTCCGTGTGGGGCTCGAGAACAGCGAGGATCCCGAGCGTAGCCTTGTGGCTCAGGTCGAGCAGGCGAACTCCCGCATCAACGAGCTCTCGCACAGCAACGCCGAGCATGCCGGCATGGGCACCACGATCACGGCCGTGTACGTCGGCGAGCAGGACGTCGCGATCGCCCACGTCGGCGACTCGCGCGCGTACTGCATGCGCGACGGCGAGTTGCTGCGCCTCACAGACGACCACTCGCTCGTGGACGAGCTGATCCGCCAGGGCAAGCTGACCCCCGAGGAAGCCGAGGAGCATCCGCAACGCTCGGTGATCACGCGCGCGCTCGGGCCGGAGGCGAGCGTCGAGGTGGATGTGCGCTCCTTCCGCGGTCGTCCCGGCGACGTCTATCTGCTCTGTAGCGACGGCCTGACGACGATGGTCGGTGAGGCCGAGCTGCTGCGCTTGCTCGCACTGCACGAACGTTTGGCGGGCGCGGGTGAGGCGCTGATCGCGGCCGCCAACGGCGCAGGCGGCAAGGACAACATTACCGTCGTGTTGCTGCGCTTGGAGGAGGTGCTCGGCGAGGTCGAGCGACTCGGCGACGGTCACACCACGATCACCGCCGTCGCGGCTGTATCGCCGGCCTCCTCGGCGTCAGGAGAACGAACTTCCATCCCAACCTCACAAGCCGGCTCGGATGTGGCTGTGCGCGATGAGGAGTACGTCGAGCGGCCACCGAGTCTCAACGGCAGTCAGTCGCCGGCACCCCCCCGACGCCCGCGCTGGCCGCAGCAGACCCAGCAACCCACAAAAAGTGCGCGGTTGCGCAGACGCCTTCGCCGCGTGCGCACACTCGTCGTGCTGTCGATCCTCGTCGGTCTGCTGGCGGCTGCCGCGTACCTGGCGTTGCAGTCGGTCTATTTCATCGGCACCAATCAGCGCGGGTTGGTGACCATGTACAACGGCCTGCCCTACGAACTCCCAGGCAAAATAAAGCTGTACACGAGCGATTATGTCTCGGGCGTGAGCGCCTCGACGCTTGTGCCCGCTCGTCGCCAGGCATTGCTCGACCATTCGCTGCGCTCCGAAGGTGACGCCGCCGAACTCATGCGCGAGCTCGAACTTGGGCAGCTGAGCGAAGGATGAGCCGGCTTACCGCCTCGACGATCGCCGATCCCGTCGTCTGCCTCTGGACAGGCTCGGACGGGGGTGCGCGCGCGTGAACCGTCCAATCGTCCGTCTGTATGGCTTGGTCGTGGTGCTGTTCGCGGTGCTGATCGCCTTCACCTCGCGCTGGGCTGTCTTTGAAGCCTCCTCGCTGCGCACGAGCGAACTGAATGTGCGCGGGCTACTCCAGCAGGAGCGGATCGACCGCGGCCCGATCCTTGCGGCAAACGGTGCTGTGCTGGCTCACAGCGTGCGCGGAGACGAAGGCACCTACTCGCGCAGCTACCCGCGGGGGAGCGAGTTCACCGCGCCGGTCGGCTACTCCTTCATCGAACGTGGGCAGGTCGGCCTGGAGCTTTACCGCAACGCCGCGCTCGACGGCGAGAGCTCCACCAGTGTGCAGAGCATCCTCGACCAGTTGCAAGGCCGCAAGCCGCAGGGCAACACGGTCGTGACGACGCTGCAGCCCTCAGCTCAGCAGACTGCGATCAGCGCGCTTGGCGAACACGAAGGCGCGGTCGTGGCGCTCGACCCGCGCACAGGAGCCGTCGAGGTGATGGCCTCCACGCCGAGCTATGACGCGAACGCGGCCGCTTCACGTCGCGGCTACGAGAAGATCGAGCGTCAATCCGGCGCACCGCTTTTGAACCGCGCCGTTCAGTATGGCTATGCCCCGGGCTCTACGTTCAAGGTTGTGACCGCCACAGCCGCGATCGACACAGGGCAGTTCACGCCGGGATCGACTTTGAGCGGGCGCAACGGACTGCTCGTCTCTGGCTTTCCGCTGAAAAACGACAACAACGAGAGCTTCGGCGAGATCACGCTCACCGAAGCGTTGGCCCATTCGGTGAACACGGTCTACGCCCAGGTGGCCGAGCGCCTCGGCAAGGCTACGATGGCGCGCTACATGCGCCGCTTTGGCTTCGACCACAAGCCGAAGCTGGATTATCCGGCGAAGGAGATGTCCGCCAGCGGCGAGTACCTAAACGGAAGCTTGATCGCGCCAACCAGCACATACGTCGATGTGGGTCGCATGGGCATCGGCCAGGACAAGCTCCAGGTGACGCCGCTGCAGATGGCCGAGGTGGCTGGCGCCGTCGCAAATCGCGGCACGTTGATGGTTCCTCACCTGACCTCCTCGATCGTCGAACCGGACGGGCACGTGCTGCAGCGCATTGCTCCCAAAGTGCAGTCGGTGGTGATGAAGCGCTCGACCGCCGCGGCGGTCACCGAAATGATGGAAGCCGTCGTTTACAGTCCCGGCGCGACCGGCACCAGTGCCCAGATTCCCGGGGTGCGGGTTGCCGGCAAGACTGGCACCGCCGAAACCCAGATCGGCACGGCGATCAACAACGTTTGGTTCATCGCTTTTGCGCCCGCGCAGAATCCGACAGTCGCCGTCGCGGTGACGCTCAAGGGCGTGCCGGGCCAGGGGGCCACGTTTGCCGCGCCCGTCGCAAAGCAAGTCATGGAAGTGTTGCTCCATGTTTGACGCCGGCGATGGGCCAATCCGAGGAGGTCTCGCGAAATGAGCGCGATCGAGGCGGGCACGGTCATCGACGGTCGCTATCGCGTCTCCGCGAGGCTCGGCTCCGGCGGGATGGCCGATGTGTACCTGGCCCACGACACGCTGCTCGGCAGGCAGGTGGCGCTGAAGTTGCTGCACCATCGCTTTGCCGAGGACCAGGAGTTCGTCGAGCGCTTCCGTCGCGAGGCTTCGAGTGCCGCCGGCCTATCGCACCCCAACGTTGTCGCCGTGTTCGATCGGGGCGAGTGGGACGGTACCTACTACATAGCCATGGAGTATCTGCCCGGGCGCTCGCTGAAGGCGGTCGTGCGTGAGCATGGGCCCCTGTCGCCATCCGATGCGACCGACATCGTCGTACAGATCCTGCTTGCCGTCCGTTTCGCCCACCGTCGCGGGATCATCCACCGCGACATCAAGCCCCACAACGTGATCCTCGACGAGGAGGGACGTGCGAAGGTCACCGACTTCGGGATCGCGCGCGCCGGTGCCTCGGACATGACGCTGACCGGCTCGATCATGGGCACGGCGCAGTACCTCTCACCCGAGCAGGCCCAGGGACACGCCGTTAGCGAGACCTCCGACCTGTACGCGGTCGGCGTGGTTCTCTACGAGCTGCTGACCGGCAGCGTGCCCTTCGAGGGCGAGTCTGCCGTGACGATCGCGCTCAAGCAGGTCTCGGCGGAGCCGACCCCTCCCAGTCAGCGCAATCCCGAAGTGACGCCGGCGCTCGACGCGGTGGTGATGCGCTCGCTGGCCAAGGATCCGCTGGCGCGCTTTGCGAGTGCGGACGAGTTCATCGCCGCGCTGCAGCAGGCGCGCGAAGGCATCTCTCCGGCTCCAGCTCCGACCTTCAACGGCGCCCCGCCCACGCAGATGGCGGCAGCTGCCGCCCTGGTCGTGCCGCCGCTACCGCCGGAGGAGACGCACTCGCCCGAGGAGGATGCTCGCAAACGCAAGCGTGCGTGGTGGATCGCCGCCGGCGTGGCGGCGCTTACGATCGTGGCGGCAGTGCTGTTGTTGTTGCTCCTGCCCGGATCGAAGGCGGGCCGCGTGAACGTGCCGGAAGTGACGGGTGAGACGCAGCCGGCAGCGGTGACGTCGCTGCAGCGAGCCGGGCTGACGCCGGTGGTCTCGTTGACCTCCAACGCGGACGTCGCAAACGGGCTCGTCGTCGGCACCACACCTCCTCACGGGACGCTCGTCGCGAAGGGCTCGCACGTGAGCGTGTACGTGTCCTCAGGTCCGGAAACTCTGGGATTGCCTGACGTCATTCATAAGACGAGCGACGAAGCACTGAAGATCCTTCGCAAGAAGGGCTTCCGGCCGACTGTTCAGAACCAGTCGAGTAGCAGCGTCGAAAAGGGCTTGGTGATCTCTACCAATCCAGCCGCCGGCATCGAGGTGCAACACGGCAGCCCCGTCACGGTATACGTGTCCTCCGGCCCTCAGGAAGCCAGTGTGCCTGAAGTGACGGGCGAATCGCAGGCCGCGGCGACGGCGGCGCTTGCGGCCGTCGGATTGAAAGAGACAGTGATCAAGCGTGAAGTGGCCGAACCAACGCCTGGCACCGTGATCTCGCAGTCCCCGGCGGCGGGCGCGTCGTTGCGGGTAGGAGGACAGGTGACGATCATGGTGGCGCAAGCGCTCAAGCAGGCGGTCGTGCCCTCGCTCGTCGGCCAAAGCGAAGCGCAGGCGGTCGCTACGCTCACCGCCGCCGACCTGACTTCGCATACCGTGCAGCGCACCGTCACCGAACCGAGCAAGGTGGGGACAGTCGTGCAGCAGAGCCCGGCTGCCGGCCACAAGTTGTCCAAGGGCGGCGAAGTGACGATTGCCGTTGGCGTGCTCGCTCAGCAGACCACCTCGACCTCGACCACTACCACCACCCCGACAACTCCGACCACGCCGGCGACGCCCGCGCCCGCCGCCGGGACGCCACCCGCCAACGGATAGTGCTGTCGCCAAGTCTGTGCACGGCCGTCGCGCGCGCCGGCGCGACGACTTGGACACGCTAGGTCCAAGTCGTTTCGGCCACAGGGTCGCGCGCGGCGGCTCCACTGCTACTTGAACAGAGTGATCTCAGAGATCTGCGCGGTTTCGCTGTGCGGAGGCAACTGGACGATCCAGACCAAGTAGTAGCGGTAGACCGAGTGCGCCGGGTTGATCGCGATCGTCGTGCGCGCGCCGATCGTGCGTGGCGGAGCCAGTTGTGTCCAGCCGAGTGCGGTGAGGTTCTCGCCGCTGTTGGCCGGGGTGGAGGTGGGCACACCGGTCGCGGCGTACATACCGGCTCGAAAACCTGGGGTGGGCGTCTGGATCTCGACCGCGCGCGCGGCCACGCCTGGGGCGGCGTTGAGCGAGACGCCGAGGCCTGGCTTGCCGAGGTTGCCTTCGATGTAGTGCTCGGTGCTCCACGAGGTCGTGAGATCGCCGTCGATGACGCTCGCCACGTCTTCGGCGTGTTCTGGCCCGGTGCCGAACGGGTTGTACGAGCTGGCCGCTTCCTGTTTGAGCACGACAGGCGTGACGCCTGCGCTCGAGTGCACGTCCGGTGCCACCCCCGTGCCGCTGTGCGTGTGGCCCGCCAGTGCGACCAGCACGAGCGCGACGATCGCCGCGAGCAGTGCCAGCGAGATCGCCCAGCGTGCTGGGTGGCGCAGGCGCCATGGCAGCAGACGCCTGGCCGGCGAGTGCAGGGTGCGCAGGACCGCGGTGACCTCGCCTGTCGTCTGCCCGGAGCGAGCCGTCTCGATCGCCAGGGCCTCCTCCATGTCGGCGATCATGGCTGCCATGCCTGGATAGCGCCGCTCGAGATCCTTGGCGGTGGCGCGTTCGACGACGGCAGCGGTCGCCGCCGAGACCTCCGGACGTGCCAGCTGCACGTCCGGGACCTCCTCGCGCACGTGCATCATCGCAACCGCCACCGGCGAGGAGCCTTTGAACGGCACACCGCCGGTCAGCATCTCGTAGAGGACCACGCCGAGCGAGTAAACGTCTGACTGGCCGGTGACCGGTTGCCCGAGCGCCTGCTCCGGGGAGACGTAGTCGGTGGTGCCGAGCACGCGTCCGTCCATCGTCAGCCCTTCCTCCGTCAGCGTGCGTGCGATGCCGAAGTCGGTGATCTTCGCGCCGCCCTCTACGCCGAGCAGGATGTTCTGCGGCTTGACGTCGCGGTGGACGATCTCCTGTAGGTGCGCGGCGCCGAGCGCGCGGGCTATCTCGATCCCGTAGGCGAGCGCCGTGGGCACGTCCAGCGGCGCGTCGCGGCGGATCAGATCCTTGAGCGTCTCGCCGGCGACGTGCTCGAGCACGATGTATGGAGTTCCGCTGCCCTCGCCGTCCGCCGCCCCCGTACTATCGCCGACGTCCCACTCGCCCGCGTCGATCACGGTCACGATGTGCGGGTGGTTGAGCTGCGCCACGGCGCGCGCCTCGCGCCGAAAGCGCTCGAGCTGCCCCGAGTCCGATGCGATCTCGCGGTGCATCAGCTTGATCGCGACCTCGCGTTCGAGCACGGTGTCGAACGCGCGGTAGACGGTACTCATACCGCCGTGCCCAATCTGCTCGTCGAGGCGGTAGCGACCGCCGAGTGTGGTGCCAAGGATGGCGCTGTTCACGATTTGAGCCTCGAATGCCTGAGTATGCCAACGCTCGCTCGGGGGAGTGCGAGCTGCCTACCTTTTGGGAATTGAATGGCGTGCTAACAGGTGTTATCGCGCATGTGTCGGATCACATACGCCGCTAGTACACCTCTGTAGGCGATACAGGCCGGTAGCAGACGCGCGCGCCTGCGTCGATTGAGTGCCTTCGAGCTGGCGAGCGTCGACAGGAATGCGCTCGTCGCGCCCACGGCCAGCACCATCGCTGTTTTGCGTGGCCTGTCTGCTCGTGCCTGCTGGTATGCCAGGCGCCTGCCCTGTAGCAAGGTGGCGCCGGCAATCACCGGCAGTCCCACCGTCCAGGAGAGTTGGTCTGCATCCTGGCGCGAGAAGCCGCGTGCGCTGGCGGCGGCCAAGGTTGCCCCGCTGCGCGACACGCCCGGGATCAGGGCCAGCGCTTGAGCCACTCCCAGTGCCAGCCCGTCGCTTGCGGTTGGCCGTGTGACGTCGATCTCCGCAGGGGCTGTGTTGCTCCCAAAATGGCGATGCCCCCCGCGCGCACGCGGGGCATGCCACTTTTTGTAGACCTCAGCGCTCCCCATCGCGGCCGATCCGGCCAGCAAGCCGGCGACGATCTTGGCTGGGGTTCCCAGTCTTTGCTCGATCTGTCCGCCCAGCACATAGCCGGCCACGGCCGGCGGCGCCAACGCCGCGACCAGGAATCCTCGCCTCATGCATTGGCGCTCGTGCGGCGGACGTAGGAGCAGCGCGAGCGCTGTGCCCGTGTGTAGCGCCACCTCGAAGGACTTGCGCAACCTTGGGTCGAGTTCCCCGTAAGGCCAGCCGGCCAGCCAGGGGACGAGCGTGGTATGCGCCGAAGAGGAGATCGGCAGCAGCTCGGTTGGGCCGTGCAACAGGCCGAGGATCGCCGCGTGGCGCAAAGGCAGCTCACGCATGGAGCCCGGCATCCTGGCGCGCCTCAACTGACGTCGGCCGCAGGCTCGCTCTCCTCGGCCACTGTGGCCGGCGGCCGCGAGCGGCGCCACACTACTGCGTAGACAATCCCCACGACAATCAGCAGGACGATCGCGTAGTCCAGGTACTCAAAGCCTTTGCGCACGGTCGTCCAGTCGCTGCCGAGCGCGTGACCTGCGAACGCCAGCGCCAGCACCCAAGGGATCGTGCCGAGCAGCGAGAACAGCGTGAAGCGCCCGAGTGGCATGCGCGCGACGCCCGCTGGGAGCGACACGAAGGCGCGCACGAGCGGGACCATGCGCCCGAACAGCACCGTCTGCTCGCCGTAGCGCTGGAAGAAGCGATCTGCCCGCTGTATCTGAGCGGGCCCCATGTGCAGCTTGGCGCCATGGCGTTCGAGCAGCTCCAGGCGCCCTGCGCGCCCGACGCCGTAGGCGATCCACGAGCCGACCATGGTGCCGAGCAGTCCCGCCAGCACGACGCCGGTCATCGTCATGTGGTGCTGCGCCGCGCTTTGCGTTGGGTCCGCGACGGCAAAGCCGGCGAACAGCATCACCACCTCGGAGGGGATCGGGATGCAGGCGCTCGAGATCGCCATCAACGCGAAGATCCCCGGCAGCCCGGCGTCGCGCACGAAGTGCGCGATCAAGTTGACCAAAGATTCTGAGATCGAGGCGAGGACGAGCACGTGGGCCATGTGCCCGCAACGATACCTGTCGTTTGTGCGTCCGCCACCGCACCCGCACAGTCCAGCTCTGCCGGCAGAGCACGGCCGCCCTTGCGGGCGCTAGCGTGCTCCAGCGATGCGTGTATGGATCGACCTCACCAACAGCCCACACGTGCTTGTCATGCGCCCCGTGATCGAGCTGCTGCGCGCCGATGGTCACGAAGTGCGAGTGACCGCGCGTGACTTCGCACAGACGCTGCAGTTGCTTGATCGTTTTGCGATCGACCACACGGCGATCGGGCGTCACAGGGGCGAGCGCCTTGCGGACAAGGCCGTGGGGCTCTTCAGCCGCTCCTCAGCGCTCGTGCGCTGGGCGCGGGGAGAGTCGCGGGGCTCGGCGGCGGCTCGCCCGACTGGCACGTCTACGGGCAGCGCTCGCACCGCCGGGCGTTTCGACATCGCGCTCGGCCACGGTTCGAACGACATCAGTGTCGCGGCTCGGTTGCTAGGAATTCCCTGCTCGACGACGTTCGATTACGAGTGGGCGGCGGTTCAGCACCACGTCAACTGTCGCCTTGCGCAGGCGGTGGTCGTGCCCAACGCGATTCCGCCCGAACGTTTGGATCGTTACGGGGCCAAGGGCAAGATCCACGCCTATGAGGGGCTCAAGGAGGAGTATTACCTCGCCGACTTCGAGCCTGACGAGTCAGTGCTCGGCGAGCTTGCGATCGACCGCGGGAGGCCACTTGTGGTGGTCAGGACCCCTCCCGAGGTGTCACTGTACCACCGCTTCGAAAACGACCTGTTTGCCGACGTGCTCGCGCGTCTACGCGAGGCTGCGCGAGAACAGGGGGTGCAGTCCGTCGTGCTGCCAAGAACCGCAGACCAGCGTGCGCAGCTGCGCGCCGTTGAGGGCTTTACCGTGCCCGAGCAGGCCATCGACGCCCAGTCTCTGATCGCTTTTGCCGATCTGGTGATCTCGGCTGGAGGCACGATGAACCGCGAGGCTGTGGCGCTCGGCACGCCCGTCTACACCACCTTCGAGGGACGCCTCGGGGCGGTCGATGAGCGCCTGATCGGCGAAGGTCGTCTGCTCAAGCTGGGGAACGTGGAGCAGCTCGACCTGGCCAAGCGCGACTCTGCGAATGTCGCAAATCGCGTCCGCCGCGATCCCCGGCGGCTGGTGGAGTTGTTGCTCTCGCCACTTACGGGGGTGTCTCGGTAGATCTGCACGCCTGCTACGGCCGATTGCCTTCGCGATGCTGCGTCCTCGGGGCTCGACTTGGCGCTGCCAAGTCTTCGCCCCTGCGTCCTTGCCTCGCTCGACACTCGACCGCATCAGCCGCACATCTCTACCAAGACACCCCCTTCGCCCTGAGAGGCCCTAGAATCAAGGCCAATGCGCCGACGGATCAGTGCGCCGGCCTTGTCCCTGACCCGGCACTCGCTACCGAGGCTCGCGCTCGACGGCGCGCTCGTCGCGCTTGCCTATTGGCTGGCGTGGGAGTTGCGCTTCGACAATGGGCCTCAAGGTCGCTACGAGAAGCTGTTTGAACGGACCGTCTGGTGGGTGCTTGCCGGCAGCCTCGTAGTGCTGCTGCTCTCGCGGGTCTACCAGCGCCGCTGGCGATACTCGGGCCAGCGCGACTACGAGGCCGTAGCGCGCGCGGTGCTCGCGATCGTGTTGCTCACCGTGGTGGCAGTAGCCGTCGTGCGCCCTGTCCAGATCCCCCATCTGATCGCCCACGGCGCCACCGCCGCGGATCGGTCCAGCTCGACCAGTGGTACCACCGCCGTCGAGTTGCCCGACGGCGTGATCGTCCTCTTCTTCCTGCTCTCGCTGCTGCTCCTGATCGGGGTGCGTGTGATCGCGCGCAGCCTGTACGAGCGACGCCCCCTGGGGGCCTTTCGTGCCGGGGGGCGTAGCGAGCGCAATGTCTTGATCGTCGGCGCGGGCGACGGCGGGCGTCTTGTGTTGCGCGAGATCCTGCGCAATCGCGAGCTCGGGTTGCAGCCCGTCGGCTTCCTCGACGACGACGCACGCAAGCACGGCCTGCGTATCGATGGCGTGCGGGTGCGCGGGGATACCGAGGGCGATCTGCCGCGCATCCTCGAGGAGTCAGAGCCCGACGAAGTGATCATCGCGATCCCCTCCGCTCCTGGCTCGACACGTGCGCGCGTTGTGCGCGAATGTCGCAAGCGCTCGATCGCGGTGCGCACGTTGCCGACCGTCTTCGAGCTCCTGCAGGATCAAACCTCGCCCACTGGGATCTCGCGTCAGGTGCGTGAGGTGCGTGTCGAGGACGTGCTCGGGCGGGAGCCCGTCTTGATGGAGCTCGATCGCGTCGGCGCCTACCTGGCAGGCGAGACGGTGCTGGTAACCGGCGCCGGCGGCTCGATCGGCTCGGAGCTGTGCCGCCAGATCGCGCGCGTCGGGCCGCGACGGATCGTGCTGCTCGACCATGCCGAGGACAACCTCTTTCAGATTCAGCGCGAGCTGCAGGACGAGCGCCACGTGCAGTCTTCGGTCTTGGCCGCGGTACTGGCCGACTGCAAGGAGGACGAGCGCATGCGCGAGATATTCGCCGAGCATCGTCCCACGGTCGTGTTCCACGCCGCCGCCTACAAGCACGTGGGCCTGATGGAGTCAAACCCTGTCGAGGCGGTGCGCAACAACGCAATGGCCACACGTGTGGTGGCCCATGTCGCCGGGGAGATGGGAGTCGGTCGCTTCGTGCTCGTGTCCACCGACAAGGCCGTCGCGCCGGCGACGGTGATGGGCGCCTCCAAGGCACTGGCGGAGTTCGCGCTGGAGGCCGCCACAGCCCGCTTTGCCGGCACTCGCTACGCGGCCGTGCGCTTTGGCAACGTGCTCGGCTCATCAGGCAGCGTCGTGCCGATCTTCCGCCGCCAGATCGAGCGCGGTGGCCCGGTCACCGTCACCGACGAGCGTATGACCCGCTACTTCATGACGATTCCCGAGGCGGTGCAGCTGATCATCCGCTCGGGCTCGCTGGTGTCCGACGGCGACCGCGGCGCGGACGTGTTCGTGCTGGACATGGGCGATCCCGTAAGGATCGTGGATCTGGCGCGCGCGATGATCGAGCTCTCGGGCCTGGACCCCGATCGCGACGTGGCCGTCGAGATCGTCGGGCGGCGCGCTGGCGAGAAGCTGCACGAGGAGCTGTTCAACCGCTACGAGCAGCCGCGCCCGACCAAGGCCGAGAAGATCATGCTCGCCGGGCGCGAGCCACTCTCGCCCGAGACGGTGGAAGCGATGTTCGACGAGATAAGGCTGCTGGTGTTCGAGGGCGACGCCGCCCGCCTTGCCGCAAAGGTGGCGGAGCTGTCGACCGTGCGCGCCGAGCTGTCAGACGTATCCGGACATAGCGCTCAGGGCGGGCCGCTTGGCTCCGGACATAGCACCCAGGGTGCTCCGCTCGGCTCGGGACACGGCGCTCAGGCGCCTGAGCCCCTCATAGACTCCCGGGAGCCATGAGTTCCCCTCGAAACGTGCGCACGCTGTGAACGCGCTGCCGCTTGCACTCTCGCTGACGAGCACCTTTACCAAGGTAGGCGCGATCGCCGGCTTCGCCGCGCTGTTGGGGATCGCACTGCTGTCTCTGCTGGCCTTCGCCCAGGCGCGCGAGATCAAGCGCTTGCGCGAGTGGGCAGGGCGCGCGCCCGAGCGTGCTGCCGAGATGGAGCAGCGCGTCAGCACCGAGGCGGCCGCTCGCATACAGCGCGCGGGAGCGCCGGTCGCCGCGGCTGTTGGGGGCGCCGGGGCGCGTGTGGTGCCGCGCAAGACGCCACTCGTCAGTGCGCCGGTGTCCACGGCGGTGAACGCCACGGTGGCGGCAGGGAAGATCGGCGCCCAGCCCGATACCGCCGCGGCCGATACCGCCAAGCCGGCGGTCGCAGGTCTCGCTACGGCCGGCCAGGACACTCCAGCCGCGACAGGTCCCACTCGAGCCGATCCTGGCACTGACGGCGCTGCCCAACCAAGCGCGGTCCAAGCGGATGACGCGGTGGCCGGCGCTGTCCAACCCAGTCCCTCCCAACCCGATGCGTCTCCGACTGCTTCATCCATGGCAGGGCCGCCGATGCCCGGCGTCGAGCAACCCGCCGCAAATGGTGCGGGATCTCCCAATACGCTCCCGGCAGCCGAGGAGGATCGGCTTGCCGCCGTGGCGCCTCAGGCCGATGAGCAGTCCGCTGCGGCTCCTGCGACAGCGGCCGCGCGTGCCGGCGTTCCCGCCCCACGCTCACCCTTGCCGCCGTCTCCCTCCGCCCCGATGCCGCCCGGCGTGCCGGCGTCGACTGTGGCGGGTGCAGCGGCGGCTGTGCCGCCTGCCTCTGCCTCCTCCGCCGCATCCGCCCAGACAGCTCAACCCGCGGTGTCAGGCCCACCAGTGCCTGTGGCGGCGGCGCGGCCGGTGGCCTCCCGTGCGGTTGCGAGCCCACCCGCTCCGGCAGGATCAAGGGGGGCAGAGCCCGGTGCACGCAAGCCGGCCTCTCCGCGTGCGCGGGGGGGGGACGCCGTTTCGGGAGCCGGCGCTGCGCGGATACCCGGCGCCCCGGTCGGCTCGGGCCCGAAGTACTTCAAGCAGGAGCGCTCGTCCGGCCGCACGACCTTGCTGATCTTGGGTGGCGTGGTTCTTGGTGTGGCGGTGATCGTGCTGGCGGTGTCGGCTCTGAAAGGCGGGAGCAAACCGAGTCCGACGGCTACCCAGTCCTCCACGCCCTCCACGGTTGCGCACACGACGACGCCCGCGCCTGCGTCCAATCCGAGCGAACTCAACGTCGCGGTTGTGAACGGGACGAGCACCAACGGTCTCGCCCACCATCTGGCTGACGACCTGCAGCAGAGCGGGTACAAGCGTGCCGAAGCCTCCTCGGCGGTGCCGCCAGGGACGCATGCCACCACGGTGGTCCAGTACAGCTCGGGCCACCGCGCCGATGGGCAGGCCGTGGCGAAAGCGCTTGATGTGACCCGCGTACAGCCGATGGAAGCGAGCACCTCTTCGCTGGTCAGCCATGCGACGGTGGTCGTGGTCGCCGGCGCCGATCAGGCCGCGCAGCTCGGTGGCGGCGGCGCCCAGAGCACCGGCGAACCGTCCGCCGGCGCAAGTGGCGAAGCCGGGACCGGAGCCGGTGGGGCGTCCTCGGGTACCGGTGCTTCCGGCGAAGGCACCGGCGCTGGGGGTGCCGCGGAAGGCGCCGCCGGCAGCGGTCAGTGAGCATCCGGCAAGTGGACCCCGATCGCGCGACAGCGGGCTTCCTGGATGTGCCGGCGCGCTCGCCCAAGCCGCGTGAGCGCGGCATCACACATGTGATCGATCGCGGCCTGTCGGTTGCCGAAGTGGACGGCCTGATCGAGACGGTGGGCGACTGCGTGGACATCGTCAAGCTCGGTTGGGGCACGGCGCTCGTGACAGCGAACTTGAAGCCCAAGCTCGAGCGCTACGCTGCGCACGGGATACCCGTGGTGCTGGGCGGCACGCTCACGGAGGTCGCGATCAAGCAGGGGCGCGTCGAGGGACTGATCGCCTGGCTGCACGAGCTCGGCCTGCGCCACGTCGAGATCTCCGATGGGACGATTTCGCTCGAGCCTGAGGTCAAGACCCACCTGATCCGTACGCTCGCAGGCGAATTCACGGTGCTCTCGGAGGTGGGTAGCAAGGACGCCGATTTCATCATGGCCCCCTACGTTTGGGTGGAGCAGATCGAGCGCGACCTGGAAGCCGGCGCTTGGAAGGTGATCGCCGAGGCGCGTGAGTCGGGCACAGCGGGCATCTATCGCGCCGACGGCGAGGTGCGCACCGGACTGATCGATGAGATCGTGCACGCAATCGACGCCGATCGCCTGATCTTCGAGGCGCCGCAACGCGAACAGCAGGTGTGGCTGTTGCACCGCTTCGGAAGCGAGTGCAACCTCGGCAACATCGCACCCGAGGACGTGCTCTCGCTGGAGACGCTGCGCTTGGGACTGCGTTCTGACACGGTCGAGCGCTTCGCCCGGGACGGCGGCGCTTGAGCGGCGCGCAGGCCGGCGGCGCTCCGAGGCCCGTCGATGGAGGCGGCGCGCAAGCCGAGGCGCGAGGGCGGAGCGCCGACAGCGGTTCAGGCGAGCGCTTGGCGCGGATCGTGTTTGCGCTGCTCGTGGTTGGCTGCTTTGCGGCGCTGCTGATCACGCAGAGGCTCAAGCACACCCCGACGCTTGTTCAGGAAGCGAAGCTGACCCATGTGATCGCGCCGGCCTCGAGCGGCGAATCGCGAGAAGAGCACATCGCTTTCAAGCTCGCGAAAGCCGATCGGGTGACTGTGGTCGTCGAAAATTCCTCTGATGAAACGGTCGCCACACTCGTGCGGGACCTGCCCGTGGGACGCTACAAAACGCTGTCGCTGCGCTGGAACGGCCATAGGGGAGGGGCACGCGGCTATTCGGTGTTGCGCAAGGCCGACGGGTACACGACGCTGGTGCCCCACAACCATGGGGCACTCGCCCCGCCCGGCGAATACAGCGTGCGTGTGGAGTTGCACCGAGAAGACCGCTCGGTGCCCTTCCCGCACACCTTCAAGCTGGTTGGACCATGATCGCCACCACCTTGCCAAGTGCGCCAGTGCTCGCTGCCGCCATGCTCGCTGCGCTGATCGTGATTGCCGGCCTGGTACTCGTAATGCGCCGCGATCCGCGGGCTTTCCCGGTGCTTGCCGTGATCGCTCTCCCGTTCAGGTTGCCGATTGCAGCCGATGGACGCACTGTGAACCTGTTGCTGCCGTTGTATGCGGTCGTGGCCGCCGGTGTGCTCGCGCATCTGTTGCCGCGCCTGCCTGTGCCCTTCAGGGTGCTGGGTCGTCCAGGCGGCTACAACTCCCGCCAGCCGCCGATGTTGCTCGACTGGCTGCTGCTTGTCTCCGTGGGTCTCTACACACTGCAGATCGCCTACTCCTCGGACCCGGGAAAGGGGGCCGAGAACCTTCTGTTCTTCTACATCCCGTTTGGGCTGTTGTATGTACTTTTGCGCGAGGCGCCGTGGACGCGAGGACTGTTGCTGACGTGCCTGGCCGCGGCGGTGGGACTCGCCGTCCTGTTCGCCGGCGTCGGCTTCATCGAGTACTACCGCAAAGCCCTGTTCCTGAACCCGAAAGTGGTGGCTGCGAACGAGTACGACAACTATTTCAGGGTCAACTCGTTGTTCTTCGATCCCAGCATTTACGGTCGTTTCCTGGCGCTCGTGATGATCGCCGTGACGACCGTCGTGCTTTGGAGTCGCGAAAAACGCACGCAGCTATGGGGTGCGGCAATCCTGGCTTGGCTGCTTGCGGGACTGGTGACCAGTTTCTCGCAGTCGAGTATCGCCGCACTTCTGCTTGGCTTGGCCATCTTGGCTGCCTGGCGTTGGGACGTGCGCGGCACCGTGTACGTATCGGTCGCGTTGGCGGCGATCGCGGGGGTGTTCGTGCTGGTGGCGCCTTCAAGTCTGCACTTCGGCTTGAAGGGGTCGAGCGGCTCGGCCAACAATGCGACGAGCGGCCGCGCAAAACTGATCACGGGCGGTTTGGAACTGTTTGTCGATCGCCCGCTCGGCGGGTATGGCTCTGGCTCGTTTGAAACCGAGTATCGCCGTCACGAAGGCGGCACGGCCGCGAACGCCGTCTCGGCTTCGCACACGATCCCGGTGACGATTGCCGCCGAGCAGGGGATCGTCGGCTTGGCACTGTATGTGGCGTTGATCCTCGCAGCGCTGGCGACATTGTTCCGTGGCGCGGGCCGCTCTCCTCCGCGCATCGCTGTTGCCGCCTGTTTTGCCGCGCTTGTGCTGCACACCTGGGTGTATGCCGACTTCCTCGAGGACCCGTTGACCTGGACGCTGCTCGGACTCGGGGTGGCGTTTTCGGTCGCGCGTAATGGGAGCCTCAAAAGCGACGACGATGCTCGCAGGATCGAAGCGGAGACTGCGTCGCCGGCTGCCTCGCACGGGTGAGGCGCCGGTGCAACCGACTGGGAGTCGCTGCTTCTCGCAAGGATGAAAGGCAGAGTCGGGAAGGTCGTACCTCGCCACGGCCGTTAGGTTCTTGCTGGTGTTTGGCTACCTGAAGCGACTGGTGACGACGGGCGCGGCCTACCAGGCTGCGGAAATCGTGGCCAAGGGCATTGCCGTGATCACGCTGCCGCTTTACACGGGGCACGCGTCGACAAAAGCCTACGGCGCATACAACCTCCTGCTGACGACGGTGATCCTGGCGAGCATCGTGCTGCGCCTTGGCGTGGGGGAGGCGTTCGTGCGCTTTTACTTCACGGACACCGACGAGCAGCGCCGCACGCGCATCGCGCGCACGGCGACCGCGACGGTCGCCTGGACCACGACAGTCGTGTCACTGATCTGCGTGGCGCTTGCCGGGCCGCTGTCACGGCTTGTGCTCGGCTTCGACGACCCGCTGTTGATGGACTGCGCGATCCTCGGACTGTGGGCGTTCACCAACATCGAGATGGCTTACGCTCAGCTGCGCGTAGACGAGCGTGCGCGCGCTTACATGTTTGCCTCCGGCGCCAACGTGGCGATGACGGTGGCGTTCACGATCGCGCTGGTCGTGTTTGCAGGCCAAGGCGCACGTGGCCTGTTGCTCGGCAATTTCGGCGCCAGCGCGCTCGTCGTACTCGGCCTTTGGTGGATCCTTCGTAAGCGTTTCTCGCTGCGCGTGCACCTGGCCGACCTGCGCGCGATGCTCGGGTTTGGCCTACCCACGGTGCCGGCCGACGCGAGCGTGTACGCGCTGCAGGTAATCGATCGTCTGTACCTGTTCCGCGTCGTCAGCCACGAAGCCGCCGGCGAATACGCGATTGCGGTCCAACTCGCGACAGTCGTATTCGTTTTCGTGCGCGGCTTCCAATATGCGTGGCCGCCGCTTGCATACTCGATCGACAGCGATATGGAGGCCTCGAAGCTGTACTCGCTCGTCACCACTTACTTCGTATTGGCAACGGGGGTGGTCGTCGCCGCCGTAGCTCTGCTTGGCCGCTGGCTTGTGCGGTTGCTCGCTCATCCCGAATACTTCGGAGCACACACGGCGCTGCCGTGGCTGGCGCTGGGCTGGACGCTGTACGGGCTCTATCAGGTGATGATCGTGATCACCGGCAGGGCGCGCGCGATGCAGCGCAACATTCCCGCCGCGGCGGCCGGACTGGTGGTCAACGTGGTGCTCTTGCTTGTGCTCGTACCCAAGTCCGGTCTCGGTCTCGGTCTCGCCGGCGCGGGGATCGCTCTCTGCGGCGCTTACGTGGCGATGGTGGCGATCATGCACCTGCTCACTCGTAATGTGTTTGCTGTCGATTTCGACTGGCGCCGGCTCGGCTGGCTGACGGCAATCCTCGCTGGTGTGGCTGTCTCAGGCGAGCTGTTGTTGCCGACAACTGGCCTTTCGGGACTTGTGCTGCGGGTACTGTGGCTGTTGCTGATCCCGGTGCTGCTCCTGCTGACGCGCTTCTTTGCGCCAAACGAGCGCGAGCAGGCACGCACGCTCGTGCTCGACGGGCGTAGGCGGGTGACGGCCTTCCGGCGCGGGCACGGCGACGTTGAGGCATACGCCGAGGACTCGCTCAGAGACATTTGATTTCTGCCTGATCATCGCCCTGGATCGATCCCAAAGGGGCTGATGATTTGACGAATCTCGGTCGCGTGATTTCGCGCAAAAGCTCAAGTTATGCGGCTTTTTAGCCGATTCCGCCTGCGTGCGTGAGTCCACTGTAAATCCACCCCGACCCGCTGGTCGGCGTGAGCTTGCACGCAGGGCCGAGGCCCTGCGCCGCTACCGTGCCGACGAGCGTGTGCAGAGCATCGCGGCGGCCGGTGAGCTTGCCTACCTGCGCTCCCAGTTGCGGGCCGCGGCCCGGCTGACGGCGCGACTGGCCGCCACGCGAGACGTCGACGAGATGACGCAACTGGTCGTAGATGAGCTGCACGAGACCTTCGCCTTCTACCTGGCGGCGGTGCAACGACTCGACGAGGACGGAGTCCTGCGATTGATGGCCGGTCGTGGGCCGCTGGCCGAGGTGATGACGGAGTTTCTGATCGTCGAGCAATCCGTGAACGAGGGTGTGAACGGCCGCGTGGCCCGCTCGGGCTTGACGGCTTTGGTGGGCGACACCCGCGAGGACCCTGATTACATTGCTCGCGACCCGGAGACCGATCCGCGTTCTGAGCTGAGCGTGGCGATTGTCGTAGACGGGTCGGTTTGGGGAATACTCAACATCGAGGCTGTGGAGCCTGACGCATTGGGTGAGGCCGAGGCTGTTCTGGTGGAGGCGATTGCGGCGAGCTTTGGCTCTGCGGTTCACAGAGCCGAGCTGATCTCAGACATCGAGCAGGCCTTCACGAACACGCTTGCGATCGTGACGAGCACCGTCGAGGCCAAGGACGACTACACCGCCTGTCACGGCAGCGACGTCGCGACCTTGGCCGAACGCGTCGCGTTGCGCATGGGGCTCAGCGCCAAACAGGCGCGCGAGGTCCACTACGCGGCGATGCTGCATGACGTCGGCAAGATCGCTGTGCCGAGCGAGATCCTCTGCAAGGAAGGTCCCCTGACCGAGGAGGAGTGGGTCGTGATGCGCAGTCACACGGTCGTCGGCGCGGAACTGGTCGAGCGCATCGACACCTTCTCGCACCTGGCTCCCGCGGTGCGCTCCAGCCACGAGCGCATGGACGGCAAGGGCTATCCGGACGGTCTCGCGGGCGAGCGGATACCGCTGGCTGCGCGGATCATCTCGGTTTGCGACACCTACGACGCGATCGTCACCGATCGTCCCTACCGTGCTGCGCGCACCGATGCGCAGGCGCGCGAGGAGCTGTTGCGGGTAAGTGGCACGCAGTTGGATGAGCACGTGGTGAGCGTGTTGCTGGAAGAGTTGGCTGTCGCTTAGCTGCCTGCAGCTCCAGGTTGAGCATGCACCTCTCTCTCAACTTCTGTGACCAATTCCAGGTCGGGCATGCACCTCTCTCAACCTCTGTGACCGGTCGGCGCATGCGGCGTTGTCTTCCTAATGAGGGGAACGGTTATAGGTTTCGGCGGCCTCACGCAAACCCTCTCCCCGCGAAGGGAAGAGCGTCGCGGTGACGTGGCGCCAGTAGCGCTTGGCCGAGTGCCCGGGCAGCAGCAGCGCCGCAAGCGCGCGCTCCGCATAGGAGAGAGCCGTCAGCCAGCGCACCGCAAGCGCAGCTGCTGGCGTGTGGTGCTTGCGCATGTACAGGTCGCGGTTGCGAGACAGTTCGACGATGCGTCGCTCTGGCACCGCGCCGGTCGACAGCTGCTCGTGATGGATTGCCACCGCACTCGGCACATACAGGCTGCGCCAGCCCGCGTTGCGAAGCCGTCGAGCGAAGTCGACCTCGTCTGAATAGACGAAGAAGTCCGGGTCGAGGTAGTCGACCTGTGCGGCTGACTCGCGGCGGACGAGCAGTGCCGAGGACTGGCACCAGTCCACCTCGCGTGTGCGCTCTCCCTTGCTCTGCACGGTGTAGGCGCGCTGTAGAAGCAGCGCACTTGCCAGGGCGGCGAGTGGAGTGGGAAAGCGCCAGGCGCATGCCTGCTCGGCGCCGTCCGGACGCAACAGCTTGGCTCCCGCACAGGCAGCGTCGGGACGGTGCTCGAGCGCCTCGTGCAGCGCCAGGGTCGCTCCAGGCTGCAGCTCGGAGTCCTCGTTGAGCAACAGCGCGTAGCGTCCACGTGCGCGACGCAACAGCTCGGAGTCGTTGATCGCCTTGCCCTGTCTCTGCTCGAGTGCGATCACCTCGTCAACGGCGGCGTGCTCGCGCGCGGCCTGCGCCGAGCCGTCGCGCGAGCCGTTGTCGAGGACCAGCACCTCGCTTGCAAACGGCAGCACGTCGCGCTCGCGCGCGAGCGCGTCCAGTCCGCGCAGCATCAAACTGCGCTGGGATGTGTTGACGATGCAGTAGCTCAACTCGATCTGGCTCACGGAGGGTGACCTTAGGGCACATCTCTTGGGAGGCAGGCTGAGGTTGGCGTTGGAAATGCACAACTTCCGGTAGCGTGAGTGGTTGAACTTCGTAGGCCTATATGCACTAGAATTGTCCAGTCGCACTGCTTTTCTGCTATGTGGACTAGGCTTTGGGTTTGGGGGGTCGTACGAGGAGAGGGGTCTGTTCTAATGGGACACGACATCAACAGCCATATGGAGGGAACGATGGGGAATCAATCTTCGCGCAAGCGCAGGTCCGCGCACACGCGTATCTCAACGGCCGCGCTTGCGCTCGGCGCTGTCGCGACAGCGGCGGCCTTCGGCACGGCCGGAGCCGGCGCCGCGGGACCGCACGCTACAGCTGCGCGCACGCTCGACTTGAACGACAGCGCCAGCCTGCACAAGCAGAATAGCCACGGGCTTGAAGTCAAAGAGGCGGGCACAGCAAAAGGTACGCTCGGCGGCCCGCTCTACCTACAGCTCGTCCTCCATGGGACACGTAGCGTCACCGCTCAAGTACAGGTTTATCCCAAAGGCGGCTCGATCAGCGGCGACGCCAACGCCAGCTATCACGTGGCCGGCGCCACCGCGTCGTTCTCGGGCACGATGACGATCACCAAAGGCAGTGGCACCTACGCGAAAGCGAAAGCCTCGGCTCTCAGCTTCAGCGGCACCATCCAGCGCTCAAACGACGCCGTCACGGTGCACGTGAGCGGACCCATATCGTACTAGCGAGCGGAGGCATCTTGTCCAGAGCGCGGATACGCAGGGCTCGCGCCCTCGTGCTTGGGCCGCTTGCTCTCAGCTGCCTGCTTGTGCTGTGCGGGATCTCCGCATCGGCGCAGGCAGCTGAGACGGTCGCCTTGCAAACGTCGTTCACGCCCGAGAAGTTGGGCGCCTCGACAACGATCGGGTTCGGTTTCACGATCGGCAGTACGACAGGTGGGCTGCCCTCGCCGCTGACCCACGTCAGCTTGCACATGCCGAAGGGCATGAACTACGTCACGACCACCCTTGGGCTGGCAATCTGCAAGCCCGAAGCGCTGGTGGCGAAAGGCATCGCGGGCTGCCCGGCAAACTCTCGGCTGGGATTCGGCAGCGCATTCGTGGAAGTGCCGTTTGGACAGGGAGCGGGCCGCGAGATCCCTGAAATCGAGGCATTGATGGGGCCGCCGCACGAAGGCAACATCGTGGTGCTGTTCTACGCCAACGGGCTTGCGCCCGTATATGCGCAGATCGTCTTCGCGGGCGAATTGCTTCCCGGAGAAGGTGCATTTGGCGGCGATCTCGACACCGCGATCCCGCAGATACCCAGTGTCACGAACGGACCGCCGGTGTCGATCATCAACGTCAAATCGACGATCGGCCCCGAACATCTCACCTACTACAAGCGCGTGCACGGAAAACTGGTCGGCTACAAACCGCAGGGCATCTCGCTTCCGGCGAAGTGCCCAAAGGGTGGTTTCCCGTTCTCCGCGCTGTTCACGTTCCTAGACGGCAGCCAGGTGGTGGCAGCGCACAACGTGCCTTGCCCGCCGCCGACTCCCCACAAGAAATAGTCCGGCCCATCCTCTGCCCCGACGGCTCGCAGAGCCTGTCGGGGCAGACGGTCGCCTGTTTGAGTCGACGTCGGCCGCGTCGCGATGTGGCGGATCTAGGACAAAGTCAAGCGGCGGCGCGCTGGTTCATGCACGGTCTGGTGAGCGCGCGGGTCCTGGCCTGACGCGGGTCCTGGCCCCGACTAGTCTTGGAGTGCGAGGCTGGCCTGCACCTTGGCGGCGAACCAGCCGGGGATCGCCACCATCAGAACGGCGGAGGCAGTCACGAGCGCGAGGCTCGACAGCGCCACCACCACCCCGACGGAGCTGACGACGGGATAGTTGATGACGATGTTCAAGGCACGGTCGAGCAGTTGCTGGCCGAAGAGACCGAAGACGGCTCCGCTGAAGCAGCCGACGCCCAGCAGCATCAGGCTCTCGAGCACGATCGTGTACCAGAGTTCGCGGTGGGGGAAGCCCTCGAGCTTGAGCTTGGCAAGGCGCGGACGGCGCTGCCAGATCATCGCGCCCATCGCCGCGGCCATTGCCATCACTGCCGCCACCAGGATCAGGGTGGCGATCTGCGAGAGCCGTTCAAGGCCCTGGCGCGTGATCGAGCGCAGTGTGTTGGCGTGCTGCTCGGCGGTCTGCGCGGCCAGTGCAGTTTCGCCGCCCAGGGCCGCTCTGATCTCGTGCACGCCCTGCTCGGGGGAGACGCCAGGCTGCATCAGCACGTTGTAGGCGCTTGCGTCGCTGCTGCCCCAGGCCTTGGCGTAGTCGTCGGCACTCATCACGATCGCCCCTGGCGCCCAGCCGATGTTGGTGCTGATCGCGGCGACGCGGTACGTGCTCGGGTTGGGCGTCGGCAGCGTGAAGGACTGGCCGATTTTCAGTTTGTGTTCTTCGGCGAGCGCCAGCGAGACGACGGCCCAGCCGCCTTCGCGCAGGCGCGCGTCGGCCTGGGTGACGCTGCCTTCCACGAGCTGGGTCGGCGGCACCAGCGGTGAGGCTTCGCTGGGCGGCGCGATCACCCAGATGCGCCGGTCGTTGTAGTCGAGCAGGCCCCCGCGGTAGATGCGTACCGAGCGCACCCCAGGTAGCGCGGCCAACTTTGCCTGCTGGGTCGGGGTAAAGGGGGAAGTCATCAGCAGGTTGGAGTTGCCGGCCGCCGACACCCAGACGTCAGTCGAAGCATTGACGTCGCTTGCCGCGTTGTACAGCCCCTTCAGCAGATCGCTGTGCGCTCCTTGGATCGAGACGCTGCCGAACACGGCGATCGCACCGGTCGCGGCGATCGCGATCGCGCGCGAGCGTCCGGCCCGCAACTCCATCACCGCGATGTGCGGTACGGCGCTGACGATGCTCGGCGCTATCCGTCTCACCAGTGCGAGCATGCCGGTGAGCGGTATCGCCAGTAGTGCGAGCAACGCCGCGATCAGCGTGACCATCCCGACGATTGCCGCCTGTGGGGCGGCAAGCAGGATCGCGAGCGTGGCCGCAAGGCACAGGAGTCCGAAGATGGTCAGTAGTGGCGAGGTGCTTCCGCCGGTGCCTTCCTTGGTTTCGATCGCGGCAAGCGGGTTGCGCGAGACGATGTCCTTGAAAGGGCTCAACACGGCCACGCTCGCGGCGCCCATGCCGCCGACTATCGAGATGACGATGCTCTGCAAGTTCACGACGCGCTCAGAGCCAACCGCGAAGGCGGATGACAAATAGCCGGGGTTCGAATGGAAAAGGTGGATCGAGAGCTCATCGCCGAGCACCAGTCCGATCGCGCAGGCGATCGTGCCGAGCACGACGGCGTCGAACATCAGCACGGCGATCACCGCCTTCGGCGTGTAGCCGTCGCGGCGCAGGTCGGCGATCAGGCGCCGGCGTTGGGGCACGGTCAGCAACATCGCGTTGAACGCGAACAGGAAGCCGACAAGGGCGCTGATGACCGCGAACAGTTGTGTCGACTGGTTGGTTGCAGCAGCCGCCTTGGCAAACAGTTGTTCGTCATAGCTTGCCGACTCCACGCCGTAGCGCCCCTGAGCAATGTGTTCCAAGCCGGCTCGCACAGCCGCCGCCTGGCCTGGCTTCGACTCGACCAGGATGCGGCTCACGCGTCCGTTCAGGCCGCTCGCTTTCTGCACGTATTCGAGCGTGCTGATGGCGATCGGGCTGGAGATCAGAGCACCGATCTGTTTTTCGCCGAGCCTCGAATAGAGCGCAGCTTCGCTTGAGTGCCCGAGCATCTGGAACTTGATCGAGTCGCCGAATTTTGTGGCTCCAAGCGTGTTGGCGACGGGCACGGGCAGCACTACCGCTTCAAAGCCGGCGAATGGGGTGAGCGCCACTTTGCGCACGAGCGCGCCCTTGAGTTCGGCCAACGTGCTGTCGGCGCCGACGAGCTCCACCGAGTCGCTGCCCTTCGGCCCGACCGCGTTGGCGCTCACTTCGAGCAACGGAGCCGCGATCCGTACACCATTCAGCCGCCGAGTTTCGCCGACGAGCTTTTCCGGCATGCCCTGTGCCTCCCGTGCGGTCAGCTGCAGGGTAGCGGCGCCGACGATGCCGCTGTTGAGCTGCCCAACCGAGCTGGAAAGGCTCGAGCTGGCGATCTGTGAAGCGAACAGCAGCCCGACGCCGGCGGCGATGCCGATCAGGGCGAAGCACTCTTGCAGGGCACGTGCACGCAGACGCACGCGGTACAGGTGAAGCACGTTCGCGAACTTCATCGCCTGCCCCCTGAGATGGTTACGCTCACGCCGCGCTGTCGTCGTGCGCGCCGCGTGCGGAGCTGGTGGGCGCGAGACCCTGGTCTGGGTCGTAGTCGACCAGCTTGCCATCGCGCAGCGCCAGTACGCGGTCGGCGTAGGCGGCCGCCTGGGGATCGTGGCTGACGAGCACGATCGCCACACCTCGTTCGCGGCACAGCTCGGTCAGAAGTTCGAGCACCTCGCGCCCGCGCTGCGTGTCGAGGCTGCCGGTTGGCTCGTCGGCGAGCAGCAGCTTCGGCTCGGTCGACAGCGCCCTGGCGATCATCACGCGTTGACGCTCACCCATCGAGAGCGTCTCGGAGCGGTGTGTGAGACGCCCGCCCAGTCCCAAGCGCTCGAGCAACGGCTGTACGCTTTTGTGGGCATCCTTCCAAGGGGTGTTCTTGAGCAGCTTGAGCACCGTGTTGTCGATCGCCGTCACGCCGGGCAGCAGATCGAAGTTCTGTCGCACGAAGCCCATTTCCTGGAGGCGGAAATGCGATGCCTCTCGCTCTGAGAGGGAAGAGATGTCGCGGCCGTTCACCAGGACTTTGCCGCTGGTCGGAGCCAGTAGCGCGGCGACCATCAGAAGCAGCGTCGTCTTACCCGAGCCGCTCGGCCCATACAGGGCAACCATCTCGCCCTGGGAGACCGATAGCGACACGCCGTCTACGGCGCGTACGGTCTCCTCTCCGGCTGTGTGGTAATGCTTGACGAGATCTCGCAGCTCCAGCATGCGTGTCCCTCTCCCTTGTGACCGGCCGGCAGCTGACCATGCTACCGACCCCCCTCCTGCTTGACCTGTGGAGAAACCCTATCTGAAAATGTCCACGTCGGGAGTTGTCTGCCTCTGGGTATCGTCGGCTGGGTGCCCAAGCTTGGCCCGTATCAGCGTGGGTAGACGGCGCAGCTCGAACACGAGCATCGTCGGGCGCCGAAGAGCATTGACCGTGGCAAGCACGCTGTCGCCGATCGGCTTCAGTTCGGCACTGTGTGCTTCGGGCGTCGCCAGATAGTTGCCGATCATCGCTGCCAAGATCACGATGTGGCGGCGACTGTGTGGCAGTTCGCCGGCCTTCTCGAGGGCCTGCTCGGCAATCCACCTCATCCGCTGAGCGGTTTGCTCGGGGCCGTAGTACTCGATCAGGCTGCGGTGGCCCGCCGCCTCGTCCTCGTGTTTGTCGATCAAGTTGTCGAGCAGCGAGTGCAATCCGCCGATCCAAGGAAAGTAGGCGTGCGCTAGCACGCTGACCTCGCCCACCTCGAGTTGCGGCACGGCGGCGGCCGCGATCAGCACGTGCACGCCAAGCGAGGAGCCGGCCGCGGCGGCGGTCTCCCACCATTGCAGGTCGGTTCCAGGCGGTGTGGCTGCACGCGCCCACTGCTCCAAGCCGGTGTGCTCGCCCTGGGACCTGCTCAGGTTGAGGCTCTGAAAGGCGACGATGCGAGCGGCCGCGGCCTGGGCTGAGGGCGCCGCCATGAGGTGGGAGGGTAGTGCCGCGAATGCGTCACGGCATTCCTCTATCAGCACGTCCAGGTAGCCGCCGTCGTTGCGTTGCGGATGATGCTCATACCAGTCGAGCGCACGAGCGCCCTCCGTCGTGCATCCATCGGCGCTGGAGGAGTCCGTGTCGAGAGAGCCCACTTCGCTGCCGTGCGGCGCTGTGGCGCCTTTCGGGGTGACCGCATAGACCAGTGCTTCGTGCAGTCGTCGCCCGTCTAGCACCGGATCGGGGCTCGGCTGCTCGCCGAGTATGTCGAGCAGGTTGTACGCCGCTTGGAAGGCACTCGTCGCCCTCGTCACGTCAGCCCGTCGGGCCAGCGGCACGAACGCGGCGAAAGCCGCGGCGCCCTCGATGTTGCCGCGCTTGTCGAGTGCGTCGAGGGCTAACTGACGTAGCACGGGATCGGGTATTCGCTGCGCACGGCGTCGCCAGCGGGCGATATAGAAGCAGACGCGTGGGAATACGCTCGTCCAGTAGCTGAACGCGGCGTGAGCGAACGTGACGAGCAGCACCACACGGTTGAGCGGCGCTGTCCGTATTGTCTTTCCCCGGTGCGCGTTCACGTCGTTGACCCCTCCTCCTACACACCACCCTACGACCATGCGCTCTGCGATGCGCTGGCGGTAGCAGACACAGAGGTAGTGTTGTTCACCAGTCGCTTCCCCTACGGGCCCGTTGCGCCGCCCAATGGCTATGTGCGCCACGAGTTCTTCTATCGAGCGGCGCTGGGCGCGCCGGGCGGACGTGTGCGCATGGCGAGCAAGCTGGCCCAGCACGTACCGGACATGTTGCGCTACCGCTACGCGGCTCGGTCGGCTGACGTAGTCCACTTCCAGTGGCTGGCGGTGCAGCATCTCGACGGTCCTCTACTGCCGGCGAGACGTACCAGGGACGGGCGGCGCCGTCCGCTCGTGCTGACCGCACACGACGTGCTCCCACGTGAGCCCCGGCCTGGCCAGCTGTCCGCGCAGAAGCGTCTGTACGATCGCTTCGACGCGATAGTCGTGCACTCGGAGCATGGTCGCGCCCGCCTGGTCGACGAGTTGGGCGCCGACGGCGAGCGTGTCCATGTGATCCCACACGGCGTGTTCACGCATCTTGCTCCCGGGATCTCTGGGGAGCGGCAGGCGGGGATGACTGGGCTGGATGCGGATCTCGGCACATCCGAAAAAGACGATGCCCCCCGCGCGCGCGCGGGGGGACCCGTGTTTGAAAGCGCCCAAGCCAAGACCAAGCGCCCCACCGTGCTCATGTTCGGCCTGATGCGTCCCTACAAGGGCATCGACGTGCTGCTGGACGCCTGGCGTGGGGCAGCGGGCGAAGAGCCGATCGAGGATGCCGAGCTCTTGATCGCGGGTATGCCGCGTATGGACATCTCAGGGCTGCGGGCAGACGCGCCCGCAAACGTGAGCTTCGACCCGCACTTCGTGACCGACGAGGAGCTGCCCGCCTATTTCGAACGAGCCGACCTGGTGGTGCTGCCCTACCTGCAGGCCGACCAGTCGGGCGTCCTGTTCACGGCGCTCGCGTTCGGCAAGCCGCTGCTGCTGAGCGACGTTGGCGGCTTCCCCGAGATGCAGAGCACCGGCGCTGCGAGGATCGTCAAGGCGGGCGATCCCCGTGCGCTCGGGAAGGCCTTGAGAGAGATGTTGGCCGATGGGGCCGCCCTGACCGAAATGTGCGTGAGAGCCAGGGCAGCCGCCGACGGACGTTACTCCTGGAAGGCGATCGCGGCGGCGCACGTCGAGCTCTATGAGCGCCTCCTCGGAGCAGGGGAGCGGCGCTAGCGTCTGCGCTCGGACAGAATGCGGTCCATGCGCACAGCGCTCGAGATCGTGTTCTGGGCTTCGGCTGTCCTGATCGCGTGGACACAGGTGGGCTACGCCTTCGCCTTGGCTGCGCTGGCCCGCTTGTTCGCGCCAGCGCCAAAAGCCGCGGTGGGGGAAGAGGCACGAACCAATCCTCCAAATCGAAGCGTGTCGTTGATCGTCGCCGCGCACGACGAGCAGGCAGTGATCGGGGCGAAGGTCGCCAACGCGCTCGCGCTGCACTATCCGCGCGAGCTGCTGCAGGTGATCGTGGCTTGCGACGGCTGTATGGACGCCACTGCCAAGCACGCGAGCGACGCAGGCGCCGACCTCGTGCTCGAGCTCCCGCGCGGTGGCAAGATCGTCGCTCAGGACACGGCCGTGGAGCGATCGAGCGGGGAGATCGTCGCCTTCTCCGACGCCAACTCACAATGGGAGCCGAATGCACTGGAAGAGCTCGTGACCGCGTTCGCGGATCCGCAAGTGGGCTATGCCTGCGGACAGGTCTGCTTCGTGCAGGGCGCAGACGGCGCCCAGGCCACCAACCAGGAGGGTGTGTACTGGCGCTATGAGATGGCGCAGCGAGCGAGCGAGTCGCGCCTGTCGTCGATTACCGGCGGCAACGGCGCCATCTACGCCACCCGTCGTGAGTCCTACATCGTGGTCGATCCGATCATGGGCCACGACCTATCGTTCCCGTTCAACATGGTCAAGCGCGGCTGGCGCGCCGTATATGTGTCGAGCGCCCGCGCCACAGAGAAGATGGTCCCCTCGATCGAGGGCGAGTGGCGCCGCAAGCGGCGCATGATGAGCCACACGTGGCCGATCGTCCTGCGCGGTGGCATGCTTTCCCCGCACGGCTACACCTTCGGCTACGCCGGGATGATCTTCTCCCACCGGCTTTTGCGCTACCTGACCCCTTTTCTGCACGCCTTTGCCTTCCTCGCCAATATTGCGCTCGTGGCGGGCGGGACCAGAGGCGTCTATGAAATCACCCTCATCCTCCAGGTCGTCCTTGGCGCCTCCGCCGGGATTGGCGGTTTGATACGTGTGCGGCCCCTTTTGATCGCGCGCTACTACTTCCTCACGACGCTCGCCGCCGCCGCCGGCCTGTGGGACTGGCTGCGCCACGGCACTGCTCCATCGTGGGAAGCGGCCGAGGGGACCAGATGATCAGGCGCGCGATCGACATCGTTCTGGGCACGCTCACGCTGATCGTGGCCGCGCCCGTGATCGCGATAGCGATGCTTGCCATCAGGCTGGAGTCACGCGGGCACCCGATCTACCGTCAACGGCGCGTCGGCAAGGACGGCCAAGAGTTCGACCTGCTCAAGCTGCGCACGATGGTCGATGGCGCCGAGCACGTGGGCGCGGGTCTGGCGATCAACGAGAACGACCCACGAGTCACGCGAGTGGGGGCCATCTTGCGTCGGACTTCGCTGGACGAGCTGCCCAACCTGCTGGGCGTGGTGCGCGGCGAGCTGTCGTTCATCGGTCCGCGCCCGACGATCCCGGTGCAGGTGGCCCGCTACACAGAGCGCCAGCGCGGCCGACTTGCGATCAGGCCCGGCATCACCGGTTGGGCCCAGGTCAACGGCCGCGCCGCGCTGCCCTGGAGCGAGCGCATCGAGCTCGACCTCTACTACATCGAGCACCGATCGCTCGCGCTCGACGCACGTATCCTGTGGCGCACCGTGGCGATCGTGCTCGGTGGCTCGGGCCTCTACAAGGGCCAGACGGGAGGATGGCAAGATGGCTGAGTCAACGCCGGCGATCATGCTCACCGGCGTTGGCAAGCGCTATGACATCGTGTCCTGTTTCGCCGCCCTCACGACCGTCGTGGCGGTCGATCCCAACCCGCTTGCTCCAGCTCAGTACGCGGCGCAGATCCGCGCCAGCCCGCCGCCAATCGCAGATCCAAGCTACGTGCCCGAGTTGGCACGCCTCTGCGCCGAGCACCGAGTCGGCGCCGTGTTGCCGCTCACCGATCTCGACATCGAGACGCTCGCGCTGGCCCATGAGCAGGGGCTGCTTCCGGCGCTGGTCCCCTCCTCGCAGGTGGCGCATGCCACCTACGACAAGTACGAGGCGCATTTGCTGCTCGAGCGCCTCGGCCTGCCGTCGCCTCCGACGGTGCTGCCCGATGACGGCCTCGATGCCCTCCACTATCCGGTCATGGTCAAGCCGCGGAAGGGCTCCGGCGCACGCTCGATCCATCTCGCACACAGCCCGGAGCAGGCCCGCTTCTTTGTGGGCTACGTGGATGAGCCCACGATGGTGCAGCAGGCGATGGGAGGCCCCGAGCTCTCGATCGACTGTCTCGGCGATCTGGATGGACGTTGCCTGAACGCGATCCCGCGCACGATGCTCGAGTCGCGCGGTGGTGAGTCGATCAAGGGCACCGTGATCGACGATCCCGAACTCGTCGAGTTGGGTTGCAGTGCGATGCAGGCGCTCGCGGTGCGCGGTCCCGCCACGATCCAGGTGTTCCGCGACCCGGAGTTGGGTGTACGCATCACCGATGTCAACACGCGCTTCGGCGGAGCTTTCCCTGCGCCGGCGTTGGCAGCCCTGTCTGGCCGCTCCTACCCCGAGCTGATCGTGCGCATGGCTGCCGGCGAGCACGTGCCCTCGCACGTCGGCGAGTATCGCCGTGAGGTCACATTCACGCGCTACTACTGGCAGCTGGAGTTGGATGAGCGGATGGAGCCGACCGACAGACAGATCCTGCCGCTCTGACGGTTCGGGGAGTGGCGCCATACTGAGTCCTCCCTCCCTTGTGTGCTGAAGCACACGGCAGTCGGTGCGTCCTTGTCTGGCTTGCCCCCGACCGTCAGGGTGCCGAATGAGTCGCCGCTTCCCGAAGCTGTAGGTGTCAGAATGGGTACCAGTGAGTGAGTGCTCGAAATGCGGGTTGCCGATGCAGGAGGGCCAGGACTGGTGCCTGCAGTGCGGCACAGCCAAGCCACGACTTTTCGGCGGCGGTCCGGGCTGGCGCACGGGCATCGCGATCCTTGGGTCGACGGCAGTGCTCGTTTGCGGTGCGGCGGTGGCTGCGTACGCAGCATTGAACAAGACCAAGCCGAAGTCCTCGGCCGTGGCGTTGGTCATAAAAACTCTGCCAGCGG
>DATHMQ010000171.1:0-3344 GCA_035486935.1 Solirubrobacteraceae bacterium
CGTCCCCAGCGCCGCGACGATCTGCTTAGCGGTCTCCAGCTGGCGACGGGCGCTTGCCGCCTGCGCGCCTTGCTCGCTGCGCCCGACGTTGGCTGCCTTGGTGCCGAGCCGCTTGACGGTCTCGCCGGCGGCAAGCCGCCCAACGGTGGCGGTGCGACGCACCCTCGATGTTGGGATCTTCTCCTGCGCCACCCTTTGAGTTTACGGTCGCCGCGGCGGGGGCGGTCGGGTGAGCCACAAGGGAGGTCAGATGCCTCGCAAAGTGACGATGCCCCCCGCGCGCGCGGGGGGCATGCCTGTTATGAAGGCAGCTCTACGCGGGAGCCGGGGACGATGTCGTCCTTGCCGTCCGGCCAGCGCACCCATGCCTTCTTGCCGCCGTCGTAGTCCTCGCCGAGCAGGATCAACGTCGCCGGCTCGCCGAGCGCCATACAGGGCTCAGAGCCTTCAGGGTCCAGCCCACGCCAGACACGGATGAACGAGTTCTGCTCCCACTCGCGCGCAACGCTGGTCGCGTCGGTGTGTCCCGGGTAGACGATCGTCTCCCCCGGCAGCTCCATCAGCGTGCCCATGATCGAGTCGCGCAGGTCGGTGTAGGTCGTGTGACCAGGCGCCCGCACGCCGCCGACGGAGCCCTTGAAGAGTGTGTCCCCCGTGAAGACAACCGCCTCGCCACCTTGAAAGCCACCGGGACCGGCGCCGACGCCCGGGCGTGTGCTCCCGCTGGGACGCGCCACCAGAAACGAGAGCATCCCGGCAGTGTGCCCCGGCGTGCGCAGCGGCCTGACCTCGAGCCCACCGAACTGCAGCATCTCCCCCGCCTCGATCGTGCTCAGATCGACGCCCTTGGATACGGAATCGCCCATCTCAGCCAGCGCCTCGCGCTCGAGCGGATGGATCAGCACCTCGAGCTTCGGCCAACGCTTGCACAGCGCGCCAACCTCGCTCACGTGGTCGAAGTGATGGTGGGTCAGCAGCACGTGCGTAGGCTCGACCTGCAGCCGCTTGGCAGCCTCTATGAGCGGCGCCACCGGCCCGCCGGCATCGACGAAGAAACCCGGCCCACCTTCGCCGTCGGCGACGAGATAGGTGTTCGAGAGGAACTGGGAATTCAGTGAGCGCTCGATGAGCATGGCGGCCATACTTGCACGAAGACGACCCTTGGAGGAACCATGCCCCTGATCCACACCTGCTACCGCATCGCCGACATCGACCGCTCGATCGCCTTTTACAACGCGCTCGGCTTCGAGGAGGTCGGGCGCATCCCGATCGGCGAGGAGGCGATCAACGTCTTCATGAACCAGCCGGACGACGGCAATATGCCGCGCTTGGAGCTGACCTACAACTTCGGCGTCGATTCGTATGAGATCGGCTCCGGCTACGGCCACATCGCGATCGCCGCCCCCGACCTGGACAGGATGCTCGAGCGCCTGGCGGAGCTGGGTATCCAGCCCGAGAAGCCGCCTTATTCCGTGCGCGAAGGCGGCTCGCGACTGTGCTTCGTGAAAGATCCCGACGGGTATCGGATCGAGATCATCGAGCAAGGCTAGTCAGCGGCCCTCCAGGAAACTCACGGCGCGCCAGGGAGCGCGCCGTGGTCTGCAACGCGCTTGCGGCTATCCGGCTGTCAGCGTGAACTTCGCCGAGATCTTCAGCAGCGGCTTGCCGGAGCTGTCCTCACGCGTCAGGTAGCCGCACAGCAGATAGGTCCCGGGCCCCGCCTCGCCGCTGAACACCTTCAGTTCTCCATGCCAGTCGAAAACGCCGCGGAAGTTAGCCGGGTTTTTCGGAAAGACCTGAGGATCGCTGGGCGTACCGGGGATCGGCTCCAACTCGCTGTCTCCTTTGCGGGCTATCTCCTGAGCGGTAGTGGCGGCGCATGATTTCTGTGCGTTCAGTTGGTAGTACACCGCCATCTCGGCGCGCTTGCTGGAGGTACCGGAGACCGTCACCGTGAACCCTTCGTTTTCAGCCGCGGTGAGGCTGAGCGACGCGGGAGCGACAACGATCTTCAACTGCTCGGTTGCCGCTGCCACGGCGGCACTGCACAACACGATGGCCGTAGCGAAGAGCAGCGTCACGGCCGCGCGGCGGGCACGGTGCCGATCGCGACCGGGGCGCTTGCGAGGCGATCTTGGGTAGGCGGAAATCTGCATCGGCTTCTCCTCTACGGCGCCCCAACCATCTGAAGGACCACTGACCTAGCTTGCGTGGACCGCAGGACGATAGCGCGGCTCCGGAATGGGCAGACCACGTTCCTGCGCGACTTCCAGCAACCCCTGCTTCGCCTGTTCGACCTCGGTAACCGCCTCGCCAGCGGTCGCGCCAAACGCCGAGCACATCTCCAAGTCGGGGATGTCGGCCACCCAACACTCATCCTCATCGCTGTAGAAGACGTTGATGTGATAATCGCTCATGGTTGATCCTCCAGCTTGAGATCATAGCGCTCGACAAGCTTCAAAAGTTGACGAACTTGGTATGGCTTGGCCTGTCCACGCATGGGTTGCAAGTTGAGGAATTCGGGCACTGTGGGGTGCGCAAAGACGCGGTGACTTCCTCTGATTCGACAAAGCTCAAAGCCGAGAGCCTCCGCGAGGGAACACAGATCGACGAAAGCCACGTTGGTGACCGCGCCGCGATTGATGCGCCTCAAAAGCCTTCGCTCGTCCACCTCCGCTACTCCGACAAGGAGGCCAAGAACGGACACGCACCTATAGTGGTCGCCGAATGGAACTAGGTCTCGCCACATTTGCCGACGTAGCCCCCGGCGCCTCTCCGGCGCGCGTTGCCGAGCGGCTGCAGGAGCTGCTCGAGGAGATCGAGTTGGCCGACCGCCTCGGCCTCGACGTGTTCGGCCTCGGCGAGCATCACCGGCGCGACTATGCGGTATCGGCCCCAACGGTCGCGCTTGCCGCAGCGGCCGCCCGCACCGAGAGGATCCGCCTGTCGAGTGCCGTGACCGTGCTCAGCTCGGCCGACCCCGTCACCGTCTTCGAGGAGTTCTCAACGCTCGACCTACTCTCCGGCGGACGCGCGGAGATCATGGCCGGCCGTGGCTCCTTCACAGAGTCGTTCCCGCTCTACGGTCTCGATCTCGACGACTACGACGAATTGTTCGCAGAGAAACTGGAGCTGCTGCTTGCATTGCGCGAGTCCGAGAGCGTCAGCTGGTCGGGACGACACCGCGCCGCACTGCACGAGGCCGCCGTGTACCCCCGTCCGCTGCAGAAGCCGCTGCCCGTTTGGATCGCCGTCGGCGGCACCCCGGCCTCGGTGGCGCGCGCCGGGATGCTCGGATTGCCACTGATGATCGCCATCATCGGCGGCGCGCCCGCTCGCTTTGC
>DATHMQ010000172.1:0-10826 GCA_035486935.1 Solirubrobacteraceae bacterium
GAGGCTGAGGAGCAGGCAGCCAAGGAGGTCGCCGAGAAGCAGGCAGCCGCCGCGGCGGCCCAAGCTGCTGTCGCCAAGGCAGCGGAGCCCGCTCCGGTACCGGCTACTCCGGTACCGGCTACTCCGGTACCGGCGGCCCCGGTCGCACCAGCCGCGGCTCCGGCTCCGGCGCAGGCCGCCAAGCCCGCCGCCGAGCAGACAGCCGCGGCTCCTGCTCCGGCTCCAGTGCAGGCCGCTAAGCCCGCCGCCGAGCAAGCAGCGCCGGCTCAGCCCCAGCCGGCTGTGCCTGTTGCGAAGGAGGCCGCTCCTGCCGCCGTAGAGGCGCCGGCAGGGAGCACACCGACAGAGGCCGCGCCGGTCGAGCCTGCGCCGGCTGACAGCGTGCCGGCTGACAACGCGCCGGCAGACAGCGCGCCCGCTGAGGCAGCGCTGGTAGAGACACCAGCAGAGGAGACCAGCGCATCGTGAGCACGACCGAGATATCTGCCAAGGACGTGAAGGCCCTGCGCGAGCGCACCGGCGCGGGCATGATGGACTGCAAGAAGGCGCTCACCGAGGCTGAGAACGACATCGACAAGGCGATCGAGATCTTGCGCCTCAAGCAGGGCAAGAAGATCCAGGATCTGGGCGAGCGCACCGCCACCGAGGGCACCGTCCAGGCATACATCCATGCCGGCGCCAAGGTCGGCGTGATGATCGAGGTCGATTGCAACACCGACTTCGTCGCCAACAACGACGATTTCGTTGCTTTCGCCCGTGACATCGCCATGCAGGTCGCCGCGACGCCGACCGTCAAGTACGTGTCCCGCGAGGACGTGCCGGCCGAGGCGCGCGATGCCGAGGCTCGCATCTACGAGCAGGAGGCCGCTGAGAAGCCGGAGAACATCCGCGAGAAGATCGTCGCCGGCAAGCTCGACTCCTGGTACGGCACGATCGTGCTGCTCGAGCAGGAGATGCACAATCCCAAGTTCGACGGCAAGACAGTGCAGCAGTTGCGCGACGAGCTGACGGTCAAGACGGGCGAGAACGTCGTCATCAGACGCTTCGTGCGTTTCGCTGTCGGCCAGTAACCAAAACAGCGATGCCCCCCGCGCGCGCGGGGGGCATGCCCGATTCTTTGTCTACACCACTCTGCGTAGACGCTAAAAGTGAGCGCGTCCTGTGACCGATAGGCTCTGGCGTCGATGAGCGCCCCGGCCTTCAAACGCATACTGCTCAAGCTCTCCGGCGAGGCGTTGATGGGTGCGCTCGACTACGGCACCGACCCCGAGCGGGTAGCGGCGGTTGCGCGTCAAGTCTCGGCCGTGCGCGACCAGGGCGTCGAGGTCGCGATCGTGGTCGGCGCCGGCAACATCTACCGCGGCATGAAGGGGGCGGCCGACGGCATGGACCGCTCGACCGCCGACTACATGGGAATGCTCGCCACCGTGCTCAATGCGCTGCCGCTGCAGGACGCGCTCGAGAGGACGGGCACCGACACGCGTGTGCAATCGGCGCTCGGCATCTCGGAGGTCGCCGAGCCCTATATTCGCCGGCGCGCGATGCGCCACCTCGAGAAGGGGCGCGTCGTGATCTTCGCGGCCGGTACCGGCAACCCGTTCTTCACCACCGACACAGCCGCCGCTCTGCGCGCCGCCGAGATCCACGCCGAGATCATCTTGATGGCCAAGAACGGCGTCGAAGGCGTCTACAGCGCCGACCCGGCGCTCGACGCGAGCGCTCAATTCATCCCGCAGATCACCCACATGGAAGCGATCGAGCGGCGCCTGCGCGTGATGGACTCGACGGCTCTGGCATTGTGCATGGAGAACGGGATGCCGCTCAACGTCTTCAACATGGACGACGAGACCAACATCGCGCGGATAATCTCGGGTGCGCGCGTGGGGACGCTGGTAAGCGCATGACCTTCTATGAGAGGAGTCACGATGGCCACTGAGACGATCGACGCGCTGCTCGACGGTGCGCGCGAGCGGATGACGAAGTCGCTGGAGTCCACCCAGCACGAGTTCTCCTCGGTGAGGACCGGTCGTGCAAGCCCGGCGCTACTCGAGCGGATCGTGGTCGACTATTACGGCGCGCAGACTCCGCTGAACCAGTTGTCCACGATCTCGGCTCCCGAGGCACGCCTGATAACCGTCCAGCCGTACGACAAGTCCTCGATCAAGAACATCGAGAAGGCGATCAACGAGTCCGATGTCGGTCTGAACCCGTCAAACGACGGCAATCTGATCCGCCTCGTCGTACCGGAGCTGACAGAAGAGCGCCGCAAGGAGCTCGTGAAGGTGGTGCGCAATCTCGCCGAGGAGGGACGCATCGCGATCCGCAACGTACGTCGCGACACGATGCAGCACCTGCGCGACCTGAAGTCCGAGGGTGAGATCGGCTCAGACGACGAGCACCGCGCCGAGGGTGAGCTGCAAAAGCTCACCGACGGGCGCATCGCCGATCTCGACGGTGTGCTGAAGGCCAAGGAGGAAGAGATCCTCGAGGTGTGATGGTGGCGATCGCCCCATCAAGCACTTGCGCGGCGGAGGGCCAAAGACGTGATGGATGAGAGCCCCCAGGCGGGCGCTCCGCAGGAGAGCTCTGCTGCCCGCTACATCGCGATCATCACCGATGGCAACGGCCGCTGGGCGCGCGCTCACGGGCTATCTGTCAACGAGGGTCACAACGCCGGTGCCGACAACGTCAAGGCACGCCTGCGCGATGCCGCGGAGTTCGGCGTCAAGGAGCTGACCGTGTACTCGTTCTCGACCGAGAACTGGTCGCGCCCGCCTGAGGAGGTCCAGGGGCTGATGGAGATGTTCGCCAGGCGTATCTCCAGCGAAACCCCCGAGCTGGACAAAGAAGGCGTACGGATGCGCTTCATCGGCCGGCGCGAGGGAATCGGCCCCGAGTTGCAGCGGCACATGAACGCAGCAGAAGCACTCACCGAGGCCAATACGCGGATCACGCTGTTCGTCGCGTTCAACTACGGCGGTCGCGCCGAGATCCTCGACGCCGCGCGCGCGTTCCAAGGAGGCGGCGAGGAGGAGTTTCGCAAGCACCTCTACGCACCCGAGATGCACGACCCGGACATCATCATCCGCACCAGCGGAGAGCGGCGCCTATCCAACTACCTGCTGTGGCAGTCGGCTTACTCAGAGCTCATCTTCCGCGACGAGCTGTGGCCAGACTTCTCACGCGAGGCACTGGAGCAGTCGCTGGCCGAGTTCTCAGAGCGCCGCCGCCGCTTTGGCGGGCGCTAGCGCCATGTCGCCTCCTCGCACGGCCATGCGAGCCGCCTCCGGCGCCGAGACGGGCTCTAGCGGGCCGGCACGGCGTGCGGGTGGCTCGGATATCGGCTCGCGCATCCTCTTCGCGCTACCTCTGATCGCGCTCGCGCTGTTTCTCGTGATCGAGGGTGGTGCGATTTTTGCAGCCGGCATGTTCGTGATCGGCTGTGTCTGCATGCACGAGCTGTACGGCATGTACGAGCGCACCAACCCGGTGCGGCTGGCGGGCTTTCTCGCGCTTGCCGGGCTGATCGTGGCCGCTGCATACGGTAGCCCCACCCATCCGACGGACGTCCTGCTTGCGGCTTCGGTCGTGCTCCCGGTTCTGTTCGCGATGACTCTCGCCCAGCGCCGCCCGAGCGTGGCGGGTATGGCGATCACGCTGCTGGGCATCTACTGGATCGGCTTCGGGCTCGCCCACGCCGTACTGCTGCGTGGGCTTCCCCACGGCAACGGCATCGTGATCGACGTGCTCGTCGGCACGTTCCTGGGGGATACGGGCGCCTATCTCGGCGGTCGCCTCTTCGGCCGGCGTCCGCTCGCGCCCAGCATCTCGCCGAACAAGACCGTCGAGGGGCTTGTCATCGGGATGGCCTGTACCGTGCTCGCGGTGTGGTTCGCAGGGCGCTACCAGGAATGGCTGCCAGGCGCCCATGCTCTCGTGCTCGGGTTGGGTGTGGCTGTGTTCGCGCCGATCGGCGATCTGTTCGAGTCGTTCGTCAAGCGCCAGGCCGGCGCGAAGGACACCGGCAGCTTGTTGGGCGCACACGGTGGCGTGCTTGACAGGCTGGACGCGGTGTTGTTCACGGCAGTCGTTGGCTATTACATCTGGTTGGCGTATGTCTAGGCGACTGCTCATCCTCGGCTCCACCGGCTCGATCGGCACCCAGGCACTCGACGTGCTCGAGCGCAGCGACGAGCTCGAGCTGATCGGTCTCTCGGCCGAGCGCTCGTGGGAGACGCTCGTGCAGCAGGCACGTGCGCATGGTGTAAGACGGGTCGCGCTCGTCGACGAGCATGCGGCGCGACTTGCCGCGGATGCATGGCCGGAAGGGCAGATTCTGAGCGGTGCGGAGGGGTTGGTGCGCCTCATCGTGGAGTCGGGCGCCGACTTGGTGCTCAATGCGCTCGTGGGCTCTGCCGGTCTGGGCCCGACCGTGGCCACGCTGGGCGAGGGGATCGACCTGGCGCTTGCCAACAAGGAGTCGCTCGTTGTGGGGGGCGAGCTCGTGGTAGCGCTTGCTGAAGCGACCGGCGCGCAGATCGTGCCCGTCGACTCCGAGCACACCGCACTTCACCAATTGTTGTCCGGGTTGCCCCTAGGGAGCGTCGAGCGCCTGACGATCACAGCCAGCGGCGGGCCGTTTCGTGGACACTCCTCCGATCAGCTCTCTGAGGTGAGCGTCGAGCAGGCGCTCGCCCATCCCACGTGGGCGATGGGGGGCAAGATCACGATCGACTCCGCCACGCTGATGAACAAGGGGCTGGAGCTAATGGAGGCACATCACCTGTTCGGCACTCCCTACGAGCGCATAGATGTTGTCGTGCATCCTCAGTCGCTGATCCACGGTCTCGTTCAGCTCGCCGACGGGGCGATGCTTGCCCATATCGGGCCGAAGGACATGCGCATCGCGATCTCCTACGCCTTGCACGGTGCGACCAGCGTCGAGTTGCCGATCGCGCCACTCGACCTCGTTCAGGTCGGCTCGCTGACGTTCGAGCCGGTGGATCTGGATGCGTTCCCGTGTCTGCGCATCGCCCGCGAAGCGGCGCAGGCCGGCGGTACCGCGCCTTGCGTACTGAACGCAGCCAACGAGACCGCGGTACACGCCTTCCTTGCCGGACGCTTGCCGTTCCTCGGCATCGCCGAGGTGATCGAACGCACGCTCGACGTGCTGCCCGGAATGCCGATCAGGGCCTTCGAGTCGCTGTACGAGGCCGACCGTGAGGCCAGGCGCGTTGCTGAGGGGGCTGTGCCGACTGTGTGAAGTGGACCGTGAAGCCAGGCGTGTGGGGCCGTGTAATGCTCAAAAAGGCCGATGCCCCCCCGCGCGCGCAGGGGGCATCGCCTGTTTTTGACGCTCCCAGACCCGGCCTGCGCCGGGTTCCTACCGCAGTGCCTGCCAAACTGACGGCATGAGCTGGGTGTGGACAATCCTCGGGATCATGGCTTTGATCGTGCTGCACGAGCTTGGTCACTTCGTCGTGGCCAAGGCCGTCGGGATGCGCGTGGAGCGCTTCTCGCTGTTCTTCCCGCCGAAGATCGCCGGGATCAAGCGTGGCGAGACCGAATACATGATCGGTGCGATTCCTGCTGGAGGGTACGTGAAGATCACCGGGATGAATCCCGATGAGATCAAGACGCTGGCGCCGGAGGTTGCCGCTCGCGCCTACTACAACCAGCCGCCTTGGAAGCGGATCGTCGTGATCTTGGCCGGGCCAGGCGTGAACTTGCTGATCGCGTTTCTGTTGTTCTGGGCAGTCCTGGTCAGCGGCAGTCTCAGTGGGGCGGTGACGCTGTCGAACCTGAATCCGAAGACGGAAACTGTCGTGCCTACGACATCGGTGCAGGCGATCGAGAAGGGCGAGCCGGCTTACGGCGTGCTGAAGCCTGGCGACAAGATCCTTGCCGTGGATGGCCATCCCGTGACGGTGCTCGCGGCCACGAAGGCGATCGCCGCCCATCGCTGCGCCGGCACCCCGACTGACGGTTGCCACGCGCAGACGCCTGTAAAGATCACGATTCGGCGCGCCGGCCGTGTGCTGACCGTGTCCACTTACCCGCGCTACAGCAAGGCCGTGGGGCGCATGCTCGTCGGCTTCGACTTCGGCTACACCGCCAAGTCGTTCGGCGTCTTCTCCGCGGCCGGCACGGCGCTCTCGGAGATGTGGGGCACTACCACGACGATGATCACGAACATCGGCAAGGCGTTCACCAGTTCGAAGGTGCGCAAAGAATTCCACAGCATCGTTGGGATCACGGTGATCGCCCAGGAAGCCGTCGTCGCGGGGCCGGGCTATGCGCTCGTGTTCCTTGGCTTCGTTTCGCTGGCGCTGGCGATCATCAATCTGTTCCCGTTCCTGCCGCTCGATGGCGGGCACGTGCTTTGGGCGGTGGCTGAGAAGCTGCGCGGACAGCGTGTATCGCTGACCGCGATGTGGCGCTTCAGTTCTGTGGGGATCGTGCTGCTGCTTTTCCTGGTCGTGAACGGTGTCAGCAACGACATCGTTCACCTGGGCGGTTAAGGCTCGTCCCAGTCAGGGCCTGAGCTGGGGCAGGGCGCAACCCGCGCGCGGAGGACGCGCCTCCGCGCGGAAGACGTGCCTCTTTACGCGTCGGATTGTTCGCTTGGAGCCTGCACACATACCCAGCTCTTGACCAGAGGTCCGGCACGCTCGGGCAGCGCGGGTCCGAACAGCGTTTCCATCTCGCGGCGCGAGAGTAGCGAGATCTCCTCCCACGCTCCTGCGGCGCCCAGATGCCAGTAAGGGCGGCGCAACGCCGTCGGCAGCCAGTGGGCGAACGGCAGCAGCGAGTGTGGCTCGATCGGGAAGGAGAGGGCCGGTGTCTGCACGAACCAGCCGCGGCCGACGCGGCGCACCTCGCTCGCGAACGCCTCGCGTCGCCGCGGCGGGACGTGCTCGATCACGCTCGAGCTGTACACGAGGTCGAACTCGTCATCGGCGAAGGGCAGGCCTGCCGCCGCGTCAGCCTGCACGAAACGGCCCGGATAATCGGGGCGCTCGGCCATGTCCACGCCGGTTGTGTCCAGTTCGGGCTCGAGAGCGCGCAGGCCCAGGGCGCCGCAGCCGACGTCGAGTATTCGTGCTCCCGGCTGAAGTCCGCACAGCGAAAAGAACCGTTCGTGGCGCCGCCGCCGCGCACCAGCGGCCAGGGGGGAGGCGAGCTTCGCCAGCGGGCCGCGCGCGGTGGCGTATACCGCAGAGGAAGGGACTGGGGGCGATGATGGCGAGCGGCGCACGCGCACGTGAGGTTAGCCACTCGCCCGATGCGCAACGCGGCGTTTACGGGAAAGGGAAGGCTGGCCCATACAATATGGCCATGGCTTCCAAGCGTCAGATCCATGTCGGGCCCGTACCCATCGGCGGTGGAGCGCCCGTCGCCGTGCAGACGATGACCAAGACCGAGACCGCGAACCTCGCGGCCACGATGGAGCAGATCCGCAAAGTTGCCGACGCCGGGGCCGACATCGTGCGCGTTGCCGTGCCGCGCGAGCAGGACGCCGAGGCCCTGAAGCAAATCGTGCTCGACTCGCCGATTCCCGTGATCGCCGACATCCATTTCAACCATACGCTTGCGCTGAAGGCGATCGAAGCCGGGGCGCACTGCGTGCGGCTGAACCCCGGCAACATCGGCGGGCCCGAGAAGGTGGCCGAGGTGATCGCCCTTGCTAAGCAGACCGGGACTCCTCTGCGCGTTGGCGTCAACAGTGGGTCTCTGCCCAAGCATCTGCGCGACCTGGAGTACGAGAACCCCGTCGAGGCGTTGGTAACCGCCGCCGTTGAGACTGTTGAGCTGATGGAGCGCCTGGACTTTCACAACTTCAAGGTGTCGATGAAGTCGACGTCTGTGCCGAACACGATCGCCTCCAACCGGCTGTTGGCCGAGCGCATTCCCTATCCACTGCACCTCGGGGTGACAGAGGCCGGCACCAAGTGGTCGGGCTCGCTGAAGTCTGCTGTCGGCCTTGGCACGCTGCTGGCCGACGGCATCGGCGACACGATTCGCATTTCGCTGTCGACCTTCCATGCCGAGGAGGAGGTCAAGGTCGCCTGGGAGATCCTCAAGGCTCTGAAGTTGCGCGAGAAGGGGCCCGTGCTGATCGCCTGTCCCACCTGCGGACGGCTGCAGTTCGACATGGACACCGTTGTCGTGGAAGTGGAGCGTCGTCTCGAAGCGTATGAGGATCCGATCGAGGTGTCGGTGCTCGGCTGCGCGGTCAACGGGATCGGCGAGGCTAGACACGCCGACTTCGGCATCACCGGAGCCAAGGACATGGGCATGATCTACTCCAAGGGCGAGCCTTTGAAGAAGGTACCGACGCACGAACTGGTCGACGAGCTGTTCAAGGAGATCGACCGTTACTACGCCGCCGGCAAGACCGTTCAACGCGACGAGCGCGAAGCAGCCGAGGCGCGCGAGTGGCTCGCCGCCAACGAGGATGCCACCGCGATGACTCCAGAGAAACTTGCGGCGCTCGAGGCGGCTGCCGCGGAGCAGGAAACCGAGGCCGACGCCGTGCTCGAGTCGATGCTGCAGCCCGCCGGCAGCGTGAACGGCGACGGCGTGACGCTGGACGAGGCAGCTTCGCCCGTCGCCGGCCGGCGCTTCAGCCGTAACTAAGCGCCGGCCCTCCGCGATACTCAGCTCGCCGCGCTGAAGCGCTCGGCGACCTTCGCCCAATCGACTGTGTTCCACCACGCGTCGAGGTAGTCGGGACGCTTGTTCTGGTACTTCAGGTAGTAGGCGTGCTCCCACACGTCCACACCCAGAAGCGGGGTGCTGCCTGTCGAGATCGGGTTGTCCTGATTCGGAGTACCCACAACTGCCAGGCCCGAGCCGTCGTGCACGAGCCAGGACCAGCCGGAGCCGAACTGGTTGACGCCCGTTTCCTTGAGCTTTGCCTGGAAGTCTGAGAAGGAGCCGAACGTCGAGGCGATCGCCTCGGCCAGCGCGCCGTCGGGCTCGCCGCCGCCGTCTGCGGACATCGACTCCCAGAACAGACTGTGGTTGTAGTGGCCGCCGCCGTTGTTGCGCACGGCCGTGCGCTTTGCCTCCGGCACCTGCGAGAGGTCCTCGAGCACGTCCTCGATCGGGGCGTCAGCCAATGGGGTGCCCTCGAGCGCTGCGTTGACCTTGTCCACGTAGGCCTGGTGGTGCTTGTCGTGATGGATTTCCATCGTCAGCTTGTCGATGTGCGGCTCCAGCGCGTCGTATGCGTAGGGAAGCGGCGGTACGGAGTAGGCCATCGGTGCTCCTTGGGTTGGGGACGAGTGCTGGATGTAATTCATAGCGCGCGCGGCCGGCCAGGGCGTGGCCGACCGGCCGGCGCGCACGACTTCTATTTTTTGGGCTACCCCGCTTTGGCCTCGCGCAATACCCCGTAGGAGCTGAAGGACGCGTAGGATGCCGACCACGCTATGACCAGGCTGACCGAGTATCTACTGCCGACCGAGAAGCAGGCGCCCGCCGACGCCGAGGCGATCTCGCACAAGCTGATGGTGCGTGCCGGGCTGGTCAGGCAGATGGGGTCGGGCATTTGGACCTGGCTGCCGGCCGGCTGGAAGGTGCACCAGCGCGTGGTGGCGATCGTGCGCGAGGAGATCGACGCGATCGGCGGGCGCGAGATGCTGATGCCGGTGCTGCAGCCTGCCGAGCTTTGGCGCAAGACCGGGCGGCTTGGGATCGAGGAGCTGTTCAAGCTGCAAGATCGCAAGGGCTCAGAGCTCGTGTTGGCGTTGACCCACGAGGAGGCGGTCACATTCCATGTGGCCCAGACGATCGACTCCTATCGCGACCTTCCCCTGATCCTCTACCACTTCCAGGTCAAGGAGCGCGACGAGGTGCGGCCTCGTGCCGGCGTTTTGCGCACGCGCGAGTTCGTGATGAAGGACTCCTACAGCTTCGACCGCGACCAGGCCGGGTTGGAGGAGAACTATGCGTTGCACGTCGGTGCTTACGACCAGATCATGCAGCGCACCGGACTGCGCTTCTATCGCGTCGAGTCGGACGTCGGCGTGATGGGCGGGCTTGGCGCGCACGAGTACATGGCGCCCTGTCCGGCCGGCGAGGACGAGGTCGCACTCGGCGACGGGTATGCCGCCAACATGGAGGTAGTGGAGAAAAGCCCTGATTACCGCAAGGACGGGGACACTCACATGCTCGGCGAGAAGCAGCTGACGGTCGAGCCGGCGATCGAGATCGGGAACATCTTCAAGTTGGGCACGCGCTACTCCGAGCCACTGGGTGCGACATATCTCGACGAGCATGGCGCGCAACTGCCGATCTGGATGGGCTCCTACGGGATCGGGCCGGCGCGAGTGGTCGCGGCGGCCGTCGAGCAGTTCGCCGACGATCACGGCATCTCCTGGCCCAAAGCGCTTGCTCCGTTTGCCGTGCATCTTGTCGCCGTGGGTCGTCCCGGCACGCCCGAGCGCGACGCGGCCGACGCGCTCTATGAGACATTGCTCGCAGGCGGTGTGGAAGTTCTCTATGACGACCGCGAAGCTGGGCCTGGAGAGAAGTTCGCCGACGCCGAGTTGCTCGGCTGTCCCGTGCGCTTGACTTTCGGGCGGCGCAGCCTGGAGTCGGGCGAGATCGAGGTGCAGCTACGACGCGGACGCGTGGCCGGCCCTGGCCTGCCGCTCGGCGGCGAGCCGGCAGAGCTAATGCGGGCGCTGGACGAGCTGTGCCAGAGCACCCCCTAGAGCCTGGCGGTGACACCTCCAGGTCGGAGTCCGACACCGGCGCGTGCGTGGGACCGTCTTCACACGAGCGTCTGACTCTCCGCCGCCTGGTCGGCCTGGACC
>DATHMQ010000173.1:0-7557 GCA_035486935.1 Solirubrobacteraceae bacterium
GGGTTGACGACGAAGTTGCCGTCGATCTTGCCGATCCGTACCGCGCCGACTGGACCGGCGAAGGGGACGTTTGAGATCATCAGCGCCGCCGAGGCGCCGTTCATCGCGAGGATGTCATACGGATTGACGTGGTCCACCGAGATCGGGATCGCCACGAGATGCGTCTCGTAGTTCCAGCCCTTGGTGAACAGCGGGCGCAGCGGACGGTCGATCATGCGCGCAGTCAGCGTCGCCTTCTCTCCCGAGCGGCCCTCGCGCTTGAAGAACGAGCCGGGGATCTTCCCGGCGGAGTACATCCGCTCCTCGACATCGACGGTCAGCGGCAGGAAATCTACATCGCGCTGGCCACCTGCTGTGGCGGTTGAGAGAACCATCGTGTCGCCCTGGCGGACGACCACTGCGCCGGAGGCCTGCTTGGCCATCCTGCCGGTCTCAAACGAGATCTCGCTACCTGCAATCTCCACGGAGACCCGTGTAACGGCGTTGCTACTCATATTGAACTACCTTCCCTCTCCACCCGTCGGTCGGCGGAGCCGTTTTCTTTTATCCTTGTATCCGAACGTGTGGAGCTTAGCGGACGCTACGCGTTCTTCAGTCCGCCAAGGATCATGTGTACCGGGGGAAGGTCTGCTGGTGAAGGAGCCTGATAGCTCCAGCGCACGACGCCATCGTCACCGACGATCACGAGTGCGCGCTGAGGGAAGCCACCGGGGTGAAGCACCCCGAAAGCTGCGCAGGCAGCGCCCTTGGGCTCGAAGTCCGACAGCTGCGGGATGCTTATGCCGAGCTTTTCGCGAAACGCTTTCTGGGACCAACTGGAGTCACAGGAGACGCCGTAGATGCCAGCGCCCTGAGCTGTGATCTCCGCGAGCGACTGCTCGTAGACCTGCAACTGGTCGGTGCATACCGGGCTGAAGGCGAACGGGTAGAAGACGAACACTGTCGTCCTGCCTTGCAGGTCGCTCTGAGTGAACTCCTCGCCACCTTCTGTGGCGAGCTTGAAGTCGGGGACCTGCGTGCCTGGGGCCAGCACTGTGGAAGCTGAGTCGGTGGCGCTCATCGGGAATGGTCTGGCCGTTGGGAGGGTCGAGAATCAAGCAGACCAAGGACGCAGAGAGCGCAGTGTGCTTTGCACATAAGCGATCGAGGACGCAGGTATGCGCCGATTGTCGGCCGTCCCAACCTACTTACGTAGGCCGAGCTCCTTGATAAGTGCGCGATAGCCCTCGAGGTCCTTGCGCCGCAGATAATCTAGAAAGCGGCGGCGACGGCCGACGAGCATCAGCAGGCCGCGGCGCGAGTGATGGTCCTTGCTCTGTTCGCGCAGGTGCTCGGTCAGGTGGTTGATGCGCTCGGTCAGCAGCGCTACCTGGACCTTGGTGTTGCCGGTGTCCTGCTCCCCAGCCCCGAACTTTGTGGCGATCTCTCGCTTGCGCTCTGTAGTTATCGTCATTGCGGTCGCACAGGCTAGCAGGCAGCGGCGATCTCACGCGTGCGCTCCACGTCGCGGTGCATCTGCTCGACCAATGCCTCGGCAGAAGGAAAGCGCCGCTCGCCGCGCAAACGCGAGAGGAAGTCCAGGCGCAACTGCTTGCCGTACAGGTCGCCGTCGTAGTCGAGGATGTAGGCCTCGATCAGCTCTCCGCGACCGGTGTCGAAGGTCGGACGCACGCCGATGTTGACCGCGGCGGGAAATGGAGCAGCACCGTCGCCGGTGTCCGCCAGGCACGCGTAGACCCCATGCCCAGGGCACACAAGCTCGTCGTCGGGGATCAGGTTGGCGGTGGGAAAGCCCAGTTCGCGGCCGCGCTCATCGCCGTGGACGACCTCGCCGCGCATCTGGAACGGCGCCCCGAGGAAACTGGTCGCCTGCTCGACCTCGCCTGCCAGCACCAGACCTCGTATATGGCTCGAGGAGACGATCTCCCCCTCGACCTCCAACAACGGCGTGACGCGCGTGGAGAAGCGCTCGTCTTCGGCGAGCATCCGTGGGTCGCCCTTGGCGCGGTTGCCGAAGCGGAAATTCTCACCGACCGATACGTACGTAGCCCCGAGCGCACCGACGAGCACATCGTCGATGAACTCCTGTGCGCTGCGCTTGGCGAAGTCTGCGTCGAAGGGGATCAGAATCAGCTCCTGCACACCGAGTGTCTCCACCAGCTCGGCCTTGACCTCGAGCGAGGTGAGCAACTTGGGTGTGTGCTGCGGTGCGACGATCGCCGTGGGGTGTGGGTCGAACGTGAGCACGCTGTTCGAGCCGCGAATCACCTCGCGGTGGCCGAGATGGACGCCGTCGAAGGAGCCGACCGCCACGCGTCGCTCTTTGCCCTCCACGTCGGGCAGTCGAGTGATCTTCACGCGCGCAAGCCTATGTCACCGATGGCCGGGTGCGCTTGGCAGCCTCGCGGGAGCGTGCTTCGCGTCGTTCGGCCTCCCCGAATCGCTTGGCCTCCGCAAGCGCATACTCGATACTCAGCAGCGGAGGTTCTGTCCAGCTTTGCCCGCGCGCTGGTGGCGCGCTGGCGCTCGCCAGCTCGAACGGTCCGATCGCGGTGCGCCGCAGCTCCGCACAATAGGCGTCGCCGAGGTCTGCGATCAGCGAGCGCACGTAGGTCCCCGAGGAGCATTCGATCAAGTAGCCGGCGCGCTCGCGCTCGCGCCAGACTTGCTCGAAGCGGCTCACCGTAACGATCCGCTCTGGCATCTGAAAGCTCTCGCCACGACGTGCCTTGCGATAGGCCCGCTCGCCTTCGACCTTGATCGCCGAGTAGATCGGTGGGCGCTGGCGGATCTCACCGGTCGGCAGCGGTGGCGGATCGGGCGGTAGCTGCCCGGTCTCTGTTATCTCCCCCTCGGGGTCTCCGGTACTCGAGCGCGCGCCCAGGCACGCGACGGTCTCATAGCGCTTGGGCAGCTCCATGATCTTGCTCTGCAGCTTGGTTGCCTTGCCGACGAGCACGACCAAGAGCCCGCTGGCGAAGGGATCGAGTGTGCCTGCATGGCCCGTCTTTGCCCCTGCGAGCGAGCGCCGCACGCGCGCGACCACGTCGTGCGAGGTGATGCCCACGGGCTTGTCGATCAGCAGGATGCCGTCTATCTCCGGTTTGGATGCCACGCGAGGATATTGACGCCGTGGCGTCTCGGTGGCGGCCGGCTGCGCGGCGGGAACGATTACGCGAGCGTAGGAACAGCCGGCCCGTTCGGCGCCGGATGCAGTTGCAGAGCCAACTCTTGGCGCAACAGCTCGATCAGCTCGTGGACCTCCAGGGTGCTCGAGAAGCCCGCTGCGCGGCGGTGACCACCGCCGCCCTGGGTGCGAGCGATGGCCGAGACGTCGACGTCGTCGCCTGTGGCGCGCAGCGACACCTTGCGCTTGCCGCGGCTCTCCGGCGCCAGCAGCTCGCGGATCAGCACGGCGACCTTCGTGGCGGCAATCGAGCGCAGGTGGTCGACGATTCCCTCGGAGAAGCTTTCCTCGGCTCCGGCGCGCGCGAAGTCCTCGGCGTCCAGCGCGACGAGCGTCAGCTCACCGCCGTCAAAGCGTCGAACGCGCTCAAGCGCAACTCCCAGCAACGTCAACTTGGCCGGTGGGAGGTCCTCGTACAATCGCGTGTTGACCGCCGGCACGTTGACGCCTGCGGCGATCAGCTCAGCGGCCATCCGGTGTGCGCGTGGGCCGGTGTTCTCGTACATGAACCTGCCGGTGTCGGTGACGAGCCCGATGTACAGGGCCTCTGCGATAGCTGCGGTCGGCGCGACTTCCAGGCCGTGCATCAGGTCCCAAACGATCTCTGCCGTGCACGAGGAGGAGGAGTCGACGAGGTTGAGGCTGCCGAACAGTGTGTTGTCGTGGTGGTGGTCGATGTTGAGCAGATGCGCTCCATGCTGCAGAACCGCGGCCGGGTTGCGGTCGATGTTGCCGCAGTCGAGCATCACGACAGTGCGCTCGCCGATGTCGGCGGGCGCGGCTTGGATGGCGTGCTCCAGCGCCGGGCAGCGATACTCGCGCGGGAGCGGCAGATCGCTGGGCGAGATGAACATCTCAGAGTTCTTGCCGAGCGCCGTGAGCAGTCCGTGCATGCCGATCAGCGAGCCCAGGGCATCCCCGTCGGGGTGCTCGTGGGTGGCCACGACGAAGCTGACGTCGGCGCGGATGCGCTCCAGCACGAGCCGCCGTGTCTGCTCGATCGCCTCGCCGGCGCTCATGCCTGCCCACGCCCTAGCTCGGTTGGCTCAATCTTGCTCATGCTTGCCCACCATCGATCTCGGCCTCGATCAGCGCGTCCACGCGCAACGCGCGGTCGGTGGTGTCGTCGTAGGCGAACTCGAGCGTCGGCGTGCGCTTGAGCGTCAACTCGCGCGCCACGCGACCCTGCAGGTAGCCGTGGGCGCTGCGCAGCCCTGCCAGCGTGTCGTTTCGCGCCTCGCCCTCGCCGAGCACGCTCACGTATACGCGCGCATGGCTCAGGTCGGAGCTTGTCTTGACGTCGGTAACGGTCACAAATCCCACCCTTGGATCCTTCAAGTCTGAAGCTAGCGCGTCGCCGATCACCTGCCTGATCGCCTCGTCCACACGACGCATTCTCTCTGAGCCCATCCTACCCGTCCACGTCCCTCGAAAGATCTGACTCGCACAACCGCTTGCATGAGCAACCCTTCATCACGGTCTACCACCTTGCCACTGAGCTGAACTATGGACAAGCGAGACAAGAACGCAACGAGCGCAGTGTGCTGTGCACATAAGCGAGTGAGGGACGCAGTATCGCGCCGCCCATAGTTCAGCTCAGCTGGCGCTCTTGCAGACGCGTCTCATATGTCTCCAGGATGTCACCCTCGCGCAGGTCTTGGAAGTTGGTGAGCACGATTCCGCACTCGAAGCCTGCGGCGACCTCGCGTGCGTCCTCGTTGAAGCGACGCAGGCTGGCGATGGTCGTGTCGTAGATGACCGTGCCGTCGCGCACGACCCGCACGCGCGCTCCGCGTGTGACCTTGCCCTCGCTCACATGTGAGCCGGCGATCGTGCCGATGCGCGAGGCCTTGAACAGTTGGCGCACCTCGGCCTGGCCGAGCGAGGTCTCGACCTCGGTCGGCTCGAGCATTCCCTGCATCGCCGCGCGCAACTCTTCGATCGCGCGGTAGATCACCGAGTAGGAGCGGATCTCGACGCCCTCGCGGTCGGCCAGCTGGCGCGCGTCGCCCACAGGGCGCACGTTGAATGCCAGGATCAAGCCCGAAGAGGCCGAGGCGAGCATCACGTCGGACTCGTTGATACCGCCGACGCCACGGTGGATGATGTTGACCGATACCTCGTCCTGGGGCAGCTTTGCGATCTCGTCCTCGATCGCCTCCAGCGATCCGGCGACATCCGCCTTGATGACGAGACTGAGCTCCTTGACGGTGCCTTCCTGCGCGAGCTTGAATACATCCTCGAGCGAGACCTTGCGCCCAGAGCGGCGTGCGAGAGCCTCGGTCTTCAGGCGGTTGGCGCGCTCGCCCGCAAGCTGACGGGCGCGGCGCTCGTTCTCCACAGCGCGCACGAATTCCCCGGCCTCGGGCACGCCGTCGAAGCCGAGCACCTCGACCGGCTCGCCAGGTTCGGCCGTCTTCACGCGGGCGCCGGTGAAATCGTGCATAGCGCGCACGCGTCCGAAGCTCGCGCCGGCGACGAGCGCGTCGCCCACCTGCAGGGTGCCGCGCTGGATAAGGATGCTCACGACCGGGCCACGCCCGGGATCGAGCTTCGACTCGATCACCGTGCCCGAGGCCATCGCGTCGCGATTGGCCTTCAGCTCCTCAAGGTCTGTGACGAGCTGGATCGTGTCGAGCAGCCCGTCGAGGTTCTCGCGTGTCTTGGCGCTGACGTCGACGAACTCGATCTCCCCGCCCCACTCCGCGGGCTGCAGCCCGTGCTGGGTGAGTTCGGTGCGCACGCGCTCTGGCTGCGCCCCCTCCTTGTCGATCTTGTTGACGGCGACGACGATCGGCACTTCGGCGGCCTTGGCGTGATCGATCGCCTCCTCGGTCTGCGGCTTGACGCCGTCGTCGGCTGCAACCACGATCACTGCCAGGTCGGTCACCTGCGCGCCGCGGGCACGCATCGCGGTGAACGCCTCATGACCGGGCGTGTCGAGGAAGGTGATGACCTTCTCGCCGTGGTGGACCTGGTAGGCGCCGATGTGCTGGGTGATGCCGCCCGCCTCGCCGGCGGCCACCTCGGTCTGGCGGATCGCGTCCAGCAGGGAGGTCTTGCCGTGGTCGACGTGGCCCATGATCGTGACGACCGGAGGGCGGTCGACGAGGTCCTGCTCGTCGTCCTCGAAGACCGGCTCGACCTCGACGTCGTCGGCCGCGTGGACGATCTCGATCTTCTTCTCGAATTCGTCGGCCAGCACCTGGATCGCGTCGTCGGAGAGCGTCTGCGTGAGCGTCGCCATCTCGCCGAGCATCATCAGCTTCTTGATGACCTCCGGCACGGGCACGCCGAGATACTCCGCGACGTCCTTGACGGTGGAGCCGGAGTTCACGCGGATCAGATCGGTGGCCTCCATCGCAGTCGTGTCGATCGGGGCGATCGTCTCGTCGTAGGTGCCTCTGCGCCTGCGTCCGCGCCGTGGACGGCGCACGGGCTGGTTGGCCGGTCCGCCCTGCTGGCGACGCGAAGCTTGGGAGTCGATCACGACGCGCCTGCGCCCGCCTGCGCTGTTGCTTGCCGGTGTGCGCTCGCCGGTACGCGAGTCGCGCGTGGGACGCACACGCTCGCCGGCGGCTGTACCGGCGGCTGCGTCAGGGTTCCCTGCGCCATCGGCGGTGGTCTCCGGAGGCGCAGGGGATGCGGGCTCAAGGCCTGCGACGGGGCCGTCAGCCGGGATGGCTTGGCCGGTGGGAGCGCCCTGTGTGTTCGCTGCTGAAGCCGCCGGTGGCGTGGCTGTTCCGTTCACCGGGGGCGCGACCGCCGGCTTCGTGGCCGTTGCCGTGGCAGCGGCGCCGTTGTCTGTAAGCACGCGCAACGCGTCGGCCTCCTCGACCGAGGAGGCGGCTGCCTTGGCGGCTACGCCGGCGGCTTGCAGGCGCTCGAGCAGCTCCTTACTGGAGAGCCCGTGCTCCTTTGCTATTTCGTGAACTCGCTTCTTACTCATCGACTCTCCGATTCTAGGAGCTCGACGGGGACCTCGACCGCGCGACGAAAGGCACGCTGCAATGTGCCCTTCCTGGTCGCAAGTTTCATGCACTCGATGCTCGGCGCACGAACGGACTCGCTGCGACAAACATAGGCGCCGCGGCCCGGCAGCGTGCCGGCGCGATCGAGCACGGTCATGGGAGGACGCTCGGCGCCAGCAGCGACGCTTGCCAAGCGCACCAACTCGGGCTTTGGCGCCAAGCGCCCGCAGCCGACGCAGCGGCGTCGGGGGATATAGACCCCACCCACCCCTATGACGCTTGCCCCTCGGCGGCCTCTTGGACTACCTCGTCGGTACTTGGCTCCTCGGAACCGTCGTCGGCTGGCGGCTCCTGCTCTACGGTCGTTGCCTGCTCGTCTGGCTCAGGCGCCTGCGCCTC